>NZ_JBFTRB010000012.1:0-132726 GCF_056399305.1 Arthrobacter sp. 01N444
CGGCGCGTTCGCTGACGGTCAGGACACAGGCGACCTCGGCCACCAGTGCCATCTCCTGTACGGCACGGTCCCGCGGTGACGGCGCCGGCGGCGCCAGGAACCTGGTTGCCTGCGCGTAGTCGGCGGTCAGCCGCACCCTCAACGCGGCCATCCGGGCCTCCATCCGGGCGACCTCGGCGAGCCCGTCCAGGCAACCGTCCGCCAGCCGCCGCAGCGGATCGCCGTCTCCCACCGGGTCGGCAGCAGGCGCATCGTCGCTAGCGGCCGATCCGGCCAAGGCAGCCAGCGCGGCAACCGAGGCGGCGACGGCTTCTATCGCCGTACCGCTCTCCGCGCTCAACGCTGTCCTGCTCTCCACACTCAGATCATCTCAGGTGCCACCGACAGAATAGCGACACGGCTGTCCTCGAGGGTGAGCATTAGCCTGAGGGACATCCCGCGACACCGGAGAGCCCTTAACGGCGGGAGCCGGAATCCTTAGCAGCCGGTCAGGTGCCGCTTGGGCCTGTCCTGACGGTAGAGGTAGCGGCCGGTTTCGCGGAACCCTGCCCGCGCGTACAGCTCACGGGCACCGGCGTTGGAGGCCATGACCAGCAGCCAGTACCCCGCCAGGCCGCGGGCCCCGCCCTCGTGCAGCAGCGCCCGGACCACCCGGCCGCCATAGCCCCGACGCCGTGCATCCGGACGCGTTGCCATGCAGTACAGCCCGCCCCACCCGGGCCCGGACGGGCCGGTGTTGGGCAAGGCGAGGCGTGCGACGGCGGCTGGCGCGCCGCCGTCGTCCCGCACCAGAGCGTACAGCGAGGGGCACCCTTCGAGAATGCCGCGGGCCACGGCGAGCTCGTCCGCTCCCCCGCGGCCGTCGACGCTCCACCACAGCTCCAGCCATTCCGCCGACGGCTCGGCCGAAATTTCCACGGCAGGTTCGGGGGCGCCGGGCCCGACGCCGGACTCAGCACCGGGAACATGGACCAGCACCAAGGTTTCGGACTGCCGGGTGAACCCTTCGGCGTCGAGCACCGCGTTGAGCGCCGCGTGGCGTGAGCCGTCAAAAATTTGGAAGATGAGCGGAAGCCGCCGGCTGCGGTACCAAAGCCGGGCGTCACGGACTGCGGCGAGCTGCCGGTGCGGATCCTCGCCGGGATCCATCAGCCAGACCGAGTTCGCCCGCTGGGTCACCCCTGACGCCGCCCGCAGCACCCACCCGCCGGATTCCTCGCGCTCCGCGGCAGGCCACGCTGCATCCATCAGCGTCTCCAGCCCGGGGACGGATCCAGGAATCATCCCGGGGCGCGGGTCCAGGTTCATCGGGCTACTCCGTCCGGGACGAATGCGGGCAACTAATGACAGACGGCAGGGACTCCCCGGTTGCCAGGGGAGCCCCTGCCGCTGAAGCTCGCAGGCTAGTCCCTGCCGTCTTCAGGCTTCTTGGGCTGCGGCTTGAAGTCGACGCCTGCTTCCTTGCGCTGCTGCGCCGTGATGGGAGCGGGAGCCTGGGTCAGCGGGTCGAAGCCGCCGCCGGACTTCGGGAACGCGATGACGTCGCGGATGGACTCCACACCGGCCAACAGGGCAACCACGCGGTCCCAGCCGAAGGCGATGCCGCCGTGCGGAGGGGCTCCGAACTTGAAGCCCTCCAGCAGGAAGCCGAACTTGGTCTGCGCGTCTTCCTTGTCCAGGCCCATGAGCTCGAAGACGCGTTCCTGGACGTCGCGCTCGTGGATACGGATCGAGCCGCCGCCAATTTCGTTGCCGTTGCAGACGATGTCGTAGGCGTAGGACAGCGCCGATTCGGGATCGGCGTCGAAGGAGTCCATGAACTCGGGCTTGGGCGAGGTGAAGGCGTGGTGGACGGCGGTCCACTTGCCTGCGCCGACGGCGACGTCGCCGGAGGCGACCGCAGCGGCGGCCGGCTCGAACATCGGTGCGTCCACGACCCAGCAGAAGGCCCAGTCAGCAGGGTTGATGAGCCCGGTGCGGTGGCCGATCTCGACGCGGGCAGCGCCGAGGAGCGCGCGGGACGGTGTCTTCTCGCCGGCTGCGAAGAAGATGCAGTCACCGGGCTTGGCGCCGACGGCGTCGGCGAGACCCGCCCGCTCGGTCTCGGTGAGGTTCTTGGCGACGGGACCGGCGAGTTCGCCATCCTCCTTGTACAGGACGTACGCCAGGCCCTTGGCGCCGCGCTGCTTGGCCCACTCCTGCCAGGCGTCGAGGGCCCGGCGGGCCTGGGAGGCGCCGCCGGGCATGACGACGGCGCCGACGTAGGGCGCCTTGAAGACACCAAAGTTGGTGTCCTTGAAGAATTCGGTCAGCTCGGTGAGTTCCTGGCCGAAGCGCAGGTCCGGCTTGTCCGAGCCGTAGCGGGCCATGGCGTCGTGGTAGGTGATGCGCTGGATCGGCGTCGGGATCTCGACGTCGATCAGCTTCCACAGGGCCTTGACGATGTTCTCGCCCAGACGGATGATGTCGTCCTGCTCCACGAAGCTGGCCTCGATGTCCAGCTGGGTGAATTCCGGCTGGCGGTCCGCGCGGAAGTCTTCATCGCGGTAGCAACGGGCGATCTGGTAGTACTTTTCGAAGCCGCCCACCTGAAGGAGCTGCTTGAACAGCTGCGGGGACTGCGGCAGCGCGTACCAGGAACCCGGCGCCAGGCGGGCGGGAACCACAAAGTCGCGGGCGCCTTCCGGCGTCGAACGGGTCAGCGTGGGGGTTTCGATCTCCACGTAGCCGTCCTGGTGGAGCAGTTCGCGGGCCACCCGGTTGGCTTCCGAACGCAGGCGCAGGTTACGGGCGGGGCCGGGGCGGCGCAGGTCCAGGTAGCGGTGCTTCAGGCGTGCTTCCTCGCCCACCTCAACGTGTTCGTCGATCTGGAACGGCAGCGGATCGGAGGTGTTGAGGATCGTGACCTTCTCGGCCATGACCTCGATCTCGCCGGTGGGAAGCGCCGGGTTCTCGTTGCCGTCGGGACGCTGGGAGACGGTGCCGACGATCTGCAGCACATACTCGTTGCGCAGTCCGTGGAAGACCTCTTCTTCACGGACCACAACCTGGGCGACGCCGGACGCGTCGCGCAGGTCAACGAATGCGACACCACCGTGGTCACGACGCCGGCCGACCCAGCCGGCGAGGGTTACGGTTTGTCCAATGTGCTCGGAGCGAAGTGATCCGAGGTCATGTGTGCGCAGCACAGCACGCCTTTCTGAAGAAGACAGAGGGAAAATCAAAAGCGATAACAAAACAATGACGTTCTAATAGGATCGCTACGGGAACGATCCCGTTCGAGTTTACCCGTTGGAAAGGCCCCTTTTGCCATGGCAACCCGGCGCAACGGAACCCAGCCCGGCGACCAGCCCCCCGGTCAGCACCGCGATCAGCCCGGCGGCCGCCCCGGCCCGCAGCGGCCACACCAGCGGCTGCAGCGCCGCCTCGGCGTGTTCGATTCCACGGCAATCGGCCTGGGTTCGATGCTGGGCGCCGGCGTGTTCGTCGTGTTCTCCCCCGCCGCAGCCCTGGCCGGGCCGCTGCTGACACTTGCCGTGGCCGTGGCCGGCGTCATCGCCTACTGCAATGCCGTCGCGTCGGCCCAGTTGGCGGCAAGGTACCCCGACAGCGGGGGAACTTACGTGTATGGGCGCCGGCAGCTCGGCCAGTGGCCGGGCTTCATTGCGGGCTGGGGTTTCATCACGGGCAAGACGGCGTCCTGCGCGGCGATGGCGCTGACGTTCGGGCACTACGTGGCGCCGGCCTATGCCACGCCGCTGGCGGTTGCCGGCGTCGTCGTCCTCACGGGAGTTAATCTGCTCGGCATCACGCGGACCGCACTGCTGACCAGGATCCTGCTGGCCGTCGTGTTGGCCACGCTCGTCTTCGTCGCCGTGGCCTCCCTGCTCGGTCCGCACCCGGCGGGCGCCCCCGCCGTGTCGGCGGCGCCGGCCTATCCCGCGCCGCCCTCCGGCGGCTGGGGCGTCCTTCCCGCCGCGGGGCTGATGTTCTTCGCCTTCGCGGGTTATGCGCGGATCGCCACCCTCGGCGAGGAGGTCAAGGATCCCGCCCGTACCATCCCGCGGGCCATCCTGGCCGCACTGGCCGGGGCCTTCGTGATCTACCTTGGCCTGGCCGCGCTGCTGCAGTGGCACCTGCCCCCGCAGCAGCTGGCGGGTTCGACGGCGCCGCTGCTGGACGCGGTGGCGGTCTCCCGCCTCGGCGCCGGCGTCCCGTTCGTCCAGGCCGGAGCGGCGGCGGCCTGCCTCGGCGCGCTGCTGGCCCTGATCACCGGGGTCGGCCGGACCACGTTGGCGATGGCGCGGGAACGGGACCTGCCCGCCCCGCTGGCCAAGGTGGGCCGCGCCCGCACCGTCCCGTTCACGGCGGAACTGGCCGTCGCGGCCGCCGTCGTGGTCCTGCTGCTGAGCACCGACGTGATGACCGTGGTCGGATTTTCCAGCTTCGGCGTGCTGGTCTATTACGCCGTGACCAACGCCGCGGCTTTCACGCTGGCCGGCCGCCCCTGGCATGCGCCGCGCTGGCTCAATCTGCTGGGCTTCCTCGGCTGCCTGGTCCTGGCCGTCACCCTGCCGCCGGCCTCCGTGCTGTTCATGGCGGCGGTGCTGGCGGCAGGGGTGGCCGGGCGGTTCCTGGTCCTGCTGGTGCGCAGGACGCGGGACACTAACGGGCCTGCCCGGAAGTCCTAGCCCGCGGCGACTACGCGCACGTGCAGGTCCTCCTCGGAGGGCGTCCACGAGTCCGGGTCGGCGTCGTACTGCTCGCCCGTGCGGATGTCTTTGACCTGGTGCTTGCCGTCGTCGTCAGTGAACCAGACAAACGGAATGCCGCGACGGTCGGCGAATTTGATCTGCTTGCCGAACTTCTCGGCCTTCGCGGCGACCTCCGTGGCGATGCCCCGGCTGCGCAGCTGCGCGGCGACATCCTGTGCGGCGGCCCAGCTGTCGTCGTTGTTGAGCGTCACCAGCACGGCGGTCGGCACGGAGCGGGTGGCTTTGGCCAGGTCCTGGCTCAGGATCCGCGACACCAGCCGGGTCACGCCGATCGAGAGGCCGACGCCGGGGAACTTGCGGTTGCCCTTGCTCGCCAGGGCGTCGTAGCGGCCGCCGGAGCAGATCGAGCCCAGCTGCTCGTGCCCCACCAGGACGGTTTCCACCACGGTGCCGGTGTAGTAATCGAGGCCGCGGGCGATGCTGAGATCGGCGACGACCCGTCCCGGCGCGTGCTGGACGGCGGCCGCAATGACCTGCTCCAGCTCGTTCAGGCCTTCCTCCAACAGCTCGTTGGTGACGCCCAGCGCCCGGACCTGCTCCACAAAGGACGTGTCCGTGGTGCGGATGCCCGCGAGCTTCAGGGCAGCCTGCGCCTGATCGTCAGTGGCGCCGAGTTCCTCCTTGAGCAACTCGGCCACCTTCGCCGGGCCGACCTTCTCGAGTTTGTCGATGCTGCGCAGGACGCCCGCGGTGTCCGTGAGGCCGATCCCGGTGTAGAAGCCCTCGGCCAGCTTGCGGTTGTTGATCCGCAGCAGGAAGTCGGGGATGGGCAGCGCGTTGAGCGCCTCGGCAATCACCAGCGCGATTTCAACGTCGTACCGGAACGGCAGTTCGCCGTCGCCGACGACGTCGATGTCCGCCTGGGTGAACTCGCGGGCCCGTCCCTCCTGGGGACGTTCGCCGCGCCAGACCTTCTGGATCTGGTAACGGCGGAACGGGAACGCCAGGTAGCCGGCGTTTTCCACGACATACCGGGCGAAGGGCACGGTGAGGTCGAAGTGCAGGGCAAGGGCATGCGGGTCAACCTTGGCCGCGGAGTCCTCATCGTCCTGGAGCCGGCTCAGGCCATAGACCTCTTTATCGATTTCCCCCTTGCGCAGCAACTGGCCCACCGTCTCCACGGCGCGGGTCTCGATCGAGGAGAAACCATGGAGCTCGAAGGTCCGGCGCAGCGTGTCCAGCACATGGAGTTCCACCAGCCGCTCCTCGGGAAGCCACTCGGGGAATCCTGACAGGGAGGCTGTGCGTGCCATGGTGAAATTTCTCCTCTGGTTACCACTGCGGTATCTCGTTGCTAGTGCAGTATCTTCGGGCGCGGGCGTCAGGCGGCATTCTCTCTGTCGAAACGTAACGAAGATAAGCGGCAGACCGGCCAGTCGTGCATAAACTGTGTGCGGCAGTCAGTTTATGCGTTCGGCGCCCGCTTCTTCCAACGGAGCCGGACCCGGTGGGACTGCCGGCAGCTTGCTACTGCTACCGCGACGGCGCCTACGGCCCCGTCATGGTGGCGGCCATACAACCAGGAGGACCTTTGGCGGCCAGTTCACGCAGCGCACGCGAGGCGAAGCGGCGCGTCCAGCAGATGGAGGCCAGGCGCGGCCTGCGCCGGGACCAGGACAAGCGCCGCAAGCGCGACAACGTCTTCGCCATCAGCGCCGGCACGGCCGCAATTGGCCTGGCCTTGGTGCTTCAGCTGACCGCCTTCGCCTCAAACCCGACCGAAGAGGAATTCGCGGCCGCGCAGGAGGGACTGAACAGCCCGTCGGCATCCGCCTCACCCACAGCGGCCCCGACGAACGGCGCGAACATCCCCAAGCCGGAGACTGCCGCGGGCAAGACGTTCACGGGCGAGCTCAAGCTGAACCGCGGTACGCTCGGCGTCGAACTCGACGGCACGAAGGCCCCCCAGGCCGCGGCGGTCTTCAAATCCCTTGCCGACCAAAAGTTCTACGACGGCGTCAGCTGCCACCGGCTGACCACGGCGGAGAACTTCGGCGTACTCCAGTGCGGTTCCAAGGCAGGTGACGGCAGCAGCGACCCGAGCTACACCTGGGGCCCGCTGGAAAACACCCCGACGGACAACAAGTACCCCGCCGGAACCATCGCAGTGGCCCGGACCGGCGGGAACGCCAACGGTAACGGCACCCAATTCTTCATTGTGTACAAGGACACCGTCATTCCAGCGGATGCCGCCGGGGGCTATACGGTGGTGGGCAAGGTGACCTCTGGACTCGACGTGGTGGGCGGTATTGCCGCTGCCGGACTGAAGCCCGGCGACAACGCCACCGACGGCGCACCTGCGGAACCAGTCACGATAGACTCGTTCTCACTGAAGTAACCAGCCGCGGCCCCCAAGGCCCTGGTCCCGGTATTTCCCTCCAAGCGAAAGACTTCTAGCGGTGACAGACAGTCAGAAATCCGACGAAACATTGGCAACAGCAGCTGCCAACGAAACCGAAACCGAGGCGACCCCCGCCGAGAGTGCAGGCGCTGCCGTAGACTCCGACGGCGAGACTGCGGCACCCGAGGCCCCAGCCGCGACCAGCGAGGAACCCGCCGAGGCACCCGAGGCCACTGTGCCCACCGTTCCGGCAGAACCTGCCGAGCCGGCGGAGACGGCCGAGCCTGTTGACCAAGCTGAAGCCACCGCCGCCCCGGTTCCGACGCCGGGTCCCGCGCCGGCCGCGCGTCCCGCGCCGAGCCCGGCAGCGTTTGCCGGCCGGCCGAAGGCCAAGCCGTCCGCGGCCGCACCGGCTCCGGCCCCGGCGGCCGTGTCCTCCGCAGCCTCACTGGCCGAAGCGGCCCGCTGGGGCCGTGTTGAAGGCGACGGCCACGTCTTCCTGACCGTTGACGGCACGGAATACCCCGTAGGCCAGTACCCGGGGGTCAGCGAGGACGAGGCCCTGGGCTACTTCGCCCGGAAGTTCGAGGACGTCGTGGCCCAGATCGTCCTGCTGGAACAGCGGGTGAGCTCCAAGGCGCCCACCGCGGACATGCAGAAGACCGTCACGCACCTGCGCGAGCAGCTCGCCGAGCGGAACATGGTGGGCGACATCCGCTCCGCCGAGGCCCGGCTGGACGCTCTGGTGACGCAGATTGGCGAGCTGGAAAAGGCTGAGAAGGCCGAGCACGACGCTGTCCGCGCCGCTGAGCTTGCCGCCCGCGAGGCCATCGTGGCCGAGGCCGAGGAAATTGCCGGCCACGATCCCGCGCAGATCCAGTGGAAGACCTCCAGCGCGCGGATGAACGAACTCTTCGAGAGCTGGAAGACCGCCCAGAAGAGCGGCGTCCGGCTCGGCCGCAGCAACGAGGACGCACTGTGGAAGCGGTTCCGCGCCGCCCGCACGGTGTTTGACCGGCACCGCCGCGCGTACTTCTCCCAGCTGGACAGCAACAACTCGGCGGCCAAGGCCGCAAAGGAGAAGCTGATCACCGAGGCCGAGGCCCTTTCCTCCTCGACCGACTGGGGTTTTGCCGCCGGCGAGTACCGCCGCCTGATGGATGAGTGGAAAGCCTCACCCCGCGCCAGCCGCAAGGACGACGACGCGCTGTGGGCCCGCTTCCGCGCCGCCCAGGACGTCTTCTTCACCAACCGCCAGGCAGCCAACGACGAGATCGACCAGGAGTACGGTGCGAACCTGGTGGTAAAGGAAGCGCTCCTGGTGGAAGCCAACGAGCTCCTGCCGATCAAGGATCTCGCGGCAGCCAAGAAGGCGCTGCAGTCCATCCGGGACCGCTGGGAAGAGGCCGGCAAGGTGCCGCGCGCCGACATGGGCCGCATCGAAGCCGGTCTGCGGAAGGTGGAGGACGCTGTCCGCCACGCCGAGGACGAAAACTGGAAGCGCTCCAACCCGGAGACGAAGGCGCGCACCAACAGCGCCCTCACCCAGCTCGAGGCCGCTATTGCCGGCCTCAAGGAAGATCTGGCCAAGGCGGAGAAGGCCGGCGACGAGCGCAAGATCAAGGCCGCCCGGGAAGCCCTCGAGGCACGCCAGGCCTGGCTGGAGCAGCTCGAACGCTCAGCGAGCGAACTCTCCTAGGCACGCGGCACCCCAGTACGAAGTACACCAGCAGGTCAGTCCAGGCCCCGTTTCGGTTATCCACATGACCGGTACGGGGCCTGTTCTATGTCCGGGGAACCGGGAACGATGGCGGAATGGTAGTCATGCCCCGCGCTCCCACCGCTCCGCCGGATCCGGGCCGGCACGCCCTGGTGCCGGGAGCTCCGGTGCCGGGGACTCCAAGTCCAGGTCCGGGGCCGGAACACTGCGAGCTCTACTCCCCCGGCGCGCTGTTCTCCTGGCCGGAGCTGCAGGCCATGGCCGCCGACGGCGTGCTGACCCAGCTGTATCAGCGCGGCTACCTGCCGCCCGGGTCCCATGCCAGTCCGCAGCTTCGCGCGCGGGCCGCGGCCCTGGTGGTGGCGCCGGCGATCCGGCAGCGGGTCGTGGCGGGCCGGATGACCGCGGCATGGATCTATGGGTGTGCCACGGAACCTGACCGCCTGGCGCTGCTGGTTGACGCCAACCGGCGGATTTCCAGTCTGCGGTCCGTGCGCGGCTGCACCTTCCACGAAGTTCGGCTGGGGCCGTTCGACGTCGTGAGCATGGGAGGCCTGATGGTGTCCAGCCCGCTGCGCACAGCGGTGGACGTGGCGATGCACGTGGACGCGGAGCGGGCCGTGCCGGCCCTCAGGGCGCTGTTGGCTCGTCCCGAGCTGGGCGTCCGCCTGCGGCTGGTCAGGCTCGCCGTGGAGGCGAGTCCGCGCGTTCCGCACAAGCGGGCGGCCCTGGCGAAGCTCGCCGCCCTCGAGGCAGAGCCGGCGGCGCCAGATTGATCCCGTCCAGTAAGCCTGGACCGAGGCCTGAACTGCCGGGTCAGCTGCGGCGGCGGTTTCCGGTGGTGCGGTACACGTCGAAGACGCCGTCGATCCTGCGGACCGCGCTGAGCACGTGGCTAAGGTATTTCGGGTCGCCCATCTCGAAGGCAAACTTGGAGATTGCCACCCGGTCCGTGGACGTGTGCACGCTCGCCGCCAGGATGTTGACGTGGTTTTCCGAGAGCACCCGGGTGACGTCGGAGAGCAACGATTTGCGGTCCAGCGCCTCGACCTGGATCTCCACCAGGAACACGCTGGACTGTGTGGGGGCCCAGTCCACCTCCACGATCCTGTCCGGCTGGTCCATCAGGCCGCTCACGTTGGTGCAGTCGGTCCGGTGCACGGAGACCCCGGAGCCACGAGTGACGAAGCCCAGGATCGGATCCGGCGGGACCGGCGTGCAGCACCGGGCGAGCTTGACCCAGACGTCGTCCACGCCGCGGACAACGACGCCGGAATCGGAGAACCGGGCCTTGCTCACCTGGGTGGGGATGGAGACCTCGGTGAGGGCATCGTCCGGGTGCTCATTCCCGCCCAGGCTCTCCACCAGGCGTTCCATCACGGACTGGGCGGAGGTATGGCCGTCGCCCACGCCGGCGTAGAGCCCGGAGATGTCAGCGTATTTGAAGTCCTCTGCGATCGCAGCGAGGGCGTCGTGGGTCATGAGCCGCTGCAGTGGAAGGTTTTGCTTCCGCATCGCTTTGGTCAGGAGGTCCTTGCCGCGGTCAATCGCTTCCTCGCGGCGTTCCTTGCTGAACCATTGCCTGATCTTGTTCCGGGCCCGGGCACTCTTGACGAAGTGCTGCCAGTCCTGGCTCGGGCCGGCGCCTTCGGCCTTCGAGGTGAAGATCTCGACCCAGTCGCCGTGGTTCAGTTCGCTGTTGAGAGGAACGAGCTTGCCGTTGACGCGTGCGCCGATAGTCCGGTGGCCCACCTCGGTGTGCACGGCGTACGCGAAGTCGACGGGGGTGGACCCGGCGGGGAGTGCCATGACCTCGCCCTTGGGGGTGAAGACGAACACTTCCCGGGCGTTGATTTCAAAGCGCAGGGAGTCAAGGAATTCGCCGGGGTCCGACGTTTCCTGCTGCCAGTCCACGAGGGAACGCAGCCAGCCCATGTCGCCGTCGCGCGGGCTGCCGGGGCCGGCCGCCGTCCGGTTCGGCTGGTCCTTGTACTTCCAGTGCGCGGCGACGCCGTACTCGGCCCGGCGGTGCATCTCGTGGGTGCGGATCTGGATTTCCACCGGCTTGCCGCCGGGACCGATCACCGTGGTGTGCAGCGACTGGTACATGTTGAACTTGGGCATCGCGATGTAGTCCTTGAACCGCCCGGGCAGGGGGTTCCAGCGCGAGTGCATCGCGCCCAGGGCCGCGTAACAGTCCCGGACAGAATCGACCAGGACGCGCACGCCCATGAGGTCGTTGATGTCGTCGAAGTCTTTGTCGCGGACGATCATCTTCTGATAGATCGAGTAGTAGTGCTTTGGCCGCCCGGTGATCGTGGCCTTGATCTTCGCGGCCCTGAGGTCCTCGGTGATCTGGTTGCGGATGACCGCCAGGTTCTTTTCGCGTTCCGGGGTCCGGTCCCCCACCATGCGCACGATTTCCTCGTACACCTTGGGATAGAGGGCAGCGAAGGACAGATCCTCCAGCTCCCACTTGATGGTATTCATGCCAAGCCGGTGGGCCAGCGGCGCGAAGATTTCCAGCGTCTCCCGGGCCTTGCGGGCCGAGGACTCAGCCGAGACAAAACGCCACGTGCGGGCATTGTGGAGCCGGTCGGCGAGTTTGATCATCAGGACGCGGATGTCCTTGGCCATCGCGACGACCATCTTGCGCACGGTCTCGGACTGGGCCGCCTCACCGAAGCTGACCTTGTCCAGCTTCGTGACGCCGTCCACCAGCATGGCCACTTCCGGACCGAACTCGGTCTTGAGGTCGGCGAGGGTGTAGGACGTGTCTTCGACGGTGTCGTGCAGCAGGGCCGCGGCCAGCGTGGTGCCGCTGAGGCCGAGTTCGGCGAGGATGGTGGCCACCGCGACGGGGTGGGTGATGTACGGGTCGCCGCTCTTGCGCTTCTGGCCCCGGTGGCAACGCTCGGCGACCACGAAGGCACGCTGGATGAGATCGAAATCCTCTTTGGGGTTGTTGGCGCGCACAGTGCGCAGCAACGGCTCCAAAATCGGCGAGTAGGCCGGAGTGCCACGGCCCGTCAGCCGGGCAAGGCGGGACCTCGTGCGCTCACGCCGGCCGGGAAAAGTGGGCCGGGCACCGGAGTTGTCCACCGGCACGGGAACATCGGGGCGTCCGGGAACCACCAGGCCAGTCTGTGAACCCTGGCCTTGGCCCTTGTCCGCAGGTGCCTCCGGCACCGGCGTCGAACGTTCTTCCAATGGAGCACCTCTCGCGACCGGTTAATTATTCAAGTGTATTCCCGCAGCAGGATACTTCGATAACCGGCGGGGATACGGCGACGGGCCGGAGGCCGTCGAAAACGACGGTCTCCGGCCCGTTTGTGGCCGCTGGGGACGGTTCAGGCCGTGGCGGGCGACGCCGGCGACTCGGCCTTGGCTGCCGCGTCAGCACGCCTCTGTTCCACCCGTTTGGCCTGCTTGACCAGGTCGGGTTCGCCCTGCCGCAGCGCGGCGTAAAGCGGAGCCGCGATGAAGATCGTGGCGGCAGTGCCCACCAGGATGCCGACGAACAGCGCCAGGGACAGGTCCCGCAGCGTTCCGGCACCGAGCAGCCCGGCCCCGATGAAGAGGATCGCACCGACCGGCAGGATGGCCACCACCATGGTGTTGATGGACCGGACCAGGGTCTGGTTGATGGCGAGGTTGACCTCTTCGGCGAAGGTCCGCCGGGTGGAGGCCTGCATGTCCGAGGTGTTCTCCCGGATCTTGTCGAACACCACCACGGTGTCGTACAGCGAGTAGCTGAGCACCGTGAGGAAGCCGATGATGGCCGACGGCGTTACTTCGAAGTCGCTGAGGCCGTAAACACCGGCGGTCACGAACATCGTGACCGCCATGCCGACAAGTGCCGAGAGCGACATCTTCCAGGTCCGGAAGTAGAGCGCCATCAGGACGGCGGCCAGGCCCACAAAGATTGCCAGGCCCATCAGCGCCTGCTTCGTGACGTCCGCACCCCAGGTGGGGCCGACGAAGGTCGAGGTGACTTCGTTATCGGTCACGCCGTAGGCCTTGGTGAGGCCTTCCTTAATCTGCAGCGTCTCGTCGTCGGAGAGCTTGTCCGTCTGGATGCGCATGGTGGTACCCGCGACGTTAGCCACGCGCGGCACGGATCCCGACACGACGTCCTTGACGGCCTTCTCGCCGAGGGAGGCCTCGGTGGTCTTGACGTTGGAGACCGTGAACTCGGAGCCGCCGCGGAACTCGATGCCGAGGTTGAACCCACCCTTGGCGACCGGGATCAGGATGGAGAGGGCGACGGCGATCCCGGCAATCAGGAACCACAGCTTCCTGTAGCCGACGAAGTCGTACGAGCGCTTGCCCGTGTACAGCTCATTGCCGAATGTTGAGAAGTTGACCATTTACTTGCCCTCCTTGGACGCGCTCTTGGAGGTACCGGCGAGCTGTGCCTGTTGTGCCTGCTCCTGCTTTTCGGCGAGGCGGCGTTCTGCAATGGTCATCCGGCGTTCTGCCTCGGCGGCGGCGCCGGTGTTCTTCGCGCGCACCACTGCCACGGGCTTGTCCTCCGGGGTCCGGACCCGGCCGGCACCGCGGTACAGCGGGACGGCGCCGAGGCGCTTCGGGTCCAGGCCCGAGAACCGGTGGCCTTCGCCGAAGAACTTGGTCCGGGCCAGCAGCTGCAGGGTGGGGTGGGTGAACATGAAGACGACGATGAGGTCGGCGATCGCGGTGAGGCCGAGGGTGAACGCGAAGCCGCGGACGTTGCCCACTGCCACGAAGAACAGCACGACGGCGGCGAGAAGGTTCACGGCCTTGGACGCGAGGATGGTGCGCTTGGCCCGCTTCCAGCCGTTTTCGACGGCCGAGACCAGGCCGCGGCCTTCGCGGAGCTCATCGCGGATGCGTTCGAAGTAGACGATGAACGAGTCGGCTGTCTGGCCGATGGCCACGATCAGGCCCGCGACGCCGGCGAGCGAAAGCCGGTAGTTTTCGGTCCAGCCGAGGATGGCGATGGCCAAGAACGTCAGCACCCCGGCGATCACGAGGGATGCCACGGTCACGAGGCCAAGGGCCCGGTACTGGAACAGCGAGTAGACAAACACCAACAGGAGGCCGATCACGCCGGCGAGCATACCCATGCGGAGCTGCTCACCGCCGAGGGTTGCCGAGATCTGCTGTTCGCTCTGGATTTCGAAGCTGATCGGCAGGGCACCGAAACGGAGCTGGTCGGAGAGGGCCTTGGCCGACTCCTCGGTGAATCCGCCGGTGATCTGCGGCCGGCCGTCGGTGATGACGGCGAGGGAGCGCGGGGCGGAGATGACCTGGTCGTCCAGGACGATTGCGAACTGGGATTTCGGATCCGAGCCGGTCTGGCCGCCGCCGGCGGCGTAGAACTGGTACAGGCGCTCGGTGATTTCCTTGAACTTGGTGGTGCCCGCGTCATCGAACTGGATGTTGACGGCCCATTCATTGGTCACGGCACCCTGGGCGCCGCGCTGCAGCTGGAACGAGGAGGACTTGATGTTCGAGCCCTTCACCTCCACCGGACCGAGGATGTACTTGATGGCCGGCGACTTGGCCGAGGCCGGCTCGCAGGTCACCAGCGGCTTGGTCGGGTCGGAGCGCTGCTGCTTGTCCTGGGAGGGGTTGTCGCAGTCGAGGGCCTCGAACTGCTTGTAGACCTCGGGGGTAATCCAGTTCTCATCGCTGCTGTTGGCGGGCGCGGCTGTCGGCTTCGGCAGCTGGGCATCCGGGGTCCTGGAGGCGGCGGGGACCGCTGCGCCGGGGCCGGTCTGGATGACCGGGCGGAAGTTCATGTCGGCGGAAGCCTGGATCAGCGCACGGGTTTCCTTGGCAGGGGTTCCCGGGAGGCTGACGACGACGTTGCGGCCGGACTGCGTGCTGATTTCCGCTTCCGCAACGCCCGAGCCGTCCACGCGCTGGCGAATGATCGCCACGGCTTGGTTGAGCTGGTCTTCGGTGATACCCGAACCGCCCTCAACCTTGGGCGCCAGGATCATCTGGGTGCCACCTTCAAGGTCCAGTGCGAGCTTTGGAGCCCAGCCCGCCTGGCCGGCCATCGTGCCGCCCGCCAGGACAGCCGTCATGGCGGCGATGATTACGCCAAGCCAGACCAGCATCCTGATGGCTGAGTTTTTGGGGCCAGTTCGTGCCATTGTCGATCTTTCTATTATTTACGGCGGATCCGCCGGCGCGGGCTCTGGGCCCCGCCGACGGATGCCCGCAACCGTTGCTTCGCGGGATAGCTCAGGTAGGCAGACTAGCTGTCTTTTTTGCCTTCGTCGTTGAGGCGGCGCAGGGTTTCCTCGGGCGTTTCGGTGCGCGGCGCGTCGTGGACGGGGGCGCTGGCGTCGGTCCCCTCAGCACCCAGCTTCTCGGTGGTCAGCGAGGACGCGTCGTCGGGAACGACCGTGGGCTCCTCGGCGGCGACAACCGGCTCCACAATTTTGGTGACGGCCTGGCGGTGCACCGTGGCCGTGTTGCCCGGGGAAAGCTCAAGCGTGACCTTGTTCTCCGCTTCGTCAATGTCGACGATCCGGCCGAACAGCCCGAAACTCGTCATGACCTCGACGCCCGGGCCGAACTTCGACTGGAGCTGCGCCTGCTGCTGCTGCGTTTTCTTGTTGCGGCGGAACATCATGAAGACGAACACGCCAAGCATCACGAACAGGAGAATTGTCATTAGATCCAAGGGGAAAGTTCCGTTCTGTACTTGCATAGCTGTTTTTCAGCAACGTCCGTTTGCTCCTGACGGCGCGGGCAGGGGTCTGCGCAGCAAACTGGCCGCGAGACCGTCCCCCAGACCGCCGGCGGCTACCTGCTCTCCGCCCACGGAAACAAAACCCGGACGTGCCGAGCGTCATACCAGTCTAAAGGGAAAAGCTGAAAGAACGGTGCTAGCGGCTGTTTCGGATCCACTGAGGATCGGTTTCTTCGCCGAGATCCCCAGCGGACCCGCCGATCGGGCTCTCGCCCGGCTCGTCGGCCTGGAACAGTTCCAGCGGGTCCTGGCCGAAGGCGCCGGCCGGAATGGCGAAGCCCAGGTGCGTCCATGCCGGCGCCAGGGCTATCCGGCCGCGCGGCGTCCGGCCCAGGAGTCCTTCGCGCACCAGATAGGGCTCGGCGACCGTTTCCACGGTCTCCGTTTCCTCGCCGACGGCGATCGCGAGCGTGGACAGGCCTACCGGGCCGCCGCCGAACTTGGTGATGAGGGCCTCGAGAACGGCACGGTCCAGCCGGTCCAGGCCCCGCTTGTCCACCTCATACATGTCCAGGGCCGCGGAGGCCGCCCGCGCGTCGATTTGCTCGATGCCGTGCACGAGCGCCCAGTCCCGGACCCGGCGCAGGAGCCGGTTGGCGATGCGCGGCGTGCCTCGGGACCGGCCGGCAATCTCGCTGAATCCGGCGGAGTTGACCTTCAGGTCCAGCAGGCCGGCGGAGCGGCGCAGGACCAGTTCCAGCTCCTCGACGGAGTAAAACTCGAGGTGGCCGGTGAAACCGAACCGGTCCCGCAGCGGGCCGGGAAGGAGGCCGGCCCGCGTGGTGGCGCCGACGAGCGTGAAGGGCGGCAGCTCCAGCGGAATGGCCGTGGCGCCGGCGCCCTTGCCGACGACGATATCGACGCGGAAATCTTCCATCGCCATGTACAGCATTTCCTCGGCCGGCCGGGACATGCGGTGGATTTCATCCAGGAACAGGACCTCGCCCTCAGAGAGTGAGGACAGGATGGCCGCAAGGTCGCCCGCGTGTTGGATGGCCGGGCCGCTGCTGATCCGCAGCGGAACGTTCATTTCGGCGGCGATGATCATGGACAGTGTGGTCTTGCCCAGGCCGGGAGGGCCCGAGAGCAGCACGTGGTCCGCGCTGCGCCCACGCATGCGCGAGGCCTCCAACACGAGGGAGAGCTGCTTGCGGACCCGGTGCTGGCCCACGAAGTCGTGCAGGTTCTTGGGCCGCAGGGCGGCTTCGATGACCCGCTCCTCCGGTTCCTCTCCCCCGGCGACGATCGACGGCTCAGCCACGCGCGCCTACCCGGTTCCCGGCGCGGGCGCCGTCCTGGCCCAGCCAGCGCAGCGTCGCGCGGAGAATCTCCGCCACATTGCCGTTCGCCGCGAGGTCCGGGGAATCGGCAAGGGACTTGTCGATGCTGGCCGTGGCATCCTTTTCGGACCAGCCCAGGCTGGTCATCGCGGCCACCACCTGCGGCTTCCAGACGGATTCGGCGGACACGGCCGCGACAGGCGCGCCGGCGGTGCCGTGCGGCACAAGCTTGCCGGCTAGTTCGAGCACGATCCGGCCGGCCACCTTCGGTCCGATGCCGGGGACCTTCGTGAAGGCCTTGCCGTCGCCGGAGTGGGCGGCCACCCGGATGGCTTCGGGCTCGTGGACGGTCAGCACCGCCAGTGCGAGGCGGGGACCGACTCCGCTGACGCTGAGGAGCACATCAAACACCTCGCGTTCGTCATCGCTGGCGAAGCCGAACAGGGTCAGCGAGTCTTCCCGCACGATCAGGGACGTGAATAGCTTTCCCTCCTCACCCACCCGGAGGCCGCTGAGGGTCTGCGGTGTGGCGTTGACGCTCATGCCGGCGCCGTTGAGGTCGATCACGGCGGAGGACAGGCCAACATGCGCAACGGTTCCACGAAGAAAACTGATCAAGGCCGGGCTCCTGGTCTAACTGGCGTCTACAACTGGGTGATGAAAGAACGTACAGCCGGGCACGCCGGCTATCCGAACATATCTACGAATACCCTACCAAGCCCCGCGGCGTCACAGCCGGACATTCAGCGCGCACGGCGCGCTTTTGCCTCCGCGTCCGCCCACGCCCGCTGCGCCGGAGTGAGGGACTGGCTGCCCGGCCCAGTCGTGGCTACGGCGGCCCCGCTGCCGGCCCGCCAAGCGTGGGTGATGGCCAACGCAAGGGCGTCGGCGGCGTCGGCAGGGCGCGGAGGCGCGTCCAGCCGGAGGATCTTGGTCACCAGCTTGGTGACCGCATCCTTGTTCGAGGTCCCGCTTCCCGTCACGGCTGCCTTGACCTCGGACGGGGTGTGCAGAGCCACCGGGATGCCACGGCGCGCGGCGGCCGCAATGACCACACCGGAGGCCTGCGCCACCCCCATGACCGTGCTGACGTTGAGCTGGGAAAAGACCCGCTCCACGGCGAGGACCTGGGGTTCGTAGCGGTCCAGCCACTCGTCGATGGACGTGGCGATGACCAGCAGCCGCTGGTCCAGGCTCTCCTCGGGTGAGGTGCCCACAACGCCGAAGGCCACCAAAGTGGCCCGCCGGTTCCGCTCGACGTCGACAACGCCGATCCCGCAACGGGTGAGGCCTGGGTCGACCCCCAACACGCGCAGCGTCACGGTTGGGCCGTCAAGACCGGGCCCCAAAAGTCACGTTTGGGTGAGCGGGTCACTCGGCTTCCAGTGCGGCCTGCACTTCGTCGCTGAGGTCGGCGTTGCTGTACACGTTCTGGACGTCGTCGAGCTCTTCCAGGGCGTCCACCAGCTTCATGAACTTCTTGGCGGCATCAAGGTCCAGCGGCACCTGCATGGACGGCACAAACTCGGCCTCGTCGGTGTCGTACTCAATGCCGGCTTCCGTGAGGGCATCGCGGATGGCCTGGAGGTCGGTCGGCTCGGAGTGGATCTCGAAGCTGTCGCCGTTGTCCTTGACTTCCTCGGCCCCGGCATCCAGCACGGCCATCAGGACGTCGTCCTCGGCCAGGCCGTTCTTCGGCAGCGAGACGACGCCCTTGCGGGAGAAGAGGTAGCTGACGGAGCCGGGATCGGCGATCGTGCCGCCGTTGCGGGAGATGGCGAGCCGGACCTCGGAGGCGGCACGGTTCTTGTTGTCCGTGAGGCACTCGATCAGCAGCGCGGAACCCTGCGGGCCGCGGCACTCGTACATGATTTCGGTGTAATCGACGACCTCGCCGGTGAGCCCGGCGCCGCGCTTGATGGCGCGGTCGATATTGTCAGCGGGCACCGACGTCTTTTTCGCCTTGGTGACGGCCAGTTCCAAGCTGGGGTTGCCGGAGAGGTCGGGGCCGCCCATGCGCGCGGCGACTTCGATGTTCTTGATCAGCTTGGCGAACGACTTGGCCCGGCGGCTGTCAAGGATGGCCTTCTTATGCTTGGTCGTCGCCCATTTGGAGTGGCCTGACATGCTTTACGCTTCTCCTCTGATCATTCGAATAAACAGTTCATGCACGCGCTTCTCCCCCGTCACTTCCGGGTGGAAGGAGGTGGCCAGCAGCTTGCCGGAACGCACTGCAACAATTCTAGCCGTCCCGTCCAGGGATTCGGGGTGGCCGGCTTTGGACGGTTCCACCTGAGCAAGGACTTCGACGCCGTCGCCGACGCGCTCCACCCAGGGCCCGCGGATAAAGACGGCGTGGACCGGGGCCACTGCCCCGCCCGCGGCGCTGAACCCTAACCCCATGAAGTCCAGGTCCGTCTCGAAGGACTCGCGCTGCCGGCCGAAGGCGTTGCGGCGCACGGTGATGTCGAGTCCGCCGAACGTCTGCTGCGGGTTTCCGGCCAGGTCCTTCGCCGGGTCCGCGATCTCGTCCGCCAGCAGGATCATCCCGGCGCACGAGCCGTAAACGGGCAGGCCGGCCTGGATGCGTTCGCGCAGCGGATCCCGGAGCCCGAAGATCCGGGAGAGCTTGTCGATCGTGGTCGATTCGCCGCCGGGGATGATGAGCCCGTCCAGGCCGTCGAGTTCGGCGGGACGCCGGATCCCGACGCCGGCGGCGCCGGCGGCTTCCACGGCATGCAGATGCTCCCGGAAATCGCCCTGCAGCGCCAGGACGCCGATCCGGAGCCCCGTTCCCACGCGGGATTCAGGGGAAAAAGAGGGGGTGGTCATCCCCACAGCATAATGCTCTGCGCCTGCACGGCACGCATGGAAGACGCATGCAACGGCACCGGGCGTCCGGGTTCCATGCCGCTGCTGGGATATATTACAGAGCATGCTTTACTTCAGCGTTCCGCTCGGCAAGTTCGTCCGCCGGGTCTCCCGGCTCAGGGGCGGAGGCTCGGCCCTCCCCGGGCTTGTGGTCGAAAAAATCGACCCCGATTTCATGCGGCGGACGCTGTCCACGCTGCCGCTGGGGGTCGCCGTCGTCAGTGGCACGAACGGGAAGACCACCACCACCAAGATGGTCGTGGAACTGCTCGAAAGCCAGGGACTGAAAGTCTTCACCAACCGCACCGGCAGCAACTTCACCCGCGGCGTGGCCGCGGCCCTCCTGGGCGAGGTCGACTGGCGGGGCCGGCTCGATGCCGACGTCGCGGTCCTGGAACTGGATGAGGCGCATGCCGTCCACTTCGTCAACAAGGTCCCGCCGCAGTACAGCCTCCTGCTCAATGTCCTCCGCGACCAGCTGGACCGGTTCGGCGAGATCGACAAGACCGCCGAACTGCTCCAGCACATCGCGTCCAAGACCACCGGGACCGTGGTCCTGAACCGGGAAGACCCGCGCGTCGCCCGGATCGCCCAGACCCTGGACGGGCCGGAGGTGCTCTACTTCGGGCTCGACGATTCGCTGCTGAGCACCTTCCCCAACGACGACGACATGCGCGCCGCCCCGGGCAGCCCGGTGCCGGCCGCCCCCGCCCGGCCCGCCGCCGACGTCGTGTTGCGCCGCGTGGGCGCCGACGACGCCGATTTCGAGTACGACGGCGCGACGGTCACCACGGGGATGAAACTGCGCGGCGTCTACAACATCTTCAATGCCGCCGCCGCGCTGACCCTGGCCCGCGGCGTCTCCGGCGCCCGCGGCACCGGGACCGACCAGGCCGGCCTGCTCACGGCGCTGTCCAAGGTGGCGCCGGCGTTCGGCCGCGGCGAAAGCCTCGTGGTCGATGGCCTGCCGCTGGAACTGGTCCTGGTCAAGAACCCCAGCGGTTTCCGGCTCGGCCTCAAATCGTTCCCCGCCGCCGGGTACGCCACGATGATCGCGATCAACGACAACTACGCCGACGGCCGGGACATGTCCTGGCTGTGGGACGTCGAATTCGACACGCTCCGCGACGGCGGCGTGGACCAGCTCACGGGCTCCCGCGCGTATGACATGGCGCTGCGGCTGCAGTACGACGACGTCGCGATCGGCGCCGTCGACACGGACATTGCGCCGGCACTGGCAGCGTTCATCCGCGGCGGCGAGGGCAAGCCGAAGAGGATCTTCTGCACCTACACGGCCATGCTGGCCATCCGCCGCGAGCTGTCCAAAATCACCACAGTGGAGGTGGTCTCATGACCCCCGCGTCCCCCGAATCCCCCGAAACCCCGCACGAGCTGTCCTTCGGGCACGAACTTCCGCCCGAAGATTCCGCGGCCCCCAGCAAGGGAACCATCCGGGTCCTGCAGCTCTACCCGCGGGACATGAACATTTACGGCGACTGGGGCAACGCCCTGGTCCTCGCGCAGCGCCTGCGCTGGCACGGCTACACGCCGGAACTGCTCGAGTACAACGTTGGTGACCCGTTCCCGGCAGATGTGGACCTGATTGTCGGTGGCGGCGGACAGGACAGCGGACAGCTCGTCATCCAGGACGACCTCCTCTCGCGCGAGTCCACCCTGAAGCAGATGGCCGACGAGGGTACCCCGATGCTCGTGATCTGCGGGCTGTACCAGCTCTTCGGGAAATTCTTCAAGACCCGGCTCGGGTCGGTCCTTCAGGGCATCGGCATCCTGGACGTGGAAACCCACGGCACCGACGAGCGCCTGATCGGCAACGTCACGGTCTCCTCCCCCGAATTCGGCAACATCCTCGGCTACGAAAACCACAGCGGCCAGACCACACTGGGACCGGGCGTCGAACCGCTCGGGACGACGGCCAAAGGTACCGGCAACAACAGCACGGACGGCCAGGAGGGAGCCCGCTACCGCAACATCGTGGCGAGCTACCTGCACGGCTCGCTGCTGCCCAAGAACCCGGCTCTCGCGGATTTCCTGATCCGGACCGCCGTCGAACGCAAATACGGCAGCTTCACCCCGGGCACGCCGGATGACTCCTACGCGGTGCTGGCGCGGGAACACGCCGCCCGCCGGCCCCGCTGACCCAGGTGGCAGGCGCCGAGGGCGGCACGGTCCGGATTGGGCGCGACACCCCGGAACGCGAGGACGTCCTGCGGCTCCTGGGCGAACACCTCGCCGACATGTACGCGACCTCCCCGCCGGAAAGCGTCCACGCCCTTGATCCTGCCGCCCTGGCCGGACCCGGCATCAGCTTCTGGACCGCCCGGCAGGACTCCCGGCTCCTGGGCTGCGCGGCACTGAAACACCTGGCTCCCGGCGACGCCGAGATCAAGTCAATGCGCACCGCGAATGCAGCCCGCGGGCGCGGCGTTGCGTCGGCGCTGCTCCGCCACCTCCTGGCCGAGGCCCGGCACAGCGGCTACGAACGCTTGTTCCTGGAGACGGGGAGCCAGGAGTTCTTCGCCCCCGCGCGGCGGCTGTACGAGCGGCACGGCTTCACGGACTGCCCGCCGTTTGCCGGCTACGAAGCCGACCCCAACAGCGTCTTCATGTCCCTGCTCCTGGACGCCGGGTAGCTGCCCGGCAGCCTTCCATGGGCCCCGCCTGCCGTCATCGGCTCCGGACGAAAGCCAGGACATCGCGCGGCACCCGCCGGCTCGATCCTGCCCGGATATGGCCCCATCGCTCGTAGACGATCAGGGTGCAGTCTGGAATCAATTGCGCGGTCTCCTCCGCAACCGTCCTCGGGAAGAACGCGTCCCGGCCGCCGCAGAGCAGCAGGACGGGCGGACGAATGAGCGGCAGTACCGCCCGCGCATCAAACGCGAACTCGGCCCGCGCCTCCGTCAGGACGTCCGCGGCGGGGCATCCGGAGGGGTCCAGCACGCGCCGGCCGACGACAGGTCCCAGCAGTTCCCGCAGCCAGCGGGTCCGCGGCCCCGGTAAGAGGTACTCGGCCAGGACCGTCCCGGCGCGGCCTGGGTCTCCGGCAGCGACGGCGGCGGCCATCCGCTCGTCCACGTCCTTGCCCCACGCGCTCAGTTCGGCCGCCGTGACCACCATCGCGATGTGCCCGAAGGACTCGGGATGGCGGGCGGCCAGGTACTGCCCGATCATCCCGCCGAATGACTCGGCCACCACCAGGCCGACCCGGCCGCCGAACTCCTCGGCGATCAGCTGGGCGTAGTCGTCCGCCATGTCGGCGCTGGTGTGCGACGCCGGCATGTTCCGCCGGCGGGTGACAATCCAGATGGCGTACCCGGCCTCCTGATAGGCGGCAAACTCCCGCCGGAACAGTCCGCGCAGCACCCCCTGGGGCACGAAGCTCCCCGGTCCGCCCTGGACGAACAAGAGCGTCTTCGGGCCCCGGCCCCACGTCAGGTATTCCATCCCGTTGCTGAACGTCCCGCTCCGGGATTCCCGATCCCGCCGGTTTACCCGGGCCATGGCGCCGGCCTACGGTGATATCTGAGTCGTCGGCTGCGGCGTCGGCTGCGGCTGCCGTAGCAGCTCCGCGAACTCCGCCGGCCGGGATGCCGGCCACCAGTGGCCGCTGTCCACCCGGATCACCGTGAGGTCATCCACCCAGGAATCCAGTCCGTCCACGAGGTCCGGCGACAGGAAGGAATCCTTCAGCGGCACCACCACCCGGACGGGCAGCGTCACGCGGCCGCCGGCCGGCCAGTTCACCGCCGAGAAGAAATTTGCGCGGTAAAGAGCCAGTCCGCGGATGGGATCATCGCCGACGTCGCGCTTGGCCATCTGCCCGTAGCGTTTGGTGAGGAAGAGGCGCCAGGCGGCCTCCGGCAGCTTCGGCACAAGGAACGCGGCGATGTACCAGCTGCGGGCCAATTGTCCGGCCAGCTGCAGCCACGCCCGGGGACGTGCATACCGGCTCCGCACCCAGCGGGCGAAGTGCCGCAGGTCCGGGCCCGAGATGGACGTGTACCGGCCGATCAGGCCCGCGGCCCTGGGGTCCTGGACGGCGGCCCAGCCCTGGATCGAGCCCCAGTCATGGCCCACAAGATGGACATCCGTGGCGCCGACGGCGGCCAGCACGGCGAACATGTCATCCACGAGCTTCTTCAGGGTGAAGTCCCCGGGGAGGCCGACGACGGCGGACGCGCCCGCGTTCCGGGTGTCGTAGGCGACCACGTAGTGGCTTCGGGCCAGATCACGGATGGCCGGCAGGAAGACCTGATGATCGTCCGGATAGCCGTGTACCAGCAGCAGCGTCGGCACTTCCGGTCCCGGCTCCCTGCCATACTCGAACACTGCAAGCTCAGCCCCGCTGGACGCGACGGTGCTCCGCCGTTCGTTGATCATCTCCATGCTGCCCAAGCTTAGGACCCCGGGGGGAGAATAAGCTCATGGGCGCCCGCCGCCGCGGCGCCCATCGACTCCAGCACGGCCGCGGTGCGCCGGCGCGTGGCTGCGTCCACCGCCGTTCCGGCGCAACGGCCCTGCGGCGCGTCGGCCGCCACCGAACACCAGCGGTAGGGTCCGCGGACCATCACTGACGGCGCCCAGGCCAGGTCCGAGGCGGCCCAGAACCCGGACGCGTCCTGGCTGAACTGCACCCGGACCAACAGGCCCTCGTTGTTGACCACGAACGACGGCGAGAGCTCGGTGATGCCGTTGCCGAGCCCGTACACAATCCAGGTTCCCTTGTACTTTTCGATCGGCAGCACCGAATGGCTGTGGTGGCCGTAGATCAGGCTGAACAGGCCGCTGTCCACGAGCGCATGGGCGACGTCGCGCTGCTGGGTGTTGGGCTCGGCTGAGTACTCCTCCCCGGCGTGCATGACCCCCAGCACGATGTCCGCGCCCAAAGCCCTGGCCTTGCGTGCTCTGGAAATCATGGCGCCGGGATCGAGCAGGTCGACCTGCCAGGGCTGCTCGGCGCGCAGCCCGTTGAGGCCATATGCGGCATCAATGACGGCGATTTTGGCCGCGGCGGTCTGCAGGATCAGGATGCCCTGCGACTCTGCCTCGGTCCGGTACGAGCCCGTGTGCCGGAGTCCGGCGGCGTCGAGGGCGTCCAGGGTGCGGACGAGTCCCGCGGTGCCGCGGTCAACGGTGTGATTGCTGGCGGTCGTGCAGGCCTGATAGCCCACGCCCCGCACGGCGGTGATGATCTGCGGCGGAACGTTGAAGGAGGGATACCCGGAGAATGGTCCGTCCGGGCCGGCCACCGGGGTCTCCAAGTGGCAGATCGCCACGTCGCTCTGCTCGATGTAGCGCCGCTGGCCCTCCAGCAGCGGCCCGAAGTCCAGCCCCGTCGCTCCGGCGGCGCGGGCGTCCTCGCGGGCCTGCTGCCAGAGCTGGGGGTGGACCAGCATGTCCCCGGTGACGAGGACGGAGGCGCACCGGGCGGCCGCACAGCCTGGCCCCTTCCCGGGCGTCGGCGTCGGCGTCGGCGTCGGCGTCGGCGTCGGCGTCGGCGTCGGGGTCGGAGTCGGGGGCGGGGTGCCCGACGGCTGCTGGGTAACGTCGGACGTTCCCCCGGTACCGCCGGCCGTGGGACCCGGGGGCTTATCCGGCCCGGCGAGGAGTCCGCAGGATGCCAGCATCAACCCGAGAACAACGGCCGTTGCTGCGGTCAGGATCCGGCCCCGCGGCCTCGCGGTCGTGTTCTCCATGCCGCTCATCCTATGGTGGGCGGCATCACAACACACGGAGCCGATCGTTGAGAAGCGGCCGCCTGCATGAAAGAGTCATTTCATGACCAATCCCCTCCTGAGCCCCAGCACCCTGCCCTATGGACTGCCACCGTTTGCGGATATCGACGACGCGCACTACGCCGAGGCCGTCGAGGCCGGCCTGGCCGAGCACCTTGCCGAAATCCAGGCCATCGTGGACACTCCGGCGGCCCCGACCTTCGAAAACACGGCCCTCGCCATGGAACGCTCCGGGCGGCTCCTGGACCGGGCCGCCGCGTCCTTTTTCACGCTGGTGTCCGCAGACGCCTCTGACACCATCCGCGACCTCGAGACCCGCCTGTCCCCGCTCTTCGCCGCCCACCAGGACGCCGTCTACCTCAACCGCGGGCTCTACGAACGCTTCGCGGCGCTGGACGCAACGGTCCTGGACGCGGAGTCCGCCCGGCTCGTGGAGGAATACCTCAAGGAGTTCCGGGCCTCCGGCATCCAGCTCGACGACGCCGGCCAGGAGCGCCTCAGGGACGTCAACGCCGAGCTTTCCCGGCTCGGCACCGAGTTCGGCCAGCGCGTCAAGGAGGGCATGAAGTCCGCTGCCCTGCTGCTGGATGACGCCGCCGACCTCGCGGGCCTGCCCGCCGACGACGTCGCCAGCGCCGCCGAGGCCGCCCGGACCGCCGGGCACGAGGGAAAGTTCCTGCTGACCCTGATCCAGCCGAGCAACCAGCCTGCCATGGCCGCGCTGGCGAACCGGGAAATCCGCCGTCGCCTCTACGAGGCCTCCATCGGCCGCGGCAGCGACGGCGGAAGCTTCGATGTGCTCGACCTGGTCAAGGACATGGTCCGGCTCCGCGCCGAGAAGGCCAGCCTTCTCGGGTTCGCGAACTTCGCCGAACTCAGCGTGGACCGGCAGACTGCACCGGACTTCCAGGCCGTCCAGGCAATGATGAGCCGGCTGGCCCCCGCAGCCGTCCGCAATGCCGACGCAGAGGCCGAGGCGCTGGCCGGGGCCGCCGGCCACCCCCTCGAGGCCTGGGACTGGGCGTATTACTCGGCCAAGGTCAAGCGGGAGCGGTATGCCGTGGACGAACAGGCCCTGCGCCCCTACTTCGAGCTGGACCGGGTTTTGAATGATGGCGTGTTCTTCGCGGCAAACGCCCTGTACGGCGTCACCTTCCACGAACGCGCCGACCTCGCCGGCTACCACCCGGACGTGCGCATCTGGGAGGTTAAGAATTCCGACGGCACGGACCTGGGCCTTTTCCTGGGCGACTACTACACACGGGAGACGAAGCGCGGGGGCGCGTGGATGAATTCCCTCGTGGAGCAGTCAGGGCTCTTGAACACCCGACCTGTGGTGATCAACAACCTCAACATCTCCAAGCCGCCGGCCGGCGAGCCCACCCTGCTGACGCTGGACGAGCTCCGCACCACCTTCCACGAGTTCGGCCACGCCCTGCACGGCCTGTTTTCCGCCGTCACCTATCCTCGGTTCTCCGGCACGAACGTGCCGCGGGACTTCGTGGAATACCCTTCGCAGGTCAACGAAATGTGGATCATGTGGCCCGAAGTCCTGGCCAACTATGCCCGGCACCACGCCACCGGCGAACCCCTGCCGCAGGAGACCGTGGACAAGCTCAATGCCGCCCAGCTTTGGGGCGAAGGCTTCGGCACCACGGAATACCTCGGCGCTGCCCTGCTGGACCTGGCGTGGCATGTCCTGGATGGCTCCGACATCCCGGATGACGCCGTCGAGTTTGAAGCGAAGGCGCTGGCCGCGGCCGGCGTGGCGCACAGCCTGATCCCGCCGCGCTACCGGACCGGCTACTTCCAGCACATCTTCGCGGGAGGCTGGTATGCCGCCGGCTACTACTCCTACATCTGGAGCGAGGTCCTGGACGCTGACACCGTGGAATGGTTCAAGGAAAACGGCGGACTCAGCCGCGCGAACGGCAATTTCTTCCGCGCCGAACTGCTTTCCCGCGGCAACAGCCGGGACCCGCTGGAGTCCTTCCGCGCCTTCCGCGGCCGGGACTCGGATCTCGGGCCGCTGCTGAAGCGCCGCGGCCTCGACTAACCCCCGCAGAACGCAAACGACGCCGGGCGGTCACCTAAGAAGGTGACCGCCCGGCGTCGTCGTTCAATCAGAAGCGCAAGGCGAAGGGCGGCGTGATCCGGCAGCGTGCGTAAAAGGGGCCCCGCGCCCCGGGCAGCCGCTCAGCTGCCAACAGGGCGCGGGGAATAGCACGCAGAGGATCAGCGCCGTCCGGCGCCGCCAAAGGCGCGAACGCTACCAGCCGCGCTCGGCGAGGCGGTGCGGCTGCGGGATCTCGTCGACGTTGATGCCGACCATGGCCTCGCCCAGGCCGCGGGAGGCCTTGGCGATCTCGTCCGGGTCGTCGTAGAACGTGGTGGCCTTCACGACGGCGGCGGCACGCTGGGCCGGGTTGCCGGACTTGAAGATGCCGGAGCCGACGAACACGCCGTCGGCGCCGAGCTGCATCATCATCGCGGCGTCGGCCGGGGTGGCGATGCCGCCGGCGGTGAACAGCACCACCGGGAGCTTGCCGGTCGCGGCAACTTCCTTGACCAGTTCGTACGGAGCCTGCAGCTCCTTGGCCGCGACGTAGAGCTCGTCCTCGGCCATGCCGGCGAGCTTCTTGATCTCGGCACGGATCTGGCGCATGTGCGTGGTGGCGTTGGAGACGTCCCCGGTGCCGGCCTCGCCCTTGGACCGGATCATCGCCGCGCCCTCGTTGATCCGGCGCAGGGCCTCGCCCAGGTTGGTCGCACCGCAGACGAACGGAACGGTGAAGTTCCACTTGTCGATGTGGTTGGTGTAGTCCGCCGGGGTCAGGACCTCGGACTCGTCGATGTAGTCCACGCCGAGGGACTGCAGCACCTGCGCCTCGACGAAGTGCCCGATCCGGGCCTTGGCCATGACGGGCACGGACACGGCCGCAATGATCTTGTCGATCATGTCGGGATCGGACATGCGGGACACGCCGCCCTGGGCGCGGATATCGGCCGGAACACGTTCCAGCGCCATCACGGCCACGGCACCGGCGTCTTCGGCGATGCGGGCCTGCTCGGCGTTGACGACGTCCATGATGACGCCGCCCTTGAGCATCTCAGCCATGCCGCGCTTGACGCGGCTGCTGCCCGTGACGTTCTTCGCGGACGCGCCGGCTTCGCTGCTTACATCAGGTGTAGACACAAAAACCCCTATGGGTAGATAGATGACCTCGCCGGGGCGCGAACGGCACGTTCATGCCGTGTCTCGCACACACCGGATTACCGGATCCATTGGCCGGTAAAGCTAATACTATCCCCCGGCCGGGGCGCGGCAGAATTCGGGTTACAGCAGTCGAATCTCGCGCGGGGACAGGGATTCGGCGCGGCCGCCGGGGTGCCGCCTGGCGCCGTCAGGCGGGACGTTCCGTGGCGGTACCTTCGGGTTCCGCCAGCGACTGGCGGTGCACTGTCACGATGCGCTGGATCACCGTCACCAGGCTCGCTGTCGCGAGAAGGCACAGCGTCACGAAGAGCACCACAGGGGTCAGGCCCAGTCCGGTGAGCCCCGTGACCACCAGCACGGACACGAGGCGCTCGGCGCGCTCGGCGATGCCCACGTTGGCGTGGAAGCCCAGGGCCTCGGCCTTGGCCCGCGCATAGGAGACCACCATGCCGAGCACCAGGCAGAGAATCGCGGCGACGGCGACGGCCGGGTTGGCGCCGCCGGTGAAGAACCAGACGGCGACGCCGGCGAACAGGGCGCCGTCGGCCACGCGGTCAAGGGTGGAGTCCAGGAAATTGCCCCACCGGCCGCCGCGGTGCTGCATCCGGGCCATGATGCCGTCAATAACGTCGGAGAAAATGAACGCCGTGATGAACACGGTCCCCCAGAAGAGCTGCCCGAGCGGGTAGAACACGAGAGCGCCGATCACGACGCCGAGCGTGCCGACCACGGTCACGGCGTCGGGAGAGACCCCGATCCTCAGCAGCCAGCGGGCAACCGGGGAAAACAGGGCGGTGAAGAAGCCCCGGGCGTGCCTGTTAAGCATCCTTCTCCCCCGCTGTGTCCTGCGGCGCGGGCATTTCCTGCGGCCACGCGTCGGCGACCTGCTGACGGACCTCACCGAGGGTCTGCGTGACCGCCTTTGTCTGGGCAATGATGGGGAAGAAATTTCCATCACCGCCCCAGCGCGGCACCACGTGCTGGTGCAGATGGCCGGCGATGCCCGCCCCGCCGGTGACGCCCTGGTTCATGCCCAGGTTGAAACCGGAAGGGTTGGCGACTTTGCGCAGCACCCGCATGGCCGTCTGGGTCAGTTCGGCGAATTCCGCCGTTTCCTCGACCGTGAGGTCCGTGTAGTCCGGGATGTGCCGGTAGGGGCAGACCAGCAGGTGGCCCGGGTTGTACGGAAAGAGGTTCAGCACCACGTAGCTCGTCCTTCCCCGGTAGACGATCAGGGAGTCCTCATCGCCCCGCTCGGGCGCGGCGCAGAACGGGCAGTCGTCCGGGTTCTTGAACTGATGCTGGCCGCCCTTGATGTACGCCATCCGGTGCGGCGTCCACAGGCGCTGGAAAGCGTCCGGGACCCCGGCCAGGCTGAAGTCGTCCGTCACGGCGTGGTCGCCCGGATACTCCGGCCCGGCCCCTGTGGTTTCCTGCACGCGCTGCCCTTCCGTCTGCCTAGCTGGTCCGGTTTCGGACAGCGTCGACGATCCGCTGTACGGCCTCGGACACGGGCACGCCGTTGTCCTGGCTGCCGTCGCGGAAGCGGAAGGACACGGCACCCGCCTCGGCATCGTCCCCGCCGGCGATCAGCACGAACGGGACCTTGTCCTTGCTGGCCGTGCGGATCTTCTTCGGGAAACGGTCCGAGGAGATGTCCACCTCGGCGCGGATGCCGGCCGCCTTGAGCTGGTCCACAACGTCGAACATGTAGTCGTTGAATGCCTCCGCCACCGGGATGCCCACCACCTGGACCGGTGCCAGCCAGGCGGGGAAGGCACCGGCGTAGTGCTCGGTGAGCACGCCCATGAAGCGCTCCACCGAGCCAAACAGGGCGCGGTGGATCATCACGGGCCGCTGCCGGGTGCCGTCGGCGGCCTGGAACTCGAGTTCGAAGCGTTCGGGCAAGTTGAAGTCCAGCTGGATGGTGGACATCTGCCAGGTTCGGCCGAGCGCGTCCTTGGTCTGGACGGAAATCTTGGGGCCGTAGAATGCCGCTCCGCCCGGATCCGGGATGAGCTCGAGCCCGGAGGCTTCGGCCACCTCGGCGAGGGTGCGGGTGGCTTCGTCCCATGTGGCGTCGTCGCCTACAAACTTGTCCTCGTTCTTGGTGGAGAGCTCGAGGTAGAAGTCGTCCAGGCCATAGTCCTTGAGCAGGCCGAGGACGAAGTTCAGCGTGCTGGTGAGCTCGTCCTTCATCTGCTCGCGGGTGCAGTAGATGTGGGCGTCGTCCTGGGTCATGCCCCGGACGCGGGTCAGGCCGTGCACCACGCCGGACTTCTCGTAGCGGTAGACCGAGCCGAACTCGAAGAGCCGCAGCGGCAGTTCGCGGTAGGAGCGGCCGCGGGACCGGAAGATCAGGTTGTGCATGGGGCAGTTCATCGGCTTGAGGTAGTAGTCCTGGCCGGGCTTGCGCACGGTGCCGTCCTCGTTCAGTTCCGCGTCGATGTGCATTGCCGGGAACATGCCCTCGCGGTACCAGTCCAGGTGGCCGGAGACTTCGTAGAGGTGGCCTTTGGTGATGTGCGGGGTGTAGACGAAGTCGTAGCCGGCATCGACGTGGCGCTGGCGGGAGTAGTCCTCCATGGCCTTGCGGATGATGCCGCCCTTGGGGTGGAAGACCGGCAGACCGGAGCCGAGCTCGTCCGGGAAGGAGAACAGGTCCAGCTCCGCGCCGAGCTTGCGGTGGTCGCGGCGCTCGGCCTCGGCAATGCGCTCCTGGTAGGCCTTGAGCGCGTCCTTGGTGGGCCAGGCGGTGCCGTAGATGCGCTGCAGCTGCTGGTTGTTCTGGTTGCCCAGCCAGTAGGCGGCCGAGGAGCGGGTCAGGGCAAAGGCGTTGGAGATCAGCTTGGTGTTCGGCAGGTGCGGGCCGCGGCACAGATCGCACCAGATGCTGTCGCCGCTCTTGCGGTCCACGTTGTCGTAAATGGTGATGTCGCCGGCGCCGACCTCGACGTTGACGCCCTCGCCGGCCTCGGCGGCGTCATTCTTCCTGCCCAGCAGTTCGAGCTTGTAGGGCTCGTCCTTCATCGCTTCGCGGGCCTCGTCCTCGGACACCACGCGGCGAACGAACTTCTGGTTCTGGTTGATGATCTTCTGCATCATCTTTTCGAGCTGGCGGAGGTCTTCCGGGGTGAACGGTTCCGCGACGTCGAAGTCGAAGTAGAAGCCGTCCGTGATGTAGGGGCCGATGCCGAGCTTGGCGTCGGGGCGCAGCTGCTGCACGGCCTGGGCCATGACGTGGGCCGTGGAGTGGCGCAGGACGTTGAGCCCGTCCGGGGAATCAATGGTGACGGCCTCGACATTGGCGTCCTCGGGAAGGGGCTGGTCCAGGTCCTTCAACTCGCCGTTAACGCGGGCCACAACGACGTCGCGGCGCTCAAAGAAGAGTTCCGCGCCGGTGGTCCCGGTAGTCACCTTGGTCTCTTCGCCGTCGACGAGAAGGGTGATCTGCTGGGCATCTGACACGGGTGTCTCCTATTCAAAGTTAAGGCTTCGTAGCTTGTGGCGTACGGGGACCACAGCCAGCCTCGTCCATGCTATCGGTTTCTCCAGAGGCCAACCAACGCGCCACGAGCGAGCCGCACCGCCGGCCGGTCAGCCGCCCAGCCCGGTGATGGCGAGGTTCCTGCTGATCCCGTCCAGGGGGCTGGACAGGGGGCCGGACAGGTAAGGCTCCTGCCGGCCGGCGGCGCCGGGAGCCGATGCCGGAAACGGGAGGGTCTCCGGGCGGCTGAGGTCCCAGGCCATGGAGGCGCTGATGCTGATCCCCCGCGGCCCGGTCCGGCGGGTGGTGCCGCGGATCAGGAGCAGGCGGGTGCCGAACAGCAAGGGTCCGGACTGCTCCTGCGCCTCGTGGAAGAACACCGAATCCACACAGCCCGTGCCGTCGTCGACGCTGATGAACACCACCCGCCGGCCGCCCCTCATGGGCGGGGTCTGGGTGGCCACCCGGACCCCGGCCACCAGCACCTCCGTGCCGTTGCGCAGTCCCAGCAGCTTGTCCGCGGTGGTGACGCCCAGCCGGTCCAGCAGCGGGCGGTGGCTGGTCATGAGGTGCTCGCTGACGTCCACAGCCATCAGGTCCAGTTCCGCGCGGACGTTATCCACCATGCTGGGTGCGGGCAGTGCCGCCTTGAGGTTCGTCAACTCCACGTCCCCCAGCGGCAACGCCAGCTGGCCCTGAATGACTTCCACGCCCTTACGGAGGGGGCGGGCCTGGAGTTTTTGCAGGTGCTGGACAAGATCCGCCCGGTTGGCTTCTCCCCCGGACGCCCGGTGCAGCGAATCGAAGGCGCCCAGCTGGGCCAGTCGCTGGATGCTGGGCCGGCTGAGCCGCGACCTGGCCCTCAGGTCCGCCAGGGAGTCGTAGGGCTGGCCGGCCACAATCCGCTTCAGCTCGGCGCCGGAGAGCCCGAAGATGCCGTTCAGGCTCAGCCGGATGCCCAGCCTGCCCCGGTCTGGTCCGGATTCCACCCGCTCCACCCGGTACTCGGCCTGGCTCCGGTTGATGTCGAGGGGAAGGATGGGGATCCCCAGCCGGCGGGCCTCGGCCACGAGCAGGCGTTTGGGGTACATTCCGGGGTCGTGTTCCCACAGCCCGGCGAGGAACGCCTCCGGGTGGTGTGCCTTCAGCCAGGCCGACTGGTAGGTGGGCACGGCGAAGGCGGCTCCGTGGGCCTTGCAGAACCCGAAGCTGCCAAAGGCCTTCAGCGTGCCCCAGACCTTGTCCACCACCTCGGGACTGTAGTTCCGGGCCCGCGCCTCCTTCCGGAAAAACTCCTCCACCCTGGCTTCCAACACGTCGTTGCCCAGCGCACGGCGGAACTCGTCGGCCCTCGCCAGCCCGCACCCGGTCATGACGTCGAAGGTCTTGAGGATTTGTTCGTGGAAGACCGTGACCCCGTGGGTTTCCTGAAGGACAGGTTTGAGGTCCGGGTGCGGGTAGACCTCGGGGGCGAATCCGTGCCGGTGCTCCAGGAAGGGCCGGACCATGTCGGATTTCATCGGGCCTGGGCGGAACAGGGAAATGTCGATAATGAGGTCGTTGAACTCCCGGGGGGCCAACTTGCCGATCAGTTCGCGCTGGCCAGGGGACTCGATCTGGAAGCAGCCCAGGGTGTGGGTGCTGCGGATCAGTTCAAAGGTTGGCTCGTCGTCGAGCGGGACGGCGTTGAGGTCGATGTGCCCGTCCCCTGAGATGTAATCCGGCCCCGTCCCGTCCGGCCCGGCCGGATGCGCGCCGGCGGCCACCACCTCGGCCTTGGACGGGTGGAGCCGGATCACTTCCCGGACGGCGAAGGCCATGGCGCTCTGCATCCGGACGCCCAAGACATCGAGTTTGAGCATGCCCATGGGGTCCATGTCGTGCTTGTCGAACTGGCTCATGGGCAGGCCCAGGCCGCTGGGCTGGACGGGGGTGCGGTCCAGCAGGGTGGCATCGCCGAGGATGACGCCGCACGGGTGCATGGAGATGTGGCGGGGCAGCCGGTCCAGCCGCTCCGTGAGGTCCACCAGCAGGTCCAGCTGCTGGTTCTCGGAGAAGCCTCGCTGCTCCACCCGGTCCGCGAATTCCTTCAGCTCGGGTTTCTCCACGAGGGCTTCGCGGAAGTGCCGGGCCGAGAACCGCCACAGCTGCTTGGCGATTTCCCCGACCTCGCCGTCGTCCATGCCCAGGGCCAGGCCGGCATCGCGCACGGCACCGCGAGCGCGGTACCCGTTCTGCATGCTCATCAGCGTGACGCGTTCGGCGCCGAAGCGCTCAAAGATCTTCCGGTAGACGTTGTGCCGTTCGGCGCTTTCGACGTCGATGTCTATGTCCGGCAGCGTGGCGCGGTCGCGGGAGAGGAAGCGTTCAAAGATGAGGTCGTGCTGGAGCGGGTTCACCTGGCTGATGTCGATCAGGTAGTTGACCAGGCTGGAGGCGCCCGAACCGCGCGCGGCCGCCCGGACGCCCAGGGCCAGGATCATCCGGGAGACCTCTGCGACGGTCAGGAAGTACGAGGCGAAGCCCAGCGAGTCGATGATCCGGAGCTCATGCTCCAGCCTGGCCCTCAGCTGCTGTTCCCGCTGCCCGGAAATGCCCGGGAAGCGGCGGCCGATGCCGGCCTCACACCGCAGGGTCAGTTCGGCGAGCGCGTCGCCGTCGATCCCGATCACGGATGCCTCCGGGACCACGGGCTGTTTCCAGCCCATGTCGGCTTCCGGATCCATGCGGCAGCGGTCCGCGAGCGCCTCGGTCTGGGCCAGGAGCCGCTTGAAGTCCGCCGTGCCGTAGCCGGCGGCGTGGATGATCTCCTTGCCCAGCTGCAGCATCCGGGCCGCCGATTTGAGCCAGCCCTGCCCGTTGGGCTGCAGCAGCGGGGCGGCCGAGAGCTCGGGGAGGGATTTCAGTGTCCGAGCCGAGTCCAGCACATCGGCGGTGGCCGCGCCGTCCTCAGCCACGTACCGCACAGCGTTGCTCAGCACGGCGGGCACCCCGTGTTCTGCGGCGAGTTTGAGCATGCGCACCGCGTGGGCGGTGCTCAGCGGTTCCCCGGGCGGGCTGAGCTGGGACACAACCTCTGCCGCCAACGTTCCGGGGGGCATGGCGTCCAGCCATCGTTTGAACAGGGTGCGGGGCCGCAGGTAGCGCCGGCCGCCCATGGCCCGGCCGACGTCGGAGTCCGGGCCGATCAGCACTGTCAGGACCGGCTTCAGGGTTTCCGGGTGCAGGGTGCGGGAGGCCAGTTCCGCCCGGGTGACGGCCACCGGCACTATTCCCCCGGCCTTGCCCGTGGTGCGGGCATGGGCGTCGGAGATCAGCCGGCACAGCGCCCGGTAGCCGGCACCGTTGTTGTGTCCGTGCGCCAGCACGACGACGCGTCCCCCGAGCTGGGTGCGGTGGTCGCCGTCGTCGTCAAAGACTGCAAGGTCCACCCCGACGATTGCATCCAGCCCGGCTGCCATGCACGCCTTCAGGTGCTTGACGGTTCCGTACAGGCCGTCGCGGTCCGTGCAGGCCAGCGCGGTGGCGCCGTCAGCGGCAGCCGCGGCGGCAAGTTCCTCCGGCCAGGAGACGCCATAGTGGGCGCTGAACGCGGTGGAGACGTGCAGATGGGTGAAACTCATGCTGATTCGGGCTTCCGGAGGGGCTGCAGGGCGTCGTGGATCTTCAGGAGCCGCCACCGGCCGCTGCCGACATGCCGGGTCAGGTCAAGGGTGAGGGTGGAATCCGCGGCGTGATCCCCGGCCGCACGCACCTGGACCCGCCAGATCTCATGGTCCACCAGGCCTGGCCCGCTTCCGAGTGGCGCCCGGCGTTCCTCGGCCCACCATTGGCGGCGTTCGTACCAGCGGACGGGGTCCGCGCAGACCGTGTAGCGCCGGCCGGCCCAGTCGAGGCGCAGGGGCTGGCCCGAGGGCGTGCAGACGACATCCACGGACTCGCTGAAAATACCCACGTTGCCTCCCGACCCAGTCCGGGCTGGAGCCGGCCCAGTCCCCGCTTCGACTTCCTACGTCCATTCCGCATCCGGCGCCCGGAGTTCCAGGCCGCATGGATTTATTCGAACATATCTTCGAATAAAATCAGTCTACGACGGAGAGGCGACAAAACCCAGATCGGGGGGTGGACTCACGCAGGTACAGGTAGCAGGATTGAGCCATGAGCTCCCATAACGCACTCCTGAAGCACGTAAGCATCGCCGCCAAGGATCCAACCTTGGTGGCGACTTTTGATATAGACGGAAACATCCCCGGCCAGGGCGCCTACGTGGTGGGGCTCTTGGCAGCCACCCCGGACTATTCCCACCAGCGCAGGATGGGGATCGAGTTCATGAACGGCGAAGCCGTGTCCTTCTACTGCTTCAGCCACGACGGCACCGAGGAAAATTTCGACCTCAAGGGGGTCGAACACTCGGGCAACACCATTACCGGCCATTTCCCGCTTACGACTGTGCTTGGCCTGCCCAAGGGCCATCTCATGACGGCCTTCAGCGATTGTGACGGCCGGGACTACCAGGCCAACGTGCCTGTCGAAGAAGCCCTCTAGACAACTTCTAGGAGCTGGACTTGTACACTTCCAGCTCGAGCGTGATGAAGGCATCGATCATCGCCCGGTAGGTCTTCTCGACAAGTTCGACGTCGATGTCCTTCTTTTCCGCCGTGGCGCGGACGTGTTCGATGACCCGCTCCACACGCCCGGGCGCACGGACCTCGGCGCTGTCCGCCTTGAGGGTCCCGGCGATCCGGATCAGCCGTTCCCGGCGCCCGATCAAGGACACGATCTGCTCGTCCACCTCGTCAACAGCCACCCGCACGGCGGCGAGCTGTTCGCGGTCGGCCTGGGCGGCCTTGTCGTCTGCGTGATTTGTGGGCATGTGCATGACAGTATCGAAAGATGCAGCCACGAGTCGACTTCATATCGCTAGGTGTCCGCAGTGTTGACGCCTCACGCCGCTTCTACGTCGATGGCCTCGGATGGCCGGTCCACCGGGAAGTCCCCGGGCAGGTGCTCTTCATCCAGGTCAACCACGGCCTCATCCTCTCGCTCTGGGACGCGGGCCAAATGCAGACCGAGGCGGCCACCGATGCCCCTGCCGGCATTGCGTGCATCACGCTCAGCCACAACCTGGCCGGCACGGCGGACGTCGACCGGGTGATGGCCGAAGCCGGGACCGCGGGGGCCCGCATCGTTGCGGCACCGAAGACCCAGCCCTGGGGCGGCTACACCGGCTACTTCGCCGATCCCGACGGCTACCGCTGGGAGGTCGCCTTCAACCCCGACTGGTCGGTCAACGGCGGCGGCAAAGTAACGCTCTGACTCAGGTAACCAGTGCCGCCCCGTGCCTTGGCAGCCGCCGGGCAGCCGCCAGACAGGCCGGCGTACCGCTAGAACAGGCTCCCCACCGGCTGGATGAGTTCCGGTGAGTCATTCCTGACGTTCCCGACGGCGGTGCCGACGGCGTCGATCGTCCAGCCTTCCGCGACGTCGTGCGCGCCGGCCCGGACCAGATCCACGAGCCCGGCCGCATCATCGGCCTGCGGGTCCAGCCATGTCTGCATGGTCTCCCGGTTCATGGGCAGCGGAACCCTGTCATGCAGCGCGGTCAGCTCGGCCAGCATTCCCCCGGCGTAGCCCTCCGGCGGCGAGTCGGTGGTCATGATCGAGGTCGAGAGCATCCAGCGCTCCGGGTCACCCTCTGCCTTGGACGGGTCCCGCCACCATTCATAGAGTCCCGCGAAGACAATGGGGCGTCCGTCCTTGGGATGGACGTAGTAGGGCTGCTTGGTGCGGCCCTCGCCCTTCCACTCGTAGTAGCCATCCGCCGGGACGGCGCAGCGACGGGCGCGGGTCGCTTTCCGGAAGGCGGGCTTCTCCAGCACGGTCTCGCTGCGGGCATTGATCATCTTGGACCCGATGCCCGGGTCCTTGGCCCAGGACGGCACCAGGCCCCAGCGCGCAATGTGCAGTTGGCGGACCGGTTCTCCCTCCACAAGCCGTTCGAGCAGGATCGGCACATCAGCCGTCGGGGCCACGTTCCACGACGGCGGAATCGCGATCTCATCCTCCAGCCCGGCATCGAATTCGGCCAGCAGGTCTCCGACGGCCCGGGCCATCACGTAGCGTCCGCACATGGCATCAGCATGCCACCGCACCCATCCCGTGTCATCCGGGCTGCCGCCTGAGCCCGCCGAGGTCGCCGGAAACGTGCGAAGTCGCCGGAACTTTCCGGCGATTTCGCATCTTTACCGCGAGTTCGCGTCGGACGGCGAAGGGGGCAGCGCTCTCTGCGGGAATAGCGGGCTGCAGGGTACGGTTGTTGGCAGTGACGTACGACTTCAGTGGGCGCCCGGCCCGATACGCCGGCCCCATCCACTTACTTGAGGAGAACTTCGTGGACTTCACCCCCGAATCCGGCACCATCACTATGTTTTCGACCACGTGGTGCGGCTACTGCAACCGGCTGAAGAAGCAGCTGGACGCACAGGGCATCGGGTACACCGAGATCAACATCGAGGAAGTCGAAGGCACGGCCGATCTCGTCGAGCAGCTCAACGGAGGCAACCGCACCGTCCCCACCGTGCTGTTCCCCGACGGCACCGCCGCCACCAACCCCTCCGCAGCTGAGGTCAAGAGCCGGCTCGCCGCCTAGGCCCTTCCTGCATCCCAGGACACCACCAAACCACGACGGCGCGGCCTCCCAAGGGCCGCGCCGCCGCCCGTTGTGCCAGTAACCAGTAAGTTGTGCCAGCAATCCGCGTTCCAGAACAGAGGAGCTTGTTTCATGGTCCATAAAGTCAAAGCCGCAGTAGTCCGTTCCAAGAATGCCGACGTCACCCTGGAGACGATCCTGGTGCCGGACCCGGGCCCCGGCGAGGCCCTCGTGGACATCCTCACCTGCGGTGTCTGCCACACCGATCTGCACTACAAGCAGGGCGCCATCAACGACGACTTCCCCTTCCTGCTCGGCCACGAGGCCACCGGCGTTGTCAGTGCCGTGGGACCGGACGTCACCGAGGTCGCCCCCGGGGACCGCGTGGTGCTGAACTGGCGGGCCGTCTGCGGCGAGTGCCGGGCCTGCCGCCGGGGCCAGCCGCAGTACTGCTTCAATACCCACAACGCCACCCAGAAAATGACGCTGGAGGACGGCACCGAGCTGACGGCCGCGCTGGGCATCGGTGCCTTCGCCGAAAAGACCCTCGTAGCGGCCGGCCAGTGCACCAAGGTGGACGACGACGCCGATCCCGCCGCCGTCGGCCTGCTCGGCTGCGGCGTCATGGCAGGCATCGGCGCGGCGATCAACACCGGAAACGTCCAGCGCGGCGATTCGGTCGCCGTGATCGGCTGCGGCGGAGTCGGCACGGCGGCCGTCGCCGGCGCGGCGCTCGCCGGCGCCACCACCGTGATCGCCGTCGACATCGACGCCAAAAAGCTCCAGCGCGCCAAGGACCTCGGCGCCACCCACACGGTGGACTCCTCCGCCGTCGACCCCGTCGAAGCAATCCGCGAACTGACCGGTGGTTTCGGCGCCGATGTGGTGATCGACGCCGTCGGCCGCCCGGAAACATACAAGCAGGCCTTCTACGCCCGGGACCTCGCCGGCACGGTGGTCCTGGTGGGTGTGCCGAGCCCCGAGATGACCCTGGAACTGCCGCTGCTGGATGTGTTCGGGCGCGGCGGCTCCCTGAAGTCCTCCTGGTACGGCGACTGCCTGCCTTCGCGCGACTTCCCCACACTCATCAGCCTCTACCGGCAGGGCAAGCTGGACCTGGACGCCTTCGTGACGGAGCGGATCACGATCGACCAGATCGAGGAGGCCTTCACGAAGATGCATGCCGGCGCTGTGCTGCGCTCGGTGGTGGAGCTGTGAACGCCGGCCATGTGAGCATCCGGATCGACCGGCTGGTCACCTCCGGGACGTTTTCCCTCGACGGCGGCACCTGGGATGTTGAGAACAACGTCTGGATCCTCGGGGACGACGCCGAATGCGTCATCATCGACCCGGCCCACGATCCCGCTGCCGTGGCCGCGGCCGTCTCGGGCCGGAAGGTCACCGCAATCCTGCTCACGCACGGCCACGATGACCACATCAGCGCCGTGGGCGAGGTCCGGACTCTCGTGAACGCGCCGGTGTACCTGCACCGGGACGACTGGATGCTGTGGGAGCGGGTGTTCCCCGGCACCGAGCCGGACCACGCCATTGCCGACGGCGACACGTTCGACGTCGCAGGGGCAAGACTCGTGGCACGGCACACCCCCGGCCACTCGCCCGGGTCCGTGTGCTTCCTTCTCGAAAGCGAAGGCACCGTGCTTAGCGAAAAAACAGTGTTCAGCGGGGACACGCTGTTCCAGGGTGGCCCCGGGGCGACGGGCCGATCCTTCAGCGATTTCCCGACCATCATCGAGTCCATCCGGACCCGGCTCCTGCCGCTCCCGGCCGACACGACGGTCCGGACCGGCCACGGGGAACCCACAACGATCGGCACCGAAGCGCCGCACCTTGAGGAATGGATCGCCCGCGGCCACTGACCGCGTCCGCGGAAAGGCCCGGTCCACTGCTTCCGGACCGGGCTTTTCCGCCATAGGATGTGGGGCCATGAGCTCTCACCCCAGCATGGATCCGGCAACACTGGCCGCGGACCTGCGTACCCAGTTCGATGCATTCCTCGACGAGCATCGTGCGGACCTGCACGCCTGCCTGGACGGGCTCACCGAAGAGGAGGCCCGGGCCTCGCTGGTGCCGTCGCGGACCACCCTTCTGGGGCTGGTCAAGCACGCCGCCTTCGTGGAGAAGGTCTGGTTTGACGAGGCCATCACGTGCCGGCCCCGGGCGGTGATCGGCATTCCGGCCACCCCCGACGAATCGTTCATCCTGGCGGACGACGACACCATCGCGGGCCTCCAGGCCGCCTACCTCCAGGCCTGCGGGGACTCACGGCGTCGGGCCGCTTCGCTCGGCCTTGACGACCTTGTCAGAGGCAACCGGCGCGGCCCGCTGCCGCTGCGGTGGGTCTACCTGCACATGCTCAGGGAACTCGCCCAGCACTGCGGCCACGCGGATATTCTGCGCGAGCAGATCCTCGCTGCGCGCACCTGACGGCACCGGCCGCCCGTGTCAAGGTTCTAAACCAGAAGACCCGCATTGCACCATGGGTGCGGGTGAGCGCGGATGCGGCCACCCCCGATTGGTTTTCACAGGGCCGCATCCGCGCTGGTCTAGGGAAGCCCGGGTTCCGGCTCTGGTTCCGCGTGCCGGCGGCGTAATCGCGCCCCGGCCAGCTCACACAGCAAAGCGGGGGCGCGCAAGGAACCGGGCCGGCCGGATGTCGTGTCCGATCTCAAGGCGAACGCCGTGAACGGGGCGACGGCACTGCCGGCGACAACGACTTTGATGGCCATGAGATAGGAACTCCCGCAACGAAGTTAGCAGCCTCTGCATGACCAAAATCAGAATATCAATTGCATTTGCCGCACAAAAGGAAAAGAGAGTAACAATTAACCTGCGGCTTTTTGGGCCGGCATCCCCGTAATCCGCGGCTCACCGTCTCTACAGTCCGGAAAGATGTGGGATGCGGATGAGGTCAACCGGCCGATGCGCTGGCCGTCATTTCGTGGACGGGGCGTATTCCGGGTAGTAACGCTGGATCTCTTGAACGGTCTTGCCGGCCCTCACCATTCGCTCAACGGACATCATGCTCCGGACTTCCTCGTCCGAGGACCGGGTGCTGTTCCACGGTCCCATCGTTCGGTAGCAGAAGTCATTCGGATCGTTCAGCCTGGCCTCGTTGTAGCACTCGGGATGATCCGAGGCATCAACTGCCGTGCCAGCAGGACCGGATTTCGATGCTCCGAATGCGGCGGACAGCCCCAGCGCGAGAAGTGGCGTGAGCGCCACGGCTGCAATTCCAGTTTTCATTCCTTTATTCATGGTTCCCCCAATTGGCCAGAAATATGTTGGCGAGCCTACCGCACAGGTGCCAGGTTTCCCGAGCGACGGTATTTTCCCCTCGGTCATGGAGGATTCGGCAGTTTGCCTCGCCGGAATCGCAGTTGGGTCTTGATCCACTCCGCGGTCTTGGGAAACAATGTTCGCGGCGTAACTGGCCCCGGAGAAAGGGTTTCAATGACAGCGCGGGATACCTCCTCAGTCGGCGCTCCGTGCTGGGTCGACACCTGGCAGCCCGACCCCCAGGCGGCCAAGGACTTCTACGGTCCGCTCTTCGGGTGGACTTTCGACGACCCCATTCCGATGCCGCCCGGGCTCGACGGCTTCTACTACGCCGCCCGCCTCCGCGGTCAACTGGTTGCCGGAATCGGACAGGCGCCGCCGCAATCGCCGCCGGGGTGGATCACCCACGTGCGTGTCGTCAACGTCGGGGAAGCCTTGGCTCGTGCCGAGCGGGCGGGGGGCAAGCGCCTGGCGCCGTTTGGTGCCGGCCCGGATGACCGTATTGCTATGCTCGCCGATGCCACCGGCATCCCGTTCTGCCTGCGGCGGGCAGGAGGGAACGACGGCGCCCAGCTGGCCAATGAGCCGAATTCCTGGGCCATGAGCTCGCTGCACACCACAGATGTCGGGCGGGCCCAGGCGTTCTACGGTGCAATGTTCGACTGGGAACTCGAACCCGTCCCGGACGCCCCCTTCTCGCGGTGGCTCCGCTCCGGCCGGGTAGTGGCGGTGGTGGCAGCCACGGACGGCGTCGCGGTCCCGCCGCATTGGAGCGTCAATTTCGCCGTCCGCGACGCGGACGCCATTGCCCGGCAGGCCGTAACACTGGGTGGCAGCATCTTGATGGCGCCCATGGACACGCCGGGATATCGCAGCGCCGTGATCAGGGACCCCCAGGGCGGCACCATCGCGGTCAGCGCAACCACCGGCTGACGCTTGCTGGAGAGCATGAGCGCCACACCGATTGGCGGCGCTGGTAGGGTCAGCCCATGGATGAAATTTTGGGGAAGTTCATCGACGATTTCGCGCGGCTCGTGGAGCTCGCGCAGTCCGGCCAGCGTCGGGGGCAACCGGGAACCCAGCTGCTGACTACGCTCACCGAGCATTTGGCGGTCCGGGCCGAATCAGTGTCAGTAGTGGTTGAGGAGATTCCGCCGCACCGATTCGTGGACGCAGACATCCTCATGGAAGAGCTCGCCGCCGAGGATCCTGAGTTCCGGCTCGTGGGCATCGGCGGCGGCGACCAACGCCACCATCACTCGCTGAGCGACATGCTGCAGCAGTCCCAGCTATATCCGCAGTTCCCCCTGTCCCAGCCGGACTACGCCAACTTAGCTGTCGGGCCGAACGAACAACGGCAGGCCGTGGCACTGGGGCTCTGGCTGTTCAGCCATGGAGGCAGTCCCATCGCCGTGCTGCAGCGGGACGCCAACCCCCGGTACGGCCGGCAGTTAGCGTCCCTTGAGGTTTTGGCCGGCGCTACAGATAAGGCCGCACGCTTCCTCTCGGAGTTCCGCCGTCGGATGCAGCACCGCAGCGTGCTCAAGGGACAGGTCATTTCCCTGGTGATGGGTGAGTATGGTCCCAGCGCGGCCGGGGTGACGTTCCATGCACGGCCAGTCCTTGCCGCGTCGGATGTCATCCTGCCGGATGGTCTGCTGGAGAAAGTGTCGGACCACGCCTTAGGTATCGCCGAGCACCGCGAGTCTCTGATCAGGTACGGCCAGCACCTCAAACGCGGCGTCCTGCTCTACGGCAGGCCGGGGACGGGCAAGACCCATACGGTGCGGTATTTGTTGAGCCGGAGCGAAGGTGTCACAGCAATCCTTCTTTCGGGAGGATCGCTCGCCAGGATCTCAGAAGCCGCCACCATGGCCAGGGCGCTGCAGCCCTCCATCGTGGTCCTCGAGGACTGCGACCTCATCGCCGAGGACCGCAGCTTCGGGCACGGACCCCAGCCGCTGCTATTCGAGGTGCTGGACGCCATGGACGGTTTGGCCAGCGATGCCGACGTGGCGTTCGTCCTCACCACCAACCGCGTGGACATGCTGGAACGCGCCCTGGCACAGCGTCCCGGCCGTGTGGACCTGGCCGTGGAAATTCCCATGCCAGCCCAGGCGGAGCGGGTTGCACTGATCAAACTGTATGCCCGCGGTATTCCCCTCAGTCCGAACTCGATTGAAGACGCCGCCGCCCGCACCGAAGGAACCACCGCTTCGTTCGCACGCGAACTCGTCCGCCGTGCGGTCGTTGCCGGCGCATTGGACGGCGTGCCGGTGGCGGACCATCATCTTCAGAAGGCTGTGGATGACCTGATGGCCGACAGCGCCGCGCTCACCCGAAGCCTTCTCGGCAGCGGCACCGGAGACGGCTCTGAGGGCATGGGCGGACCGTTCCCCGGACCGCCGGCGGCCTTCCATCCCGGGGGCTAGGACTAACCGCGCCACTGCGCTTGGGCCCTCAGCGCCGCCAGCGGTACGGGGTGGTCGTTGAGACTCGCAGCAATCCATAGCGTTCCAGGATCGGTCGCGAATATTCAGTCGAGTCACTGTGGATGAGTCTCTTGCCGAGCGTCAGCGCGGCCCGGGCCCGGGCGGCGGTGAGCGCCCGGTAGATACCCTGACCACGCCATTCTGGTCGCGTCGCCCCGCCCCAGATGCCCGCGAATTCCGTATCCGGCACCGGCTCGAGGCGGCCAGCGCTCACGATCAGTCCTTCGTGTTCGGCTACCCACAGTTCCATGCCGTCGTCGCGCGCCATGCGTTTCAGGATTGCGTCGGCGTTGCCGTCGGAGACGTCAACGCCGAAAACCTCGTCCTGCATCGCGCTCATGGCGCGGATGTCCCGTTCTGCGCTCACCGGCCGCAGGCTGACGCCGGGCGGGAGCTGGACGTCCACCGTCAAGGCGTTTGCCGGTCCGATCATGATCGACTCGGTCTCATCAGGCTCAAATCCGTTGTCGAGCAGTGCCCCGTGGAGTCCGGGCGCATGATCGTGACCACGGGTTTTCCACTCGACCCGCACGATTGCGGGATCGCTGCGGTAAAACGCGAGCGCTTCGGCTACCCACTGCGCGATCGTCAGGGCATTGGCCCCATCGAGGTTCTGATAGGTCACGAAGCCCCTGCCGCCTGCGAAGGTCACCAGCCGCAGCGGACCCAGCCGTTCCACGCCGCTGGCACCGGGCGTCTCTGCAGCTGTTCGGAGTTGCTGGTCGTACGCCACAAGAAGTTCTTCAGAAAGAGTCATCGGCGTCCACCCTACAGCCACGCCGGACGCCGGATACAGGACATAGGACACCCGGCGCTCAAGTTCCCTCACCGAGGGGCAACCCGGCCGGAGCGATGGCTAAGTGTCACCTGCACTCCTGCCGCCGCCCCCAGCGCGGCCACGTGGCGAAGGTCCGCCTCCGCCGCAAGATCCCCCACGCTCCGCTCTGGAGGGCCTCCGCAGCCTCGTCGTACCCGGCCGCAGGCCTCTTCCGCGGCCAGCCCGCGAGGCTTAGACTCGATTGGCTTGAGCAAACAGGGAGAAGTTCGGCATGAGGCTCGTCGTCGATCTCACTAAGTGTCAGGGTTACGCACAATGCGCCTTCCTCGCCCCGGAGGTCTTCACGATCCAGGGGGACGAGGCACTTACCTACGACCCGGACCCTGACGAGGCGCAGCGCACGAGAATCCGGCGGGCAGCCGCGGCCTGCCCCGTCCAGGCCATCCGGCTCGACCAGCTTGAGGAGCCGCACAGGCCGCGGCCTCCCGAAGACGCCCCGGGAACGGCCGCTGCCGCAAGGGGCAACGGGGGCGCGTTCCTTCGATCCGGCAGGATTGTCATCGTGGGCACGTCACTGACCGGGCTCCGTGCGGCGGAGCGGCTGCGCGAGGAAGGGTTCACGGGCTCGCTGACTCTCATTGGTGAGGAAGCGCACGAGCCGTATGACCGGCCGCCGCTGTCGAAACAGGTCCTGGCCGGGTCGGTGCCGTCCGATGACACGTCGCTGCCGCGCCGCCGGGCAATCGACGCCGACTGGCGTCTGGGCGTCGCGGCCACGGGTCTGGATCTCGCCGCCAGGCAGGTGCATCTCGCCGACGGTGGCCGGATCGGATTCGACAAGTTGTTGATCGCCACTGGGGTGCGGGCCCGGTCCTGGCCAAACGCGGCGGAGGCGGCGCTGGCAGGCGTGCTGACCTTGCGGACCCGCGAGGACGCGGCAACGCTTCGGCAGCTCCTGGCCGCGCGCCCTCGCCGGGTCCTGGTCATTGGCGCCGGGTTCATCGGCTGCGAAGTCGCTTCGGTGTGCCGCGAACTTGGCCTGCCGGTCACCGTGGCGGAGGCGGGCCCGGCACCGCTCGGCGCGGCGCTCGGCAGCGTGATCGGTGCAATTGCCGGAGAGCTTCAGATCGAGAACGGCGTGGATCTGCGCTGCGGCGTCAGGGTCGTTGCACTGGAAGGCGATGCCGGCGGACAGCTGCGCCGCGCCCGCCTCTCCGATGGCACAACACTTGACGTGGACATCGCGGTCGCCGCGCTGGGGACCGTTCGTAACGGTGATTGGCTCGCAGGCTCCGGATTGGCGAGCGGCGTGTGGGGTGTCGCGTGCGACGCCGGCTGCCGGGCATTCGACGTCAACGGGCTGGTCACCGATGACGTCTTCGTCGCCGGCGACGTATCCCGCGCCCCGCAGCCGATGTTCGGCTACCAGTTCCTCGCCGTCGAACACTGGGGCAACGCGATCTCCCAGGCCGAGGTTGCAGCGCACAATATGGTCAGCGGCGAAACCGAACGGTGGCCGCACCTGGCTGTGCCCAAATTCTGGTCCGTCCAGTTCGGCACCGAAATCAAGAGCGTGGGTGTGCCCTCGGTCGCCGATGAGGTCGCCATCGTGCAAGGATCGGTCGGATCTCGGCGGTTCCTGGCCGTTTACGGCTACAAGGGCCGGATCGTGGCTGCAGTGGCGTTCAACCAGAACAAATGGCTTGACTTCTATGAACCGCTGATTGACCAGGCGGCGCCCTTCCCGCCGTCGTTCCACCATATTGACGAGCCCGAGGATGCGCAGCCCGTACCGGCCGGGTTCCAGCCCGCCGCCAGCCCCACCCAGGATGCGACCGTCGTCGTGACCGGTCACTATCCCAATGAGCGGCGCGCCAGATTGACTGACCGCCGCCTCCCGTAAAGCGCCGCACCGGAGACCGGCAGCCACCGGCCCACGACCCAAGGAGCCTTCGCCATGGCCGAGCCCAGCACCTGGGAGCAGATCCTCGACTACACCAACCGGGCTAACCCCTACCCGTTCTACGACGAACTCCGCAAAACCCCCGTGAGACGACTTCCGGACGGCAGCTATCTCGTGAGCACCTACGCGGAGATCGCCGCCCTGTTGCACGATCCACGGGTCAGCTCCGACATAACCCGCAACCCGGCTGCCGCCGCGGCGGGCGCCGCCGTCGGTGAGGACGGGGACGGGGACGGCGCCGGCATGACGCCGACTTTCCTCAGCATGGATCCCCCTGATCACGACAAGTTCCGGCGGATCACCATGCGGCATTTCGGGCCGCCCACGACGCCTGGCCGGGTGGCCGGGATGGAGGCGCGGATGGCGGAAATTGTCACCGATCTGGTCGACAATATGTCGGACCGCGGCCGGATCGACGTCGTCGATGATCTGGCGTATCCCCTGCCCGTCACGGTGATCTGCGAACTTCTCGGTGTGCCCCCGGGAGATGAACAGCGCTTCCGGGTCTGGGTGGACCTGGCCCTGCAATCGACCGATCCCGGACTCGATCCCGAAACCCAGCAAAAGAAGAGGATTGAAGCCGGCACGGAACTGCGAGCGTTCATGCAAGAGCTGGTCGACGCCCACCGGCAGGCCCCGGGGACTGACCTGCTTTCAGCGATGGCCACCGACGATGGCCCGGAGGGCCGCATGCCGGACGAACAACTGGTGAGCACCGGGCTTCTCCTGCTCATCGCCGGACATGAAACCACCGTGAACCTCATCTCCAACGGCGTACTGACGTTACTCCGCCACCCGGCCGAGCTCCAGAGGCTGCGCGCTGACCCCGGCCTGGCCATCCCGATGGTCGAGGAACTGCTCCGCTACGAGCCGCCCGTGCATTTCGTCCCGTTCCGCACCGCCCTCGACGACATCGACATCGCCGGCACCACCATCCCGGCCGGCGCCTCCCTCACCCTGGTCCTTGCTGCGGGCAACCGCGACCCCGCCCATGTGGCTGACCCCGGGCTCTTCATCCCTGACCGGGCCAACAACCAGCACCTCGGTTTTGGGGGCGGGGTTCATCTGTGCTTCGGGGCGCCCCTGGCCCGGCTGGAAGCGCAGATCGCACTCACTGAATTCGCCACCAGGCTGGAGAACCCGCGGCTGGTCTCGGACCCACCGCCGTACCGGCCGAGCCCGTTCCTGCGCGGCCCCTCCCACCTCCCGGTAGACATCGACGGCGTCCTCGCCCCGGGTAAGCCCTTGCCGGCAGTCGCCCGGAAAATGCACTTCAGCGGGTGACGGTTAGAGGTTTCATGGGCAACACACAGGACACCCGTTCCAGTCGTAGGTCGCCAGCGCCCGCCACGCGGTTGTTCCTGCCGGTGTCATCGCACCAGTCAATGTTGTAGGGCACCGCGGTTACGGCGGCATCCCCCACAGCTGTCCGGGCGGGAACGACAAACGTATAGGTGAACCCCCCGGCGTCGTTCATGGCGGTGGTGGTGTTGACAACCTCCACGCCTGTGGCGTCGGTGACGCTCACCTGGATACGGGCGTTCTTGCCGTAGCGGGGATTGCAGTCAGCGTCCGGCGCTGCCACCGTCACGCTCTGCCCCGGTTTGGCTTCCGACGGGGTCAGCGAATAGGCGGGCGGGAAACACGGCGGTTCCCCACCGGTGGAGGACGAGCACCCCGAGATCGAGGCAGCCAGCACCAATGCGCCAACCGTGGCACGGATCGCGGAGCGCCGCCCGCTGTCTTTCAGACAGAAAACCATGCCGTCAGTGTCGCTGGTACAGCAGTCGGCGCCTACTGTTGTGCTGAATTCGTACCCGGATCGTTGCCTGCGCCTGCCCGCCGGCGGTTGACCGCCCCCATCAAGCGCAGGCAGAGCGCCCAGTAGGCCACGCCCGCGGCCAGCGAGCCTGCCACGGCCAAGGCAGGGCTGATCCCGGCCAGCGGCGGATAGACCACCCAGTGGACCAGGTACGCGTAGAGGGAGGCGCTGGCGAGCACCACCAAGAGGCGGCGGAGGACCTTCGGCACCGGAATGCTGGGCAGCCAGATGAGCAGCAGGATCCCGGCGAGTAGCGTGGCCTCCCGGCCGGGGTTCTCGAAGAATCCCGGAACGGTCACTGCTGCAACGACAGAGACCAGGCAACGCTGGGCGAAGGTCCGGGACCGTGCGATAGCCCAACCCAGCGCGAAGAGCCAGAGAGCAGGCGCCGTGTGCGGCACCCCGGGGTTCACCAGCTCATACCGGGTCAGGAGCCCCACGCCGGTCAGCGCCAGCGGAAAGAGCAGGGGGAAGCGCCGCTCGGCGCGGTCCGCCCACGGAACGGCAAGCAGTGCCACGGACCCCACAAGCAGGTAAACAAGAACTTCGATGAACCAGAAATGCCACTGGGTGCTCACCCCCTCCGGCCCGAGGACGGCATTGAGCAGCACGATATTGGTGGGAGAGTAGTTGTCGGTGATCAGGTACGCCACCGCGATGAACGCCATGCTCGGCACGACGATTCTTGCCACGCTGGACAGCTGCCGCCGCAGCCGCGGGACCCGCTTCCCGGAGAGCTGGAAGCGGGCGAAGTTGCAACCGGCCACGGCCATGAGCACGTGGGCCGCACCCTGCCAGCTGAACAGACCGACATGTGTGCTCACGATCAGGACGATCCCGACGGCCCGCAGCACAATGCTCGTCTCGACCGGCGCAAAGAAGCGACGACGCGTCCGGCCCGGTGCAGTGCGCGGCCGGGGCTCCAGATCCCGGACCGGCGTCACGTGCCAGTCCCGCGGGAGATGGCCCAGCGCCTGTTCCAGCCGCACCGACGCGGCCACATAAGAGAGCGAGTCCCCGCCCAGGGACACGAACGTGTCGCTGTCCGCGATGTCGGCGCACTCCAGCACGTCCTGCAAGATCCCCCGGACGCTGTCCGGAGGACTATTGTCCGGCGCGCCGGTTTCCGCTGCGGGGGCGGGTGCCGGCCCGGGTTTCGGCCCGCACAGGGCCAGGACGCCCCTGTAGTCGAGCTTGCCCGTTGCCAGGCGCGGGAGATGGTCGACGGCGTGCACCTCAAGGGCGGCTCGCGGCAGCCCCATGCCCTGGGCGAGGACCTTGCCCAGCAGGTGCGCGTCGTGGTCGCCTTCAACAGCGACGACGACTCCGTCGTCCGTCCCGGCGCTGGCCGCCCGCACACCGAGATCCGCCAGGAGCCGCTCCACCTGCCCCAGGTCAACGCGCAGCCCCACGATCTTGACGAACCGGCTGCGCCGGCCCACCACTTCGTAGACGCCCGCCGGGTGCAGCCTGGCGAGGTCGCCGGTGCGGAGCTCCGCAACGGTCCGGCCTGCGGCAAGGTCCGCCGGGCATTCGGCGTAGCCAAGCATGACGTTGGCGCCGCTGTAGACCAGTTCGCCGTGTTCCAGCCCCGGCACGGGGTCGATCCGGAACGAGCCGCCGGGCACCGGGACGCCCACCGCGCCCGGCACCTCGGCCGCCAGCTCCGGAGGCAGGTACGCCATCCGGGCCGTCGCCTCGGTCTGGCCGTACATCACGAAAAATTCCCAGCCATTTCGGCGGCCCAGTTCGGCGTAGTTCCGCACCGAATCCGGCGCCAGCCGGCCCCCGGCCTGGGTGACGCAGCGCAGGCCGGGCAGATCCATGTCCGCGAACCCGGTCCGTTCCAGCAGTTCAAAGGTGTACGGAACGGCCGCGAAAGACGTCGCCCCGCGGCCTCGGAAGAGGTCCCAGAAGCACGGATCGACCACGGAAAGATCGGTCAGGACCAGTCCGGCGCCGCGGAGCAGGTGGCTGTTGATCACGGACAGCCCATAGCAGTAGGACATGGGCAGCGTCGTGGCCGCGCGGTCGTCGGGCCCGATGTTCAGGTACTCGGAAATCGACGCGGCGTTGGACTGCAGGTTCGCATGCGAGAGCCGCACGAGCTTGGGCGAGCCGGTGGATCCGGAGGTGCTGAGCAGGAGCGCGAGGTCCGGGTGAAGCTCGTGGCGGGTGCCGGTCCGGCGTTCGTCCAGCAGCAGCTGCCCGTTGCCGGGTTGGACAACGACGTCGGGGTCGTAGGCCGCGACGAGGGATTCCAGGGCGGCCGGCTTGTCCTCCGGCAGGAGGATCAGCGGGTGGCCGCCGGCCAGGGCCGCCAGATAGACCACCAGAGAGTCGAGGTCGTTGGCTGCGGCGAGCGCCACGAGGCGCCGTGTGGTGCCAAGCCGGAGGGCGAAGGCATCGACCCGCTCCGCCAGCTCCCGGTACGTCATTGCCAGGGTGTCGGTAAGGATGGCTGGGCTGTCCCCGTAGCTCGCAAGATCGGCGGCAAAGGGCACCCGCATGAAGTCAAGCTGCGTGGTCACCCGGACGATGTCATTAGATTAGGCTTACCTAATCCAAATTAGGGTACGAAAGGTTTGCGTAATCGCCGCGAATCGGTATCCTCCTTACTTAGGTGTACCTAAGTCGGGATTGCATCGGCAATGTTGCCGGGGAAGCCCACTCGGTCCCGTACCCCTGCCTCCCCTCCCCCGCACCGCACCGCACCGCACCGCACCGCACTGCTCCACCCCACCGATCCAAGGAAACACCATGCCCAGCATCCCCCTGCCCAAAAACGCCCCCCGGTTCCGGAAGACGCTTGCCCTGTTGGCCGCGGCAACCGCAGTTCCGTTGGCCCTGGCCGGCTGTATGGGCAACCCAAAGGACCCGGGCGCCGCCGGACCCATCCAGGTCACGAGCAGTACCGGCGTCGACGCCCATCTTCAGGGCCTGTTGGACACCGGCACCCGGCAATACTCCGCTTTCGTCGTGGATCAGACCGATCAGCTGGTTACCGGCACGAGGTCATTCGCGGCGGCTTACGCCGCCGGGTATGCGACGAAGGCCCGCGGACTCTATGCCGCCACGCGCATGCACTGGGAGCGTATCGAGCCGGTCGCCGAGTCGTTCGGGGACCTGGACCCCAAGCTCGACGCCCGTGAAGCCGACCTCGCACCCGGCCAGGAATGGACCGGCTGGCACCGGGCCGAGAAGGACTTGTTCCCGCCGGCCGGCTACACTCCCCTCGCACCGACGGAGCGTGCCGCCATCGCCACGCAGCTTGTTGCCGACACCGAGGACCTGGCCCAGCGGACCCGCACCGTGGAACTCTCCGCGGACAAGATCGGCAACGGCGCCAAGGAACTCCTGGACGAGATGGCCACCGGCAAAGTTACCGGGGAGGAAGAAATCTGGTCCCACACCGATCTCTGGGACTTCCAGGCCAACGTTGACGGAGCCCGGACCGCCTTCGAGAGCCTGTTGCCTGCGCTGCAGCAGAAGGACCCGGCCCTGGCCGAAGCGCTCGAGGCCAAGTTCGCCGCCTTGCAGGCCGGGCTCAAGCAGCATTCCACCGGCGCAGGCTTCGTCTACTACAACGACCTCAGCCAGGCCCAGGTGCAGCAACTCGCCTCCCTGGTTGATGCCCTGGGCGAGCCCTTGGCCAAGCTCGCTTCGGCAATAGCCCCGTGACCGGCTGCCCCTTCGGCGGCAGCCCCCGCCAGACCCCCGACGGCGGCGCCCCCGAATCAGCTAGCGCACCGGAACCAGCCAAGCCACCGGGAGCCGCCGCCATGCCCGCGCCGCCCGCAGCCCCCGGTTCGGGAAAGGGCCGGCTGTCCCGCCGCGGGCTCCTGTCCCTGGCAGGAGCCGGCGGCGCGGGCGCCGTCGCCGGCCTGGCGGTTGGCTTCCTCAGTCACGACGCCGTCGAGGCCGCGGCCGCCCCCGTGGCAGAGCCCGGCGACATCATCGCCTTCCACGGTGACCGGCAGGCCGGCATCGTCACGCCGGCCCAGGACCGCCTTCACATTGCAGCCTTCGACCTCGTCACGGAGGACCGTGCAGAGCTCATCCGGCTTCTGAAAAACTGGACGGCCGCCGCCGTGGCGATGACCGAGGGGCGCAGCACGGGCAGCAGCGGGGCCGTCGATGGCCCCTACGACGCCCCGCCCGAGGACACGGGTGAGGCCCTGGACCTCGGCGCCGGCAGACTCACCCTCACCTTCGGGTTCGGCCCCGGCCTGTTCGAGAAGGACGGCAAGGCCCGCTTCGGACTCGAGGGGCGCCGCCCGGACGCACTGATCGACCTGCCGCACTTCCCAGGCGACGACCTCCAGCCGGGACGCACCGGCGGCGACATCGTGGTGCAGGCCTGCGCCAACGACCCCCAGGTGGCCGTCCACGCGATCCGCAACCTTGCCCGCATCGGCTTCGGGCAGTCGCGCGTCCGCTGGTCCCAACTCGGCTTCGGGCGGACGTCCTCCACGTCGAGGTCACAGGCCACCCCGCGGAACCTCTTCGGCTTCAAGGACGGCACCAACAACCTCAAAGCCGAGGACACCGCCCTGCTTGGGGAGCACGTGTGGGCAGGCCAGGGAACGCGCCCGGAAGAGGGCTGGATGGCCGGCGGCACGTACCTCGTGGCGCGCCGGATCCGGATGCACATCGAAATCTGGGACCGCACGTCGCTGCGGGAACAGGAAGCGCTGATCGGGCGCACCAAGGGCGCCGGGGCCCCGCTCTCCGGCGGCGAGGAATTCACCGCCCCCGACTTCGAGCTCCAGGGGCGCGGCGGGGAACCACTGATCCCGCTGGACGCCCACGTCAGGCTCGCGCACTCGAGCCAGAACGACGGCGTCAAGATGCTCCGGCGCGGCTACAACTACACCGACGGCTCGGACGGCCTGGGGCACCTCGACGCCGGACTGTTCTTCATCGCGTTCGTCACGGACCCCAGGACCCACTATGTGCCCATGCAGCTGGCCATGGCGAAGGAGGACACACTGGCCCTGGAATACCTCAAGCACACCGGCTCGGGCCTGTTCGCGGTTCCGCCGGGCATCCGGGCGGGAGGCTTCATCGGCGAAGGTCTCTTCGCATGATGGCGGCAGTCACCGCTGCGGGCAGCCGCCCGGGAGCCGAAGAGCTCACTGCGTGGCAGACGGGACCGTTCCGGGCGGGAGGACCCGGCTGTGGCGCTTCTCGGCCACAGCCGGATCGAATCTCGTATCTTCCAGGGTCCCTCCGTCGTCGAGCCAACGGCGGTTGGTGTAGAAGCTGATAGCCCGATCGTTGCCTTTCTCAACCCAGAGAAATGCCCGGTCATAGCCGAGTTCGATCAGCTGTTGTTCCGCGGCCGCGAACAGGACGGAACCTACGCCCTGCGCCCAGCAGTCCGGATGCACGTTGATCGCGTGGAGCTGACCGGTTCCCGGGTCCGGGTCGCCGGCAGCAGGGCCGAGGATGGCGAACCCGGCAACCGCATCGGCGCTTTGGACGACGAGGTGAATGGTCCCTTGCCTGGGTTCAAGGATGTTTCGGCGCCAGGCGGATGCCGCGCGGTCGACGTCGAGACCGTCCAGGTACTCATCGGTCATGACGCCGCGGTAAGTGGCCCGCCAGGCCGCGATGTGGATCTCGGCCAGCCGTGCGGCGTCGTGCACGGTTGCTGCCCTGACACTGATGTCCGGAGTGGTCATGGTCCAGAATCTATCAACTGCGGTCACCGGTGCCGGGCGGCGCGCGCGAGGCGGCGGGCAAGGTAGCCGATGACGAGGACGCTGGCTGCGGCGAGGAGCCACGCAGACATCACAGCACGAACGACTCCTGCGGCGAGACCCGATTCCTTGGAATTTCGAGGAGTTCCAGAGCCCGGCCCGAAACACCCGGAATTAGTTGGAGAATCGGAAAGAAGTGTGGGTCGGTGATGTGTCCGTCAAACAGGACTGGGGTACCGCCGGCGCTCACCAGAACTTCTGCCATGCAGGCGGCGACGTCGAGACGCGCCAAGCGGTTGGCCTGGTCCAGGAATTCGCATATTGCCTCCACTTCCGGATCCCGGTCAGTACCGAAGACAAAGCACGCCGCAGCAATCCGGTCATTCCTGACGACGAATACGCTTCGGGACCGGTCCAGTTCTTTCTGGATCATGGGGCGGAATTCAGCGAGGAGTGTCGCGCGCGACCCAGTAGGTGACCATGGCGCGTGCACGATTTCATACATTTCCGTCCATGCTTCATTCAGTTGATCCAGAGCTATTCGATCTCCTGTGAGGATGCCGCCACAGCGGTTTTCGTTTGCCCATCGGAGCACTTCAATACTCGCGGTATCGATCTGCTCGGGCGGACACATTTGATAGCGCACAGCTCCCAGCGATCTGTAAAACTCGTGCGCAACCGTGCCCGGATGGGCTTTGACGGACAGTGGCATCCAACGACGCCTTTGAATGGATTTCACCAGTGCCGAACCGATACCCTGCCGCCGGTATTGCTCACGCACGAAAACGTTGACCGTGTCCCGAGTTGGATGGACGCGGTTGGTGGCTGAGACAGCGATCCCCACTGGCTCTGCACCGAACTTTGCCACCAGCGATGATCCCCCGGGACGCCATTCATCGGCTCTGGCCCATGGCGCGTCGGCTGCGAAGTGATCCGCATCAGCGGCTGTCGCCGGATTGATCACCAGATTTTTTGCTTGTCCGGTCAGCATCCTGGCAGTCTATTCGTTTCAAAGCTGCGGCTTCCGGACGGCATCTTCGAACAAGGAAACAGGTGCTATCCCACCCAGCGACCGGTTGGAAACAGGAACAGAGGCTTTCGGCCGATTCCTTTGGCGCGGTAGCCTGCACTCACACCCTGTATGCCTCTCCCCCGATCGCGATGAGGTCAAATCCCTCCTCGGGCCAGAAGAGTCCAGCAGAACCGTTTTCTTGGAAGGCCACGCCATGTCAGATTCTGAACTTTCCATTCTCCGTGAGCGGGCTGCCCGCGGTGACAACGACGCCATCGGCGAGCTCATCGAGCTGGCCGCGGAGCGGGAAGATTTCGAGGAGCTGCGGCAACTTGCCGACGGCGGCAGCCGCGACGCTGAGGATCAGCTGGTTGAACTCGCCACTGAGAAGGAAGATCTGGACGAGCTTCGGCGTCTGGCATCCGCCGGCAATACGGACGCGGCCGAAGTTCTGGCCGAGCTCACTGAGTAAGCACTCCCGTCTTTCGGCCGGGTCACCGCAGCTGAAATTGACTATGTCAATAGTCGCTGCAGCATCTATGCTGCGCTGAGCCGCAAACGCGGCATCAACTATTCCGTCCACAGGATTGATCGAATGTCGGCGATGATTCAAGGGAAAGTGCCCACGTGACGCCGAAAGAGCTGGTGGTGCGCGCAGCGAGGCCGGAAGACGCGGCCGAGGTGCGCCGGTTGTCCATCGCCTTCACTCCAGCCGCACAGGAGGTTCCGCCCGAGGTTTTCCATAGCCGTTTCGCCCGGTTCCTTGCCGACGCCTCATGGTGCCTCCCTGTGGCTCCGGCACGCACCAGGCTGCTCGGCTACGGCCTCGCTCAGGATTTCGGGCCGGGCCTGCGGGCTGACTTCACGACAGGCCGGGTCCATGACGTCTTTGTAGACCCCGACACGCGCCTGGCCGGCACCGGCCGGGCCCTTATGAACTTCATCTTCGATTGGTCACGGGCCAGGCCACAGCCAATGATCCTGGACTGGCAGGCAAGTCCCTCCGCCATCGGCTTTTACGAGGCACTCGGCTTCACCCCCGATCGTGTGGGCGACTTTCCCGAGTATCCGGGCTTCACCCTTGACCACCGATCCGGACACGGCGTGCGCTACATTGCTCTCAACCCGGCGACGGCCCGGGCGATGGAGGGGGACCATTGAAAGCGTCAAAAGAGAACGTGCACCTGCCGCGGACGGACTGCCCAGCGTCCACTCAGCGGTCCGCGCGGCGAGCCCGGACGCACCGCTCGGCGTCGGGCCGGCCCGTTGCCGCAACCGTATGGGCCGGTGCTGCCGGCACACTGTACTGGCTGGCGGCCAGCGGAGAACCCAGTGCCGCGATGGACGCCGCACCCTGGCTGGTTCTGGTGTCCTGGTTCGTCTATGCAGCCCAGTGGCGCCCGTGCCTCCGCGTTGAGAGCGGCGGGTTTGTGTTGATCAACGGACTGCGCGACCACCGGATACCGTTCGATACGGTTGAGGACATCGAGGTCCGCTATGCCGTCACCGTCAGGGCCGCGGGCAAGAAGTACGTCAGCTGGGGCGCTCCCACCCCGCCGGGCTCGTTCGACTCCGGCTTTCAGCATGTCAGCGATCTGAAGAGCCGGCCACACAGCATGCTCCCCAGCAATGAGCGCATCCGGCAGCCGGAGGTAGTCACCGGCCGTGACAGGATCGCCCAGGCGTGGCACGACGCCCGCGCCGCTGGACTCCACTCCTCCGGCGGAACAGTGACCACGACGTGGAACCGCCCGGTTCTCGCCACCGGCGTCGCGGCGCTCCTCTGGGTGATCGCTGCGGTCCTGATCCAGCGGGGGTGACAGCGCACGCCGGGTGAGGCCTCGGGAGTTCAGACCGAGCGGTACCGGAGCGAGCCGGGAATCTCTCCCCGGGATCCGAGGCCTTCCCCGTAGGCGAACTGTGCCCACAGCGCCCGCATCGCCTGGCCATGGGCATTGATCTCGTCCCACGTCGCCCCCGCCAGAAGTCCGGCACCTTCCCACGTGCGCTGATGGCCGAAGAGCAGGGGCAGGTCAACCGTGTGCGCGGCGCCATAGAGATTTCCCGGTGCGCGCCAGGACAGCACGTAGCTGTGGGCCCGGCCGCCCGCACGTACATGCCGCCTGGCAAACTGCCTGGCCGCTTTGCCGTACACCAATTCCGTAACCACCCAGGTGACTGCCTTGAGCACCGCGCTGCCGACCACGGGAATCCTCGCCACCCGGCCCAGGCGCGGGCTGCGCGGCAGAAACAGCCGGGCTTCCTCCGCCGTGTAGCCGATCAGGATGTCGATCGCCGGGGCAGCGGCATTCCAGGCCCGGTCAAGCCCGGATTCCTCGGGCAGGGGTGAGTGCCCGTACTGGATCCCGAACGGCATGGCAGCCATCAGACCGAACTTCCTCGCCGCCCGCGCCACGTCCTCTTCAATAGCGACGACGTCCATCGCCGGAGTCGCGGCGGTAACCGCCTCCGCGGCCACCCCCATGGCGGCGGTCATCCTTTCCCGCCCCCGGGTAATGCCCAGCGGCGCACTTTGAATGATGGCGCGCTGGAAGAGCGACGCCGCGTCAGGGGTCGCCATGAGGTGCGCGACGGCGTCGCCCCCTGCGGATTGCCCGAACGCGGTGACGCGGCCCGGATCGCCGCCGAAGGACGCGATGTTGCGCTGCACCCACCGGAACGCCTCGATCTGGTCGAGCAGGCCCAGATTGGCGGGACGGCCGGTGCTGGTGGACAAATATCCGAAGAGGCCCAGCCGGTAGGTCACCGAAACGACGATCACCCGGGTTTCGGCAACCAGCGCTGCGGGGTCGAAGATCGCCAGATCCCCGGAACCGGACGTGTAGGACCCGCCGTGCAGCCACACCATTACCGGCAGCCGTTCACCGTCGTGGAGATCGGCAGGCAGGGTGATGGTCAGGCGCTGGCAATCCTCGCTGCCCGGAAGTTCGCCGTAGCGGGTGCCGAGCACGTCATCCAGGAAGGGCACCGGCGCCTGCGGGCACGCCGGAGACAGGGATGTCGCCTCGAGCGTCTCGGCCCAGTCGGGTGCCGGCGCGGGCGGCTGAAAGCGTTCCGCGGTGGCGTAGGGAATGCCGGCGGCACGCACGACGGCGCCGTCGCGCCATCCGGTGATCGGGCCACACGGCGGATCGAAGGAAAGGTTCACGTTCATTCCGGTCTAGCTGTTCTTCAGGAGGGCAACGTCGGAGACAAGATCAATGTGCTCCAGCATCGCCGCCGCGGCGGCCGCCGAGTCCCGGGACCTGATCGCGTCGGCGATCTTGCGGTGGGAGGCGAGCGACTGCTCCGGCCGGCCGGGCTGTGCGAGCGATTCGAGGCGCGTTTCCAGGACCATGCCGGCAATGAAGGTCATGAGCTGGGCGAGGACCGCCGAGTGGGCCGCGGCGGTGACGGCCTGGTGGAACAGCTCGTCGCCGCGTGCGCCGCGGTCTCCCGAGGCGACCTCTAACGCCATGGCTTCGAGGGCGTGATCGATCGCGTCCATGTCCTGCTCCGTGCGGCGGGCCGCGGCCAGTTCGGCCAGCTTGACCTCCAGCGTGCTCCGCGCCTCAACGATCTCGGGCAGACGACTCCGGTGTTCGCGGAGGCCTTTGATCACGGAGGGAACGTTCGGCCGGTAGACCAGCACCGCTCCGGTGCCGTGCTGGACGTCGATCACGCCAAGCACCTCGAGGGCCACCAGGGCCTGCGCCAGGGTGGCACGGGAAACCCCCAACCGCTCGGCAAGTTCCCGCTCGGCCGGCAACGTGTCCCCGGGGCCCAGCTCGGCGGACTCGATGAAGTCCATGATCTGCTCCACCAGCTGCTCGTAAAGCCGGGGCCGCGAAACGCGGGAAATCTGATGCGTTGCCGCCTGCTTTGCCATGCGCGTCCTTCCAGCCTGTCCTGACCCCTAAGACTACCGGAGAACTATTGACAAAGACACCTAGTGTCTAGGAGGCTAGGCCACTAAGCCAGTCACGAACCACTTCGATCCGGAGGAACAACGATGTCCGCTCCCGTCCTGTCCATCATCATCCTGGCGGTGATGTTCCTTCTGGCCACGGTGCTGCCGCTCAACATGGGTGCCTTGGCCTTCGTCGGCGCCTTCCTGCTGGGCTCCGTGGTGCTGGGGATGTCCACCAACGAGATCCTTGCCAACTTCCCCGGCGGCCTGTTCCTGACCATCGTCGGGGTTACCTACCTGTTCGCCATCGCGCAAAACAACGGCACCATCGACCTGCTGGTCCGGGGCGCCGTTCGGCTGGTCGGCAGCAAGGTTGCCCTGATCCCGTGGGTCATGTTCGCCATCACCGCGGTGATTACCGCCGTCGGCGCCCTCTCCCCGGCCGCCGTGGCCATCATCGCGCCGATCGCCCTCAGCTTCGCCGCCAAACACAAAATCAATCCGCTCATGATGGGCATGATGGTGATCCACGGCGCGCAGGCCGGCGGCTTCTCCCCCATCGCCGTTTATGGCGTCACCGTCAACAGCATCATTGCCAGGACGGAGCTGGACGCCAACCCGATGGCGATCTTCCTGGCGAGTTTCCTCTTCAACCTGGCCATCGCGCTGGTGCTGTTTGTCGTCCTCGGCGGCGGCAAACTGCTGTCCACCCCGGGCGGGCGGCTGGTGGAACAGGCCGCAGAAAAGCGCCTGTCCGTCAGCGTGGGTGCGCGCGCGGCCGGCGTCACGCTGCAGGGGTCCGGATCCGACATCTCCGCCGCCGGCGTCTCGGCCAAGGGCACCTCAGGCTCTGGCACATCCTCGGCTGCCGGTCCCGCCCCGGCCGTCGCACCTCCGGCCGGCGGCGCCCGTGCATCCATGCCCCAGCTCATCACCATCCTTGGCCTGATCGCCCTGGCCGTCATCTCGCTCGGATTCAAGGTGGACGTCGGCTTTGTTTCAATCACCATCGCGATCGTCCTCGCCCTCGTGTCTCCCGCCGCGCAGAAGGGCGCCGTCAACAAGATCAGCTGGTCCACGGTCCTGCTCATCTGCGGCATGCTCACGTTCGTGGGCGTCCTCGAAGAAGCCGGCACCATCGCATTCGTGTCCGGCGGAGTGGCGGATCTCGGCATGCCCCTGCTCGCCGCGCTGCTGATCTGCTACATCGGTGCCATCGTCTCGGCCTTCGCCTCCTCCACTGCCATCCTCGCGGCCCTCATTCCACTGGCGGTGCCGTTCCTGGCCACCGGCGAGGTCGGCGCCGTAGGCGTGATCGCCGCCCTGGCCGTGGCCTCCACGATCGTGGATGTGTCCCCGTTCTCCACCAACGGCGCCCTGGTCCTGGCCAACGCGCCCGAGGACGTGGACAAGGACAGGTTCTACAAGCAGATCCTGGCCTACAGCGGCATCGTCGTCGCCGTCGGACCGGCCGTCGCCTGGCTGGTCATGGTAGTCCCGGGCTGGATGTGACCGCTGGATGCAGCCGACAAATCAACCAACCGCGCACGCCCACCGCGCGCCCGCCACGACCGACCAAAGAAGGAACACGTCCATGAGCACCGAACCCATGCCCGACGCCGAAGGCCCCCTCACCGGCTATCTCGTAGTGGACCTGAGCCGCGCGCTCGCCGGCCCGCATGCCGGGATGATGCTGGCTGACCTCGGCGCGCGGGTGATCAAGGTGGAGAACCCCGGTACCGGCGACGACACCCGCGGCTGGGGGCCGCCGTTCGTGGGCCCCGAGGATGATCCGCAGGCCACGTATTTCCTCTCCTGCAACCGCAACAAGGAATCGATTGCCCTGGACTTGAAGAGCGACGACGGGCGGGCAGTGCTGCGTGAGCTGCTGGAACGCGCCGACGTGGTCATCGAGAACTTCCGTCCCGGCGTCCTGGACCGGCTCGGATTCTCCGCCGCGCAGATGCACGCCCTGAATCCGGCGCTGGTGGTCCTCTCCATCACAGGATTCGGGCACGACGGGCCCGAATCCCAGCGCAGCGGCTACGACCAGATCCTCCAGGGCGAGGCCGGGCTGATGTCCCTGACCGGATCCGGGCCGGACGATCCGCAGCGGGTCGGGGTCCCCATCGCCGACCTCCTCTCCGGCATGTACGGGGCGTTCGGGACCCTCGCGGCGCTGCTCCAGCGTGAGCGGACCGGCCAGGGCCAGATCGTCCGCACCTCATTGCTCGCGGCCCTGATCGGGGTCCATGCCTTCCAGGGCACCCGGGCCACGGTTGCGGGCGAAGTGCCGAAGGCGCAGGGCAACCAGCACCCGTCCATTGCCCCCTACGGACTGTTCCACTGCCGGCAGGGCAGTGTGCAGATCAGTGTGGGAAGCGAAAAGCTCTGGAAAACATTCGCCTCGACGTTCGGGATCGACGCCGCGCGGCCGGAGTTCGCCACCAATGCGGACCGCGTGCGCAACCGCGAGAAAGTCATCGAAGAAGTGGAGCGGGTGTTCTCCGATTTCGAGGCGGAGCCGCTGCTCACCAAACTCAACGACGCCGGCATTCCGGCCGGCAAGGTCAGAACCCTGGACGAAGTCTACGAATGGGAACAGGTCCACTCGCAGGGTCTGGTGGTCGACGTCGAGCACAAAATCCTCGGCACCGTGAGCCTGCCCGGCCCGCCCCTGCGGTTCTTCAGCGCCGCCGGCACCACCGAAACCACATTGACCTCCCACACCGCGCCGCCGCTGCTGGACCAGGACGGGGAGCAGATCCGGCGGTGGCTGGGGCTGACACCCGGCACCCCAGCGGGCGCCCCAGCGGGCAACCCAGCGGGCGCCCCAGCGGGCGCGGCCACAGTCACCGGCCAGGAAGGCCCCCGGGCATGCTGACCCGGCAGAAGGTCCGGCACCTGGACGCCACCGAACTCATCACCGCGGTCCTCGATCCCGGGTCCTACCGCAGCTGGGACGCGCCCGTGCTGGACCCCGATCCCGGCCCCGAGTACCGGCAGGAACTGGCCGCCGCCCGGGCCAGGACCGGCGTGGACGAATCCGTCCTTACCGGCGAAGGCCTGATCCGCGGCCGCCGGGTGGCCGTGATCGTCAGCGAGTTCCGGTTCCTCGCCGGCTCCATCGGCCAGGCCGCCGCGGAACGGATCGTCACCGCCGTCGAACGGGCCACCCGCGAGGGCCTGCCCCTCCTGGCCGGTCCGGCGTCGGGCGGGACCCGCATGCAGGAAGGGACCGTCGCGTTCCTCTCCATGGTCAAGATCAGCGCCGCCGTCCGCACCCACCGCAAGGCCGGGCTGCCCTATCTGGTCTACCTGCGTCATCCCACCACGGGAGGCGTCATGGCCTCATGGGGGTCCCTCGGCCATATCACCGCCGCCGAGCCCGGCGCCCTGCTCGGCTTCCTCGGACCCCGGGTCTACGAGGCCCTCCACGCCACCCCGTTCCCGGAGAACGTCCAGACGGCGGAGAACCTCTTCGACAAAGGGCTGATTGACGCGGTGGTCCCGCCCTGGCAGCTGTCCGACGTCGCCGACCGCGCGTTGGGCATCCTGGTCACCGGCCCCCACCCGCCGGTCGCCGCGCCCGCCACACTGTCCGTGAAGCCGTCCGGCGCCGGCGCCTGGGAGTCGATCGGTATTTCCCGCGACCCCCGCCGGCCGGATGTCCGGCAGCTGCTGGCGCACGGGGCCCGGGACGTGCTTCCGCTCAACGGCACCGGCCAGGGCGAAAAGGACCCCGGCCTCCAGCTGGCCCTGGCCCGTTTCGGCCGGGAATCCTGCGTCGTGATCGGCCACACCCGGCCCCGGGCCACGCGGCCGACAGGCATGGGACAGACGGCATTGGGACAGACGGCGATGGGGCCGGCGTCCCTCCGGGAGGCCCGGCGCGGCATGCGCCTAGCCGAGGAGTTCGGGCTGCCGCTGGTCACCATCATCGACACCGCCGGCGCCGCCCTGTCCCAGGAAGCCGAGGAAGGCGGCCTGGCCGGCGAGATCGCCCGCTCCCTGCACGACCTCATCGGGATTAACGCACCCACGGTGTCCGTGCTGCTCGGGCAGGGGGCCGGCGGCGGGGCACTGGCCCTCCTGCCCGCGGACCGCACCATCGCCGCGCAGCACGCCTGGCTGTCCCCGTTGCCGCCGGAAGGCGCGAGCGCGATCGTCCATCGGAGCACCGGCTTCGCCGCGGCCATGTCCGAGGCCCAGGGCGTCAACGTCGCGTCGCTGCACGCCAACGGACTTGTGGAACACATCGTGGACGAACGCCCCAACGCCGCCGACGAGGCCCTGGCCTTCTGCAGTCGCCTCGGCCGCGCCATTGAATACGAACTCGCCACGCTCTCCAACGCAGGAGTCGACGAACTCCTCCCCCGGCGCCTGGCGAAGTACCGCAACCTGGGCAGCGTCCTTGCGCCGGCGGAGGGACGCCGCCCGGCGGGGTCACCGCTAGATGAGGCTCAGAGCAGGCTCGAGAACTCCGCGTGGCTGAGCGGGGCGTAGCGTCCGTAGGCGGCGATCACCGCGGCCTCGACCGCATCGACGTCCAGGCCCGGCACCAGGTCATCGGCCGAGCCCGCCGTCGCGGGGTCCCATTCGAGGCCGAGGGCGGCGTAGCTGGCCTCCAGGACCGCGCGGATCGGGGCGGAGTCCGCCACCACGATCACGGAGCTGAAGAGCCAGCCGCCGGCGACCACCCGCTGGGCGGTGCCGACCAGCTTGATCCGGTGCTCGGGGACCTCCGGGTCGCTGCCGTGCACGCTGAACTCCCCGGGGCAGTACTCCCCCGGGATCTCACCGACGCCGGCATACACCCCGGCGTCGCGCAGTGCCCCGGCGAGCAGTTCGCCGAAACGCGAAAACCTCCCCTTGGCCCCGGCAATCGCGTCCGCATCGGGTTCCAGGTGGTCGATGACGAGGGTTCGCTCGTGGTACGCCGCCGCGCGGCCTCCGGCCTTGCGGACCAGCGGCTCGAAGCCCAGCTGCCGGCAGGCGTTGGCGGCGGCCTCGAAGCCGGGCAGGTGCGTGTCGCGCTGGCCGAAGGCGACCGTGGGAACCGGCCGGTACAGCCGCAAGGTGGGACCCAGCGAGCCGGTTTTGACCTTCTGGAGGAGCCCGAGCGCGAAGTCGAGGTCGGCCGCGGCGCCAAGTGATTCCTGCTGCCGCACCACCGTCAGTGTCCGGGACCCGGCTGGCGCCTGCGGCATGTTGTTATGCTCCCTTATGGTCATTCTGCAATTCCTCGTCGTAGCCGCCGCATTCGCCATCATCGACGCCATCTGGCTCAAGACGATGAACCCGTTCTACCGCCGCCAGATCGGTGACCTGATGGCCGACAAGCCCAATCTAGGTTACGCGGTGGTGTTCTACGTGATCTACATTGCCGGGATCGTGTTCTTTGCCCTGACGCCAGCGCTCGACGGCGGCAGCTGGCTCAGCGCTGTGGGCTACGGTGCCGCGCTGGGCGTGTTTGGCTACGCCACCTACGATCTGACAAATGCCGCCACGCTCAAGACGTGGCCGTGGCAGCTGATCGTCGTGGACATCCTTTGGGGTGCCGTGTTGACGGCGCTGGCCACTTTGGCCGGCTGGCTCGTCTTCCACTCGAACTAGGACCTGCGCAGCGTCAGGATCTGTTCCGCGCGTCCGAACGGGCCTGTGAGGTCATGCAGCACCGTGGAGGTGAGCCCGATCCCGTCCGTACCGAACGTGACTTCGTTGTCCAGCCCCAGCCACTCCCCCTCCGGCTGCCGGTACATGTGGATCTGCAGGTCCAGGTTGGGGAAGGCGTAGCTGCCCTTGCCCGGCGGGACCCGGGCGGCAATGCCGTTCGCCGTGTCCACGAGGCCGACCAGCCGGGCGAGGTCGCCGCTGTCCGCCCGGTCTGTCAGCGGGTAGTCGGTGCGGAGCCAGACGGTTCCCGAGCCCGCCCGGTGGCCCTCGGCGATCCGCATGTGCAGTGAGGCGATGTAGCCGCCGGGCCAGACGGCCGCGGCGTCGTACGGCTCGCAGTCCTCCGGCGCCGGAATCCTGGGATCCTCGAAGGCCGCGATGGCGGACGTGTCAGAGGTGATCATCCGCCAGGCCGTGGCGCGAATGGCCGTGCGCCCGCCGGAAACGAGCTCGGCCTGCACCAGTTCGATGGTCCGTCCCGGGCGCAGGGTGGAGGCCACGATCTCGAACTCACCGCCGGGGATCAGCCCGAGGATTTCGTAGCTGAGCCGCGCCATGCGCATGTCTTCACGGGGCTCATGCCGGGCCAGGCGGTCGGCCATGATGCCGGACGCGGGGGCCATGTGCTGCTCGTGTTCGTTCCAGGCGCCTTGGGCGTGGATGGTGGAGCGGAACCGCCCGTCCCCCAGGACCTCGTAGTAGAAATCGCCCTCGGCAAGTTCCGGTAGTGCAGCTGTCAACGTCCGCCCTTTCCCATGGCTGGTGATTCCAGAACACACTATCCTGCTGCGCTTTCAGTGTTCCCGGCCGCTGTGTTTCCGGCTCCGATCCGGCGCGGACCCCGGACGCGCGTTGCGCTTGTTCCCAACCGATCCGCTCGGACTGGGTAGACTCGGGTGAGGTTTTAACGACTATTCACCGAAGAGGTGCTCCCCCTGCTTAGAGTCATCAGCTACAACCTCCGCAAGCACGCGGCCAGCGGCGAGCTGGTCGATCTGGCACGTGATTTCGAGATTGATGCTTTGTGCCTCCAGGAGTGCGATACGGACGATCTGCCGGAGACCATCGGGGATCTGCACCTAGCCGATTCCACCAAGGGCAACCGGCTGGGCCTGGCGATCTATTACCGCATGAGCCGTTTCACGGCCTACGAGACCAAGACCTTCGCCCTTAAGAAGTCCATGCACGACCGTGTCCTCTCCCCCGCGCACGAGCGGCTCATCGGTACGCGTGTGACCGACAACGAGACCGACCACGAACTCGTCATCGCGTCCTTCCACGCGGCACCGCTGACGGCATCGAACTCACTGCGCCGGAACCAGATCCATGCCGCCCACGCCGAGCTGCTCAGCATGGGCGGTGGGCTGATGTCCCTGATGGTGGGCGACTTCAACTATCCGTTCTTCACCAAGTCCCTGACAGCGCAGATGAAGGACGCCGGCTACGACCTCACGATGAGTGACCGACGCACCTACACCCGGTACAAGGTCTTCAAGGGCCATTTCGATTTTGCCACTTCCCAGGGGCTGGAGATCGAAAGCGTGGAAACCCTGGCCCGAGGCGCGTCGGACCACCTTCCCATCCTGATCACGGCCGAATACGGCCAGGAGGCGCCCCCCAACGGTTCAGGACCCGCGGAGCCTTAGCGGCCGGTCCGGGGGTACGAACACCCGGTGAACACCCGGTGAACCGGGCATCGAAAGCAGGCTTCTCGTAATCTGCCTGTGATCTACTGCTGGGCGTGAACTTCTCAAGACGCACGTTCCTGACTGCCGCCGGAACGGCCGCAGCCACAGCGCTCGCCGCCGGCAACAGCTGGCGGGCAGCGGAAGCCGCCACTGCCGCCCTGCCCCCGGCCGCCGCATCCGGCATTGACCACATCATCGTGTTGATGATGGAAAACCGTTCCTTCGACCACTTCCTGGGCTGGCTGCCCGGTTCAGACGGCCAGCAGGCCGGCCTGAGCTACACGGACCGCTATGGGACTCCGCACACCACGCACCACCTGACGGACTTCCAGGGCTGCGGCCACCCGGACCCGGACCACTCGTACGAGGGCGGCCGGATCCAGTACAACGGCGGCAAGAACAACGGTTGGCTCCTGGCCGGGGAAAACGACGAGTTCGCCGTCGGCTATTACGACGCCGCCGACCTCGATTTCTGGCGGCAGGCCGGCCCGGACTGGACGGTCTGCGACCGGTACTTTGCCGCCACGATGGCCGAAACCTACCCGAACAGGTTCTACCAGCACGCGGCGGCCACCGACCGGCTGCACAACTCCACCGTGACATCCACGCTCCCGACCATCTGGGACCGGCTGGCCGCCGCCGGGGTGGACGGAAAGTACTACTACGGCGATATCCCGTTCACCGCGCTCTGGGGCACGAAGTACCTCGGGATCTCGCACCACTACTCCGAATTCCTCTCTGACGCCGGCGCCGGCAGCCTGCCCGCGGTGTCCTTCGTGGATCCGCGGTTCACCGACGAGGGATCGGGAACATCCGGCGATGACCACCCGCACGCGGACATCCGCTCCGGGGAGACATTTCTCGCCGAGGTCTACAACGCCGTCACCACCGGCCCGGGGTGGGCCAAGACGCTGCTGGTGATCAACTATGACGAGTGGGGCGGCTTCTACGACCACGTCGCCCCCGGTACGGCCCCGGACATGAGCGCCGCGACGGCCCTGAGGGGCTTCCGGGTGCCGTCCGTGGTCATCTCCCCGCGCGCCCGACGCCGGTACGTCGCCCACGACATCTACGATCACACGTCCGTACTGAAGGCCATCGAATGGCGGTGGAACCTGCCTCCGCTGACGCCCCGGGACAGCGCGGCCCGCAACATCGCCGAAGTCCTGGACTTCGGCGCACCGGCAAACCTGACCGCTCCCACCTACCTGGTCCCGCCCTTCGTGGCCGGCCCGGCCTGCACCCCCGTGGGGCCGCCGCCAGCCGAGGAATGGTCCGGACTCAAACAGAAAGCACTCGCCGACGGATGGAAACTCCCGTGAACCCCACCACCACAGAAACCACGACGGCGGCCCCCGGGCCCCTCCGGCGGGTCCGCAGGCCAGCTCTGCGGGCCTCCGCCGCGGCCATCGTCCTGCTGGCGGCGGCGGCGATCGGCTACGGACCGGCCCAGCCGGCTGCCACAGCCAGCGCTCCGACAGCCACCTCGGGCCAGGGCTACCTGCCCGGCGCCAAACATGTCTTCATCATCAACCTGGAAAACAAGGGTTACGACGGGACGTGGGGCCCGGCGTCGGCCGCCCCATACCTGTCCCAGACGCTCAGGGGCCAGGGGGTGCTGCTGAACCAGTACTTCGGCACGGCCCACAATTCTCAGCCGAACTACGTCGCCCAGATTTCCGGCCAAGGCCCCAACCCCCAAATGCAGGCCGACTGCCAGACCTACTCACCGTTTGTCGGAAGTGGCACGTCCAGTCCCGGCCAGGCGGTCGGAGACGGCTGTGTCTTCCCGGCCAGCGTGCCCACGGTGGCCGGCCAACTGACGGCCGCAGGCAAGACGTGGAAGGGCTACATGGAAGACATGGGAACGCCCTGCCGGCATCCGGCCCTCGGCGCGGTGGACGACACTCAGAAGGCCAAGGTCGGGGACCAGTACGCGACGCGTCACAACCCTTTCGTCTACTTCGCCGGGATCACCGGCTCCCCGGACTGCGCCAAGAACGACGTCGACCTCAGCGCCTTGAAGACAGACCTCGCGTCGACCGCCACGACCCCCAATCTGTCCATGATTACGCCGAACCTCTGCCACGACGGCCACGACGCCCCGTGCGTGGACGGACAACCGGGTGGCCTGGCCAGCGCCGACGAGTGGCTCAGGCAGTGGGTGCCGGCCATCACCTCCTCCCCGGCGTTCAAACAGGACGGCGTCCTGGTGGTCACCTTCGACGAGTCCGACGGCCCGCAGTCGGACGCCACCGCCTGCTGCGGCGAAACCGCCGGCCCGAACACTCCCGAGCCTGGCATCACCGGCCCGGGCGGCGGCCGTGTCGGCGCGCTCGTGATCTCACCCTTTACCAAGGGCGGAACCTGGTCCACCACTCCCTATAACCACTACAGCCTGCTGGCCAGCATCGAAGACACCTTCGGCCTGCCTTACCTGGGCTACGCGGGAGCCCCTGGACTGAACCGCTTCGGGCTCGACGTCTACAACGCAGGCGTCCAGGGGTGACGCGCTAGGACCCGGCGTTAAAGACGTCCCCGCCGAAACTGTCCAGTCCCGGCGCCCCGGCGTACCCGAGGCGCGGGAGAGAGAAGGCGTCTTCGATGCTGGCCAGGAGGCTGAAGTGGTTGTAGGGCCGGTCCGACGTCGTGCCGCCCTTGGTGAGCGGCGAGAGGACCAGCGCACCAATCCTGCCGCCGGCCGTCCCTCCGGGCAGCAGCCCTGAGGGCCCAACGGTCTTGCCCTCGGACTCGTCGAAGGTGATCACCAGCATCCCGTCCTGCCGGAAGGCCGGGGAATCCAGGATGGCCGGGACCTGCTGGCTCAGCCAAGTGTCGGCGGCGGCCAGTCCGCCTGGGCTGCCGTCGACGCAGGGGTTGTCGTGGCCGTCATTGCAAAGATTGGGCGAAATGTAGGACAGGTTCGGGGTGGTGGCTACGGACTGGAGGTCGCCGCGGAGTTCGCTGAAGTCCACCACGTTGCTCTGGCAGTCCGGTGACGAGGTGATGGCCTGGAAATACACGAACGGGTTGTGCCGCGTTGCGTACTGGTCACCCACCTTGGCGCCCTGGCTGGTGTCCTGCCCGCCGAGTTCGGGATGACGGCACGGCGTGCCCATGTCTTCCATGTAACCCTTCCAGGTCTTGCCTGCGGCGCTGAGCTGCCCGGCGACCGTGGGGACCGAGGCCGGATAGACGCAGCCGGCGCCCTCCGCCAGGCCGAGCGCGCCCGTCCCCGTCAGCTCAAACGCGGCGTAGGTGGGGCAGTCCTCCCTCGTCATGGCATTGGACGGCTGGCCGGAGATCTGGGCCAGGTAGTTCGGGTTCGAATTGTGGGCGATCCCGTAGTACTTGGAAAGCAGGACGCCCTGGCTGCGGAGCGTCTGCGACAGGTAGGGGGCCTCCGAGCCTGCGCCCCACACCTTGTTGTAGCCCTTGTTCTCGAGATTGATGACGAACACGTGCCCGGGCTTCGACGCCGCCCCCGCGGTGGCGGTGCCCCCGGCAGTGGGACCCGGGCTGGCGCCCGGCGGCCCCGGCTCGCACGCCGCTGCCGACGCCACCAGGACTGCTGCAACAAGCAGCCGCGCGGCGATTCGTCGATGATTTTTCGTGGCAGTCCGGCTCATGGATTCCGGCTTTCTGATTGACCTGTCAGCGTGGATTTGGCGGCTTCAGTGTCTGCACTCTTTCACACCGCGGTCAAGAAAACCCGCGAGGACCCTGCACGGTTGCTGGGAATGAGTTCAGTAGTGAATGCTGTGGTGGTAGTTTGCACTCATGGGCGCACCATCGGATTCCATTCCGCTCCTGGACCTGAGTACCGCCAGGGGGCGCGACGGCAGGTTTGACCCGGCGTTTATTGATGCACTGCGCGACGCCACGCACCGGGTGGGCTTCTTCCAGCTGACCGGTTACGGGGCCTCTGCCGCCGAGGTGGATGAGCTCTTCGACGTCACGCGGCGCTTCTTCGAGCTTCCGCTTGCATCACGGCTGGAACTGGACAACCGGCTCTCGCCGCATTTCCGCGGTTACACGCGGCTGGGCCACGAAATCACCCAGGGGCGGCCGGACGCGCGGGAGCAGCTGGATTTTGGACCGGAGCGTCCCGCCGTGGAGGACTACCCGCCGGATCAGCCGTACTGGCTGGTCCAAGGGCCGAACCTGCTGCCGGACCGGGCGCTGCCCGAGCTGCGCACCGTGTGCATGGCCTGGGCGGAACGGATGTCCGGCATCGGGGCCGAATTGCTCAGCGCCATCGCCGTGTCGCTGGAACTGCCCGAAGGATACTTCGATGAACCCTTCCGGGACTCACCGGCCTGGATGGCCAAGTTGGTCCACTACGTCGGCGGCGTCGTCGCTGATGCCGGTCCGCAGGGTGTCGGCGCGCACGCGGACTACGGCTTTGTCACCTTGTTGCTCCAGGACCAGGTCGGCGGCCTGCAGGTACTCCCGCCGGGCACGGACAGCTGGATTCCGGTCGAACCCATTCCGGGGGCCCTGGTCATCAACCTGGGCGAAATGCTCGAAGTCGCGACTCAGGGTTACCTGGCCGCCACCATCCACCGCGTGGAGGCGCCCCCGGCCGGCGTCGACCGCTACACGGTCCCCTTCTTCTTCTCGCCCCGGCTCGATGCCGTCATTGAGCCAGTGCCCCTGCCGCCCGCACTCGCGGCCCGGTCCCGGGGGGTCACCGATGATCCGGACAATCCGATGCTCGCGTCCTACGGCGCAAACGTGCTCAAAGGCTGGCTGCGGGCCCACCCCGAGGTCGCCCGGATTCATCACCCGGAACTGGTCCGGAGCGCCGGGCAGACCTGAACGGCAGCAGTTCACCGGCCAACGTGCCGGGAATGACGGGCCGCCGGGGCGGCCCGGCGGCGTCCCGACTCAGGCCTCTCGCTGTTTCACGGCGCCGGCCAGCGAGGCCAGGCCCTTTTCGAAGTCGGCGCCGACCATTTTGTCCATGTTCATGAACAGGGCGAACACTTTGCCGATGCCCTTGTTCTCCCCGGTCATCGTCCAGGTGACCTGAGTGCCGTCGCCGGAGGGCGTGAACGTGAAGGAGGTGGGGTTGACCGCTTTGAAGGGCTTGGTGAATTCCAGACGGATCTTGATGTTGCGCGGCTCGGCCGTGTCCACGATTTCCATGGTGCCGGAGCCGGCCTTGCGGTTTCCGCTCCAGGTGTACTTGGCACCGACGCCGGATTCGCTGCCGGAGTAGCTCCGTTCCATGGCCGGATCAACGGCCTCCCAAGGAGACCATTTGGTCCATTCGTGGAAGCTGTTGACCAGCGGAAAGATGTCCTGCGCCGGGGCTGGAATGACTGCGCTGCGGGTAACTTCATAAGTAGACATGCGGCAATCCTAGGCGGTGACCGGCCCAACCGGGCGCGTGCCCTGCGGGTTCACCCCTTCTCAGCGGCTGCCTCCGTCAGATCGACCACCGGCGAGGCCGCGTTCTTCTTGACGGACTCGACCCCGCCCATGGCACTCGCCTTGGTCTTGTAGCTCTCCGAGGAGGCGATCACCTCGCCGTTGGAGGCCTTAAGCCGGAACCGGAATCCGCCGGACTTGTCTTTGTAGACCTCATACTTGCCAGCCATGCTGCATCCCTGATTTCTCCGTTGTTGTGGCCGGCCGGGGAGCCGGCACGGATCAGATTAGCCCCGCCGCAACCGGCTGACCAGAGTCCTTCGGTTGCCCGGCCCGACCAGGCCCAGGACAGGCCGGTCAGCCCTGCAGCGGGATGACCTCAATTCCCCCGTGCTGATCGGCAACGACCAGAACCCGGGGCGCCGCCACACCCTCCAGTGCGGCCGCCAACCGCTTCGCCTGGGCCCCGGCATCGCCCGCGACGTCCCCACCGGCAACGCGGCCAGCACCGGCAGTGCCGGCACCGCCGTCGGCCCGTTTCCACACCGTGACGCCGGCCCCGGTGACCTCGCCGATGACGCGCCGCAGCGGTGCGGGGTCGGATCCCGCCACGAGGAACACGTGGCCGATGGTTCGCGGACGGACCGGACCGGCCGCGGCGAGCACGGCGCGGTCCTGCCGCCACACGGCAAAGTGGTACCCGAACACGAGTCCCGTGGCGACCAGGAGCCCCAGGGGTGCGCGGATCCGGTCCACGAGGCTTCCCCCGCTGACCTCGCCCAGGACGAACTCGAAGATCCGGAACCCGATCACCAGCAGCGTGACCACCGCCACCACGGCGCTCAGGCCGAACACGGCCACCAGGTAGATCCGGCGCGCGTTCAGGCCGGCGCCGGCCGCCGCCGCCTGCTCCACGCGCCGCCACGCAAGCCACCAGACCGGCCCGCCAACCAGGAGCGAGCTGATTCCCGCAAGCAGCAGCGTCCGCGCCCCGGAGCCGGCCAGCGGCGTCGCCGTCATGGCGAGGACCGAGTTGACGATCACGCCTATCCCGGACGCTGCCGCGACCAGGGCGACGCCGGAGGTTACCAGCCTGCCGCCCTGAAGCGTGGCCTCTGAGCGCCCGCGCGCGATGTTGCGGTGGTAGACCCAGACGAGGCAGCCGATGGCGGCCGCGGACACAGCCGGCGCGAGGGGCTCCAGCAGGAGCTCCTGCGGTTCGGAACGGTCAAACAGCAGGCGAAGCACCACGAAGAGCGCCACGCCGGCTCCGCCCAAGGTCAGAACGCCGGCGCCAAGCACCCCGACCGTGATGAGCGCGACGTCGGCCAGCCCGGTCCGCAGCCTCCGGCCGCCGTCGTGATTCCAATGCCACCACCAGATAATGGTTCCGCCGACGGCCCAGACCAGGGATTGCAGCGCCGACACCCACCACGGTTTGCCCACCGACACCTCCGTCGCGGCTCCCCGCAGGGCGGCATCCAGCAAGGTGGATAAGGCTGCGACGGCGCCGCCCACGCCCAGCACGAGCCCCAGCACCGAGCCGAGCACCGTAGGGACACCGGAGAGGACTGTCGGATTCTTGCGGGGGTCACGCCACATCCACCGGTGCCAGGCCCAGACCGCAGCCCACACCAGACCTGTGGCCAGGGACAGCCGCCACTGAAGGCCCTGCCCGCCGATCAGCGAGGACAGAGTGTTCAGCACGTTGGTGGCCGCGATGAGCAGGGCGAGCAGGTAGGCGCCTGCCAGGTAGAGACCCCAGCCGATGGCGGACCGCTCCTCCGGGTCCTCGAGCCGCCGCCAAACCGCCCACCACAAGAGGGCCGCGAGCGGGCCGCCAATCAGGGCGAACGCCAGCGAGCGCGCGAGCCCGGCGACGTCGTCCGGGGCCAGCTCTGTCCCCGCCACCAGCAGGCGGCCCAGCAGTCCGCTGAGCCCGACGGCGGTGGTCACCACCAGTGCGAACAGCAGCGCGTAGGTGATGAGCCGGCGCACAGTCCCTTGGGCGCTCATTGCTTCGCCTCGCCGGCGCACACTGCCAGGGGCCAGGGCACGGTGTCGATCAGCCAGCCGTTGCCCGCCCGAACGAGGTCAAACGCGTCCTCCACCTGGTATTCGGCGCTGCCGAAGGGACCGCCCGGCTCGGACACGGTGATGAGCACCCTCACGTCCGCGGATTCCGGCCGCTCGGTGGTGGACACCAGCGTGACTCGCAGGTTCCGGGCCGAGGGGCGGGCCCCGGTTGTGCACTTGCTCCGGGCGGCCGGCGTCAGGTAGGCGGAGGCGGCCGTCTCATCCCCGGCAATGACGGCGGCGGCGTAGCGCTGTGCGACGCCGGCGGGCGTTGACTCGGCCAGGGGCGCGGGCTCCCCGCGGGTGAAGACCACTGCCAGCGCGATGATGACGATCACCGCGATCGCGGCCATGATGGCCAGCAGGGTCCGGTCAGCCCTGGTGCGGCGCGGCTCCCCCGCCTCCCCCGGCTTTTCCGGGCCGGGATCCTCCGGGCGGGGATCCTCCGGGCGGGGTTCCTCCGGCAGTCCTTCAGGCGGCGGCCTCATGGCGCAAGTATGGACGCCGTCCAGCGCACGGTCACGATGTCTTTCGTCCCCTTTCCGCGGCGTCCGCGTCGACGCAGCCAAAGCCAGCCACTACGCTCGGAAAATGGGAATCATGCGCAAAGCCCTCGCCGCTGCTGTTGTGCTGATGGCCGGCCTTCTCGTCGGGGCCCCGGCCGCGCTCGCCACGACGCCGACCGCCGTCGTCATTGAAGACCGCGCCGGGGTGTTGGACCAGCGGACGCTGTTGCCGGCGGTTCAGGCCACCGACTTTTATGAGCCCACCAAAGTTGCGGTCTACACCTACAACGGCACTGCCGCCGACAATCTGAACGAAGAAGTCCTGCGGTTCGCCCGCACCGAACATCCCGAATGGATCAGTGCCGACGGGCAGAAGTGGGCAGACGGACTGTTCATCTTCGCCCTGGATCCGGTGGGCCGGCATGTGGGGACGTACATGGGTGAGGACCGGAAGGTCTCGCCCGAACAGCGCGAGGACATCCAGAACGCCGCCAAAGAGCTGCTTCGCGATGCGCAGTGGACCGAGGGCACCATTGCCGGGATCCGCCGCGGCGCCGAACTCATCAATCAGCCGTGGTACCGTTCCACAGCCTTCCTCGTCACAGCCTGGGCGGCGGTGGCCGCCGCGGTCTGCGCAGCCGCGGCCTGGCTGATCGTGCGGTGGCGGACCCGGGTGTCCAGCCGGAAGGAACTGGCCCGGGGCGACGCCAGCTACGCCAATGTCAGCATGGACCTGCAGGTGACCGAGCTCAACGCCAGCACCATTCCCGAGTCCTCCCGGTACGGGAGCACGGTGCTGGAAAAACACCGCACGTTCCTGAACCGCTACGGTACGGCCACCGAACTTTCCACCCAGGTACACGCCCTCAGCAGCAGGGACCTGAGCCGCCGGCCCAACCTCAAACTGGTCCGGAGTTACGCCGACGCCGCGGCCGAACTCGACGCCCTGGACGACGTGATCGCCGATACCAATGCCCTGCTCAACCGGGGCTCGTCCTGGCCTGCCGCCTGGGACCGCCAGCTCGCGCCGTTCCGCAACGATCTGGACGGCGTGGAAGACCTGCTCAGCCAGCGCCGGGCCGAGGGAACCTCAGGGACGGCGCTGGCGCTGCGGTCCTTCCGCGATGAAAGCCGGCGCGACATGGAGCGCTGGTCGACGGAACTGGCGGACGGCTCCATCACACCGGAATCGGCGCTGGACAGGTTGCGTGACGCCCGGACACACCTCTCGGAGCTGTTGAAAAATCACGCCGACACCCTGATCCAGGCCTTTGCCCGCAATGAGAAGGAAGCCGGGCTCATGCGCGAGGAAATGGACAGCGCGCAGGCGGGAACGAAGGCAAAATACGGCCGCACGTACGAGCCAAGCATCCTCGGAACGGTGTACCCGTCCTACTACTTCTTCTCGGTCCCGAGCTTCAACACCGGCTTCAGCAGCGGCGTCAGCAGCGTCAGCAGCGCGCGCGGCGGCGGCGCCACCACCGGGTACGGGTCCAGCGGCGGAAGCTTTTCCGGGTCCGGGAGTTCGTCGAGTTTCTAGGGCGCGCTAACGGACTTAGGGCCCGCCCGCGGCCTTTTCGACGGCGAAATCTCCACCGGGGAACATGATCGTTTCGTGGCCGTCGTCGAACCGGACCAGGTACGGCGGCGCACCGTCGGCACCCTTCACTTCAAGGATCAGACCGTGCCGGTCCGTGGACTCGACCGTCGTCCCCCGGATGATGATGCGGTCCCCTGCGGTTGCCTTCATGGCGGTCACCTGTATCCCTATTGACGCCTGTGTGCCCGAAGATCATTATGGCTCTTATCGGCTGGGGGGCGCTATGGCCTGAGGTTGAGGAGCCGCGCCGTGAATGGTAAATGTGCAGTTGGCCAAGCAGGAAAAGCAGTCAGCACCCTTTTCCCGGTGATCGGTTTCGCGGCAGGACCGCTCCACGACCCGCCCCCTCCCTCTGCCCACCCCGACGGCCGACGAAGCCGACGCGGACGTAATCCCGCCAGCCCCTGCACCACGGTGGAGCCAGCGGGGTACCGGCCATGATGAATGCAATCGTGCGCTGGACGCTGCAGTTCCGGCTCTTGGTCCTGGCCGCCGCGGCAGGAATCCTGGCCCTCGGGCTCACCAATCTGCCGGGCATGTCCGTGGACGCCTTTCCGGAATTCGCCCCGCCGCAGGTAGAGATCCAGACTGAAGCCCTGGGACTCTCGGCCGCCGAGGTTGAGCAACTCGTCACCTCGCCCATGGAGGCCGACCTGCTGAACGGGGTGGCCTGGGTTGAAGCCATCCGGTCCAAATCCGTGCCCGGCCTTTCGTCGATCCAGATGGTTTTCAAGCCGGGGACCGACATTTTGCGGGCACGCCAGCTCGTCTCGGAACGGCTGACCCAGGCGCGTGCACTGCCGAATGTTTCGGCGGCTCCAGTGCTCATGCAGCCGCTGTCCTCGACCAGCCGGGTCATGATGGTCCGGCTAACGTCCAAAAACATGTCCGCCATCGACATGTCCGTGCTGGCCCGCTGGACCATGAAGCCCGGACTCCTTGCCGTTCCCGGCGTCGCGAACGTGGCGATCTGGGGCCAGCGCGACCAGCAGCTTCAAGTCCTGGTGGACCCGGCACAGCTCGAAGCCAAGGGCGTCACGCTGGACGAAATCATCAAGACGACCGGCAACTCCGTGTGGGTTTCGCCACTTAGCTACCTGGAAGCATCCACACCGGGCACCGGCGGTTTCTTCGAGACGGGCCACCAGCGGATCGGCGTCCAGCATGTCCTGCCAATCACCACGCCGGAAGACCTGGGCCAGGTTCCTGTCCAAGGTCCGGCCGGCAATCTCCTGCTCAAAGACGTGGCAACGGTGGCAACCGACCACCAGCCTCTGATCGGCGACGCCCTGCTCAGCAATGAAGCCGAGTTACTGCTGGTCATCGAAAAGTTCCCGGAGACCAACACGATGGACGTGACCCGGGGCGTTGACGAGGTCCTCCGGGAGCTCCAGCCCGGCTTGCCCGGAGTCGTGATCGACACCAGCGTCTACCGGCAGGCCTCCTTTATCGACGAAGAGGTCGGGACGCTCGGCGTCGCTGCGCTGATCGCGCTGCTGCTGATCGTTGCCCTGTTTGGCGCTTTCTTCCGTTCCTGGCGCACGGCCCTGATCACCCTGATCACGATTCCCGTGTCGCTGACCGCGTCAGCGCTGGTGCTCGATCTGCGTGGCACCGGGATGAACACCATGGTCCTGGCCGGCATGGTGCTTGCCCTGGCCGTCATCGTAGGCGACGTCGCGGAAGACCTGAACGGCATCGCGCGGGCACGCAGCGCCGCGGCCAGGTCCGGCCACGAAACTGCCGACGGCGGGACGGAGGCCGGCCAGGACCAGTCACAGGAACAGCGCCGACGCGACTCCGTGATCCCGGGCGCCCTGCGGGCAGCCCGCACGCCAATGCTCTACTCGCTGCTGATTATGGCGCTGGCCGTCATGCCCGCGCTCTTTATTTCCGGTGAGAACGGCGCCCTGTTCGGACCCCTGGTCCAGAGCTATCTGCTGGCCCTGGTTGTCTCGATGATCGTGGCGCTCACGGTCACGGCGGCACTGGCGTTCGTCCTTCCGGTCGGTTCCAAGGCGCCGGAACGGCGTTCCCTGGCGCGGCTGCAAGGCGCCTACGGCCGGACCGTGACGCGGCTGACGCAAAAGACGCGGTGGGTATTCGCAGCCGCGGCGGTGCTGGCGGTGGCCGGACTGGCGCTCGCACCCCAGCTGGCCGGGACCCGTCCTGTGGTGCCGGTGCTGGCGGACAAGACGCTGGTGGTGCACTGGAGCGCGATAGCAGGCACCTCGGACCAGGAAATGAGCCGGATCACCGAGGCTGCTGCCGTAGAACTGCGCACCGTCCCGGGCGTGGCCAATGTCGGAGGACACGTCGGGCGCGCGATCACTTCGGATCAGGTCGGTGACGTCAGCTCCGGCGAGCTGTGGGTGACCGTGGCCCCCGACGCGTCCTATGCCGACACGGCCGCCGCCGTCGACCGCGTGATCGCAGGCTACGCGGGCCTGACCAGCAAAATTTCCACCTACCCGCAACAACGCATCGACCGGATCCGCGAAGAAGCCGATAGCGGCTTTGCCGTCCGGGTCTTTGGCCTGGACCCGACAGTCCTGCGGCAGAAGGCGGCGGAGGTCCAAACAATCCTGGAGCACACAGCCGGCGTCGTTAATCCCCACGTCGACCTGCCCCCCGAACAGCCGATCGCCGAGGTCAGAGTGGACCTCGCCGCGGCCCAAAAAGCCGGCGTCGTCCCCGGTGATGTACGGCGCGCGGCTGCCGCCCTGCTGCAAGGCATCGAAGTCGGCAACCTGTACGAACAGCAGAAGGTCTTCTCTGTCATCGTGAAGGGGAATGCGGCCACCCGCAGCAGCCTGGACAGCGTCCGCAACCTGATCATTGACACCCCCAACGGCGGGCACGCCCGCCTCGGCGACGTCGCGCAGGTGACCATGGTCGGGAACGAGTCCGTGATCCTGCACGACGACACCTCGCGGCGCATCGATGTGAAGGCCGACATCCAGGGCCGTCCGCTGGGCGACATCGAAGGAGACATCAACACGGCCCTGCAGCAGATGCAGTTCCCGATTTCCTATCACGCCGAGATCCTCACCCAATACGCCCAGCAGCAGAACAATTACCAGTGGCTCTGGCTGCTCGCGGCGGTTGCCGCGGCCGGCATCCTGGTTCTGCTGCAGACGGCGACGGGGAGCTGGCGGCTCGCCGGCCCGCTCTTCCTGGGCCTGATCCTGGCACTGTCCGGCGGTGTGCTGGCCGCCCAGGCCACGGGCGGGGTCAACTCGCTGGTGGCCCTGGTCGCCTTCGCCGCTGTGCTGGGGATCGCCGTGCGCGGCACACTCCTGCTGACGGGCCAGGTCCGGGATTTACGGGCAACAGATGCTTCGGCGCCCTGGCCTGCGCTGGTGGTCCGCGGAACCAAGGAGAGACTGGGACCCATCCTGATGTCCACCGTGATCACGGCCCTGGCGCTTTTGCCCCTGGTCCTTCTGGGCGGCGTCGTCGGAACGGAAATTATCCTGCCGCTAGCCGTGATCGTCTGGGGCGGCCTGCTGACAACAACTTTCTTCACCCTGTTTGTTGTGCCCGCTGTGCTGCTTCGGTTCGAGCCGAAGCAAGCACCCAGCGCGCGGACCGGTCAGGGCACCGCAGCACCAACTGAAAGCCAGGATGCGTCGTGAACTCCACACTTTCGCCGCGGGGCCACAAGGTCGCGGTTTTCATCCTTGCGCTGTTCGTGACGGCGTTCACCGCTCTCTCCGCCACAGGTTGCGCCCAGGCGCCGGAGGCCGCACCGTCCGAAGGCGAACCGGCGGCTATCGCTGAAGTCCCCGGCACGGACCTTCACCGGCTCACCCTCACCGAGCACGCCATTGAACGGGTCGGGATCGCGACAGCTGTGATTGCCGTAGATCCCAAGACCGGGAAGCTCACCGTCCCCTACGGGGCCATACTCTACGACAGCTCGGGCAACGCATGGGTCTACACCAACCCCGAGCCCCAGGTCTACGTCCGCCAGTCCATCACCGTCCAGCGCATCAACGGCGACGTCGCCGTCCTGACGGACGGGCCGCCGGCAGGGACCGTGGTTGTCACGACAGGGGCCGAGGAACTTCTCGGCACCGAATTCGATACGGCCGAGTGACATGCGCTGGCTCATCGGGATCAGCCTCCGTTTCAAGACGGTTGTTGTCGCCCTCGCGTGTGCCGTGATGCTGCTCGGTTCCCTGCAGTTGGGTTCCGCGTCCGTGGACGTCTTCCCGGAGTTTGCCCCGCCACGCGTGGAAATCCAGACCGCGTGCCTCGGGTTGACCGCCCAGGAAGTCGAAGAACTCGTCAGCGTGCCGATCGAGGCCGCCGTGAGCGGCATGCCGGGCCTGGACGAGATTCGGTCCAAGTCCGTACCCCAGCTGTCCTCGATCGTGCTGCTCTTCCATCAGGGCACTGACCTGCTCAACGCCCGTCAGCTCGTCTCGGAACGGATGGCTTCGGTGACTGCGGCGCTGCCGACGTGGGCCGCCCCGCCGGTGATGCTGCAGCCGCTGTCCGCGACCAGCCGCGTGATGAAGATCGGGATGACGTCGTCGGAACATTCGCTCATCGAAATGTCCATGCTGTCCTACTGGACCATCCGGGCCCGGCTGCTGCGGGTCCCCGGGGTGGCCAACGTGGCCATCTGGGGCGAGCGGCTCCAGATGCTGCAGGTCCAGGTGGAACCTGACAAGCTCAAGGCCCAGAACGTCTCCCTCAACCAGGTCATGGAAGTCACCGCCGGCGCCCTCGACGCCGGGCTGCTGAAATACTCGCCCGGACGCTTCATCGGCACCGGGGGCTTCATTGACAGTCCCACCCAAAGGATGGGGGTCCGTCACGTCCAGCCGATCCAGACCCCCGCCGATCTGGCCCAGGTGACCATTCGGGAAAAGGACGGCGTGGCGCTGCACCTGGGCGACGTTGCCCAGGTTGTCGAGGACCATCAGCCGCTCATTGGTGACGCCGTGATCAACAACGGGCACGGGCTCATGCTGATCGTCGAGAAGCTGCCCTGGGGCAACACACTCGACGTGACCAAAGGCGTGGAGGAGGCCCTCCACGAGCTGCAGCCGGGCCTGAGCGGTATCAACTTCGACACCACGATCTTCCGCCCGGCCAGCTTCGTTGAGGAGGCGATCTCCAACCTCAGCATCGCGCTGCTGCTGGGCTGCCTGCTGGTGGTCATGATCCTCGTGGCGTTCCTCTTCCAGTGGCGCACGGCCCTGATCAGCATCGTCGCAATTCCGTTGTCCCTGCTCACCGCCGCACTGGTGCTCTATTTCACCTCCAGTGCGATCAACACGATGGTCCTCGCGGGGCTGGTCATAGCCGTGGGCGTCGTGGTCGATGATGCGATCATCGACGTCGAGAACATCATGCGCCGGCTTCGGCAGCGACGCGCCCAGGGCAGTGACGAATCTGCGGCATCGGTGGTTTTGAAAGCCTCCCTGGAGATGCGGAGCCCGATCGTCTACGCGACCCTGATCATTGTGGTCGCCGCCGTACCGATCTTTTTCCTGGACGGGCTGACCGGCGTCTTCTTCCGGCCGTTGGCCATCTCCTACACCCTGGCTGTCCTGGCCTCCATGTTCGTGGCGCTGACAGTGACGCCGGCTCTTGCCCTGATTCTGCTGGGCAACGCCAAACTGAAAGAACGCGATGCGCCGCTGGTCCGTGTGCTCAAACGCGGCTACCACGCCGCCCTGTCCAAGGCCATGAACCGGCCCCGGTTCGGCTACGCAGGCTTTGGCGTGCTTGCCGTCGTGGGCTTGCTCCTCGCTCCCCTGATGGGCTCGTCCCTGTTCCCCACGTTCAAGGAACGGGACTTCCTGATGCACTGGATCTCGGAACCGGGAACCTCTGCCGCGGAAGAGTTCAGGATCTCCCAGCGCGGCTGTGAGGAATTCCTCAAGGTCCCCGGCGTCCTGAACTGCGGCACGCACATCGGGCAGGCATTCGCCGCGGACGAAATCGTCGGTGTCAATGCCGGCGAACACTGGATCAGCATCGACCGCCACGCCGACTACGACGAGACGGTGGCCGCCGTGGAGGAAGTGGTCAAGGGTTACCCGGGGCTGCACCGTGACGTCCAGACCTATCTGAAGGAGCGGATTGAAGAGGTCATCACCGGCGCCAGCGAGCCCATCCTGGTCCGGGTCTACGGAGACGACCTCAACGTGCTCCGGGAACAGGCCCAACGGGTCAAGACCATCATGGACTCGATTCAGGGCACCCAGAACCCGCACGTCTCCCTCGAGGTGGAAGTCCCCCAGATCGCCGTGACGGTTGACCTGGCCGCGGCGCAGAAGTATGGCCTCAAACCGGGAGATGTCCGGCGTGCGGCCGCGACACTCGTGGCAGGCGAGGAAGTCGGCGACGTCTTCCGGGACGGCCGGGCCTACGACGTCCAGGTCTGGAGCACCCCGGCCACCCGCTCGTCCGTCACCGCCATCGAGGATCTGCCCATCGATACGCCCAGCGGAGCGCGGGTTCGCCTCGCCGACGTCGCCGACGTGAGCCTGCAGGCGACGCCGAACCAGATTGATCGCACCAACGGATCCCGCCGCGTCGAGGTGGGATCCTTCCTGGCCCAGGGAGCGGACTTGGGAACCGTAGCCGGCGAGCTGAAGTCGCGGCTGGAGAACTTGGATCTGCCAGCAGGATACAGCGTGCAGCTTCTCGGCGAATACACCGAGCGCGAGGCGGCAACGAACCGCCTGATGATCTACTCCGCGGCGGCCCTTGTCCTGATCCTCCTGCTGCTGCAGGCGTCCTTCCGCAGCTGGCGGCTGGCCGTCCTGTCGCTGCTGACGCTGCCAGTCGCCCTGGTGGGCGGGGTCATAGCCGCCTACATGACCGGCGGCGTCCTGTCCCTCGGGTCCCTCGTTGGCTTCCTCACGGTTATGGGGATCGCCGCGCGCAACGGCATCCTGCTGATCAACCACTGCCAGCATCTGGAAACCTATGAAGGCCAAACCTTTGGCCGCGACCTGGTGATGCGCGGGGCGGCGGAGCGGCTCTCGCCCATCCTCATGACCACCCTGGCCACCGGGCTTGCCCTGGTACCCCTGGTTGTCATGGGCAACATCCCGGGCCATGAAATTGAACACCCCATGGCCGTGGTTATCCTGGGCGGCCTGGTCACCTCCACCCTGCTCAATCTGTTCATCGTGCCCTCGCTCTATCTCCGGTTCGCCAAGTCCAAGAAGACCAGGGAGAGGGAGCGCGCTGCCGCCGGGCCGGTGTCCGTCTAACAGCGGCAGGCGTCAGAACCTCAACCATCAGAACAGGGCGGCGGTCACGGTCCGGGTGAGCTGCTGAATGATCTGGGTGCGGGGGCCCATATCGGAGTAATTCCTGCCGCGGGTGTACACGACGAACACGAAGGCCCGGCCGTCCTTGTCCAGGACGGCCGCGTCATGCAGGTTTCCGAACAGCAGCCCGTACTTGTGGTGAACCCCTACCCCGGGCGGAACCGCCGGCGGGATCAGTGTCTCAAAGTTGGTGTTCTGCATATAGGACAGGAGCTGGGCGGTGTTGCGGGCATTGAGCAGCTGTCCCGTGTAGAGCAACTGGAGGGTCCTGGCCATTTCTGCGGGAGTCAGCAGGTTGACCGTGCGGTCGTAGGTGATCCCGATCGAGGCGGCGTAATCCGTGATGCCCCGCGCACCGACCGCCCGCAGGATCAGCGCCCACGAATCGTTGTTGCTCTGCTGGACCATCCGGCGGATCTGGGTGCCGGCAGTCGAGTTGCCCATGGGGGCGGTCAGCGAGGCGCGGCCGGTCTCAACGAGGTGGTAATACGCCGACGCGGCCAGAATTTTTGCCGTGCTGGCGGCCACAAACTTGTCCTGGATCCCGTAGCCGTGGACCACGCCGTCGGAGACATCGATCAAGGACACCCCCAGGGCATAGGCACTGTTGGCCGCGATGATCCCGTTGATCTGGCTGTCCAGTTCCGGGTCAATGGCCGGGACCGCGACGGCAGGCACGGCGGGGATCTCAGCGGGCTTCCCGGCGGCCGCCGGGACGGCGCCGGCCGCGGGCGAAGCAGTTGTTGGCGAAGCAGTTGCGGGCAGGTCAGATGCCGGCGGAACGGTCCGGCCGGCATCCGTGACCGGCGCCGTCGGCGTCGCTGCGGCGGCCGGCGGGTCAACGGGTAGCGCCGCCTGGACGCCTGCATAGACGCCGGCAGCCACGAGGGCCAGTGCGACGGCGGCCGCCGTCAGATACTGTCGCCGGGTCCTCCCCTCACGCCGGGCGCGGGACCGCAGACCGGGCCGGGAACCGTCGTTGGCCCGGTGCCCGCCGGAGCGGTAGTGCCGCGGGGCCGCCTCAGGCTTCGGGACCGGCCCCGTGCTGTTGTTCGAATCGTTCGAAGGCATCATACTTCCCCGAAGGTGACTGACCGCGGTGGGGCCATAGACTTCCAGCATTCTTCCCGCAAGCGGCTTCCCGCGCAAGGGCACGTCTCCGGGAAAAAGTGGGTCTGCCATCCGAAGCAGCGGCGTACGCTGGTGAAAACGTAAGGAGCGGCGATGCGCAAAATCATCCTGGCCATGCAGGTGTCCCTCGACGGATTCTTCGAGGGCCCGGACCGCGACATCAGCTGGCACATGGTCGACGACGAGCTGCACCGCCATTTCAACCAACAGCTCAGCACCATGGGTGCCTTCCTTGACGGCCGCGTCACTTACGAGCTGATGGAAGAGTTCTGGCCCACCGCGGACCAGGACCCGGCCGCCGGCGCAGTGATGGCCGAGTTCGCCCGGATCTGGCGGGACATGCCCAAGATCGTGTACTCGCGGACGCTGACAACTGCCGCCTGGAACACCACTGTGGTCCGGGATGTGGTGCCGGAAGAAGTGCTGGCCCTGAAAGAGCGGCCGGGCGGGGACCTGGCCCTCGGCGGGGCAGAACTGGCCGACACCTTCCGGCGGCTCGGGCTGATCGACGAATACTGGCTGTACGTCCATCCGGTCCTGATCGGACAGGGCCGGCCCCTGTTCAAGGCTGCGGACAGCAAAGCCCAGCTCCGGCTGCTGGAGACGCGCGCCTTCGGCAACGGGGTGGCGCTGTTGCGCTACGCCGCGTAGCCGGCACGGAGCAGCCGGGCCTGCGGCACCCCGCTGCGGCCGGCGCTGCGTCCGGCGCTGCGTCACTTTCTTAAGCGTTTCTTAACGGGCTGGCGGAAGAGTGGGAGTCGTCGCCTGTCCGGGCGCCCTTGTCCCGAGCCGGAGGATCCCATGACTGGACCTGCCCCTGTTAAGAGCGATGCGCCGCTGGGCGGTGCCGGAGCACTCAGCCGAAGTGGAGCACCAAGCCGTCCCGACGCCGTGCGCCCCGCCGCGGGTCCCCGGCTGTGGGCCCTCCCCCAGGTCCGCCACTGGTTAGTGCTGGGCGTCCTGCTGTCGGCCGCCGTCGTGGCATTGGGCCTGGCGGCGCAGCTGACACCCGGCTTCAGTGCCGCCGAGATCGGGGTCGATCAGGACCTGAGCCAGCACCACGCCGCCGCCCTGACCGCCGTCGCGATGGCGCTGAATGTTGTGTTTGGCCCGGTGGCGGGCCTCGCGCTGATCGGCGCCGCGGCGCTGTACATCTGGCTTTTCCGCGGCGGCCTGGCCAAGGCGATTGCCTTCGGCCTCGTGGCATCATCCGGCTGGGTGGCAAGTGAATTCTTCAAGCTCCTCGTGGCCCGCCAGCGGCCCAGCCCTGCCCTGCTGTTCGATCCCCTGGCTCCGGAAACGGGTTCCAACAGCTTCCCGAGCGGCCACGTGTCCTTTGCGGTGGCACTGGGATTCGCAGTGTACTTCCTGGCCCGTGGAACCCGCTGGGCCAAGGTCACGGCCCTCGCGGCGGCCGTGATGGCCCTCGTCGTAGCCTGGTCACGGCTGTACATCGGCGTTCACTACCCCACTGATGTCGCGGCGTCGTTCCTGGCCTCGAGCGCGGCCGTTGTCCTGCTCGCGGGACTGTGGAACCTTCTCGCGCCGCGGATAGCGGAGCGGATTCGTGCCCGTTCGGGCAGCCGGCCGCTGGGCAGTGAGGAGAAATGAGAATGCCCGCCATGGACGTTTTTGCCGCCCTTCCGGCCGTCCACGCCGCCGCAACACTGTCCCTGCTGGACCCGGCAAGCCTGCTCGCCGGGTTGGGCCCGGCCGCCCTGGGTGTGATCGCGGTGATGGTCTTCATCGAGTCGGGCGTGCTCTTTCCCTTCCTGCCCGGCGACTCCCTGTTGTTCACAGCAGGACTTCTGCACCAGCAGCTGCAACTGACGTTGCCTGTGCTGATCGGCGTCGTCACCGCGGCCGCGGTCGCCGGGGACCAGGTCGGTTACATGCTCGGACGGAAATTTGGCCGGCGATGGTTCAAGGACGACGCCCGGCTCCTGAAGACAGCGCACCTGACCACCACGGAGGACTTCTTCCGCCGCCACGGCGGGGCCGCCGTCGTGCTGGCCCGCTTCGTCCCCATGGTCCGGACGTTTGCTCCGCTGACCGCCGGGACCGCGCGCTATGACTACAAATCCTTCACCCTGTGGAATATCACCGGCGCCGTCGCGTGGGCAGCCTCCGTGACGATGCTTGGCACCTGGCTGGGGCACTTTGACATCATCGCCAGGAACATCGACGCCATCGTCGTGGCCATGGTGCTCGTCTCCGTCGTGCCGGGGGTGGTGCAGCTCCTCAAACGCCGCCGGAACTCCCGTGCCGCAGCCGCAGCCGCAGACAAAGCCGCCGGCGACACGGCAGAAGAACCCGGGGCCGGACTGCGGACTGAGGAAATGGCCGCGGAAGAATAGCTGACATGACCTCCGCTGACCTTCCGTCCCTGCTGCTCGTCGAGGACGACGCCGTCCTGGGACCGCTCATCGCCGAGCTCCTGGACCCGGACTACCGGGTCCAGTTGGTCACCAACGGCCGCGACGGCCTCCACCAGGGGCTGACCGGGAGCTGGGACGTCATGGTGGTGGACCGCGGGCTGCCCGCCATGGACGGCATCGCCCTCATTACGGCTTTGCGCTCGAAAGGCATTGCCACGCCCATCCTGATCCTGACCGCGCTGGGCGATGCCGACGAAAAAGTCAGGGGCCTGGACGCCGGAGCCAACGATTACGTGACCAAGCCGTTCGACGCCGGCGAACTGGCAGCACGCCTGCGCGCACTGACGCGGACTTTCACTCCCCCGGCCCCGGCACCGGTGGCGATCGGGGACTGGGAACTGGATCCAACGCAGCGCTCCGTCCGTTCCGTCTACGGGCAAACGGTGTCACTGACCGCAAAGGAAGGCCAGCTGCTGGCTGCCCTGGCCGCGGAACCGGACCGCGTCTTCACCCGGGATGAGCTCCTCGCGGCGTGCTTCCACGCCTCGGAACAGCCCGGCGTGATCGATACCTATGTTCATCACCTGCGCCGAAAGATCTCCAAAGCAGTGATCCGCACGGTGCACGGCCTCGGATACCAGATCGGCGAAGCCCATGAGTGACGGCCGGCCGGCCGGCGGAAATCCGGACCACTCCATCCTGCGCAAGGCTTCCCTCAAGGTCGCGGTGCGGATCAGTGCTGCGTGCGCGGTCATGGTTCTCGGGCTGCTCGCCGCCACGGCGCTGTACCTCACGAACCAACTGGCCCATCCTGAAGTGCCGGGCACGGCGGCGGCCGGGACGGCCTACACCTACCTGGATTCCAAGGACGTCCTCGAAGCCATGATCATCGCCGGGGTGGCGGGAATCCTGCTGGCCGGAATCGTCGGGTGGCTCAGTGCGCGCAGCGCGATTCGTCCCCTCAGTGATGCCCTGGCAAGGGAGCGGCGTTTTGTCCAGGACGCCAGCCACGAATTGCGCACGCCATTGACCATCCTGGACACCAGGATCCAGCTGGCCCAGCGCAACACGGTGCCCGGCTCCAGGCAAAGCCACGACCTGGCCCGGATCCGGGAGGACGCCGCGACGCTGACAGGGATTGTCAACGAACTGCTCCTCGCGGCAACCGCGGAGGCCCCGGACCGTTCCGCGCCCCCTGCCGACCTCGCCGACGCTGCCGCCAGCGTCGCCGGCAGCCTCCAGCAGGTGGCAGAGCAGCGCCAGGTGCGTCTGGAATTCTTTGCCGATGCCCGGCCGCTGGCCCGGATCGAGAAGAATGCGCTGCGGCGTGCCGTGCTGGCCCTGGCGGACAACGCGCTGGCCCACACGCCTCCGGGCGGCCGCGTGTCCATCACGACCTCAATCGAGCAGAAGCGCGCCGTGATCACGGTGGCGGACTCCGGGACCGGAATCACCGGCGTCGATCAGGCCCGGATCTTTGACCGGTTCGTGCGGACGGCCGGCACCGGCACCTCACAGGGACAGCGGAGCTTTGGCATCGGCCTGGCCCTGGTCCGGGAGATTGCTGTCGCGGCCGGGGGCACCGTCGAAGTGGCCGCGACGGGCGACGAGGGAACCGTCATGAAGTTGACGCTTCCGCTCATGGGCAGCGGGAATCCCTGAGGTCCATCCGCCGGGGAAAGATATGCCATCGGGATCCCGGACTCCCGAATGCGGAGACAGGAAAGACCGGCGGTCGAGTTGCCCCCAAGGGAACTCGATCGCCGGTCTTTCCGGACTGTCTGGCCCCGGGTCGGGGCCGTGCGGCTTAGGCGCGGACGAACGTCACGCCGCCGGTCGCGGTGAGCCAGGACAGCGGGTGGACCATGGTCTGGTTCTTGCCGTTCATGCCGCCACTGACCACCTGGCCGTTGCCGGCGTAGATGCCGACGTGGCCGGACTGGACCACCATGTCACCGGGCTGCGGCGTCGCCACAACGGTTCCAAGGCCAAGGAACGCGCGGGGACCGATGTCGCCAACGGGCTTACCCGCGGCGCCAAGGGCCTTTTCCACCATGGCGGTGCAGTCCTGGGTGATGCCCACCTGGCTGTAGGCGGCCGAGAGCATGATGGCGTTGCGTCCGCCCGCGGGCGCCGCGGCCGGCGCTGCAGCCGGAGCCGCTGCCGGAGCTGCTGCCGGAGCGGCCTGCACCTGGATGACCGGCTTGGCCGGAGCCTTGGGCGCTGCCGCCGGGGCTGCAGCGGGAGCCGGAGCCGGCGCGACGGGCTGTTCGATGACGGGCGCGGCAACAGAATCCACTGCGGGGCGCTCGAAGCTGATCTTGACGCTTGAATCGGCGCTGACGGGGGCACTGACCTGTCCGGTGACGTCGACGGTCGACGCCGGAGCAGAGTCACGCTGCACGGGGGCGGTGGCGGCGTTGGCGGCCATTCCGCTGGTCAGGACCAGGCCGGATGCGGCGGCGAGGACGGCGGCATGGCGCGCAAAAGTATTGACTGAAGTCATGAAAAATGTAGCCTCTCCCAATGCCTGCGAGGTGAGCTGTCGGATTCGGATGGGAGGCACCCGGCCGCACTCCCGGGCCCGTCGTTGCGGGCACTGTGCGGCTTCACCCCAAGACCTGCATATCAGCAGATCAAAAGTGGTTTCCCCGTCTCTGCCGGACGTTGATGCGAGTTACCCCCGGGCCGCGGCAGAGTTAGGCAATCGGCTGGGGAGCGCCCGTATCGGAGACAACAGGCACTCATCAACCGTAGCGCGAACCGCACCCGAAAGTCACATTCAGGTAACGGCGCCATGATGCCAGGCCGCAATTTGCCCATAGGGCGGCGCCGTTTCCGAACATAGGATGATGCCATCAGCACCACCGGAAGCGGAGGCCCGAAAATGAACAGCCATTGTGTCGCCATCTGCCAGTTGAGCACTCAGCCCCAAGAGGATTTCGACGTCAACACCGAGCTGCTGATCCTCGACGGCGGGGACGTCCACGTGAGCACATGGGACGCGGAACCACGCGACGGGGGTTTCGACGAGCACATCCTTAATGACCGGGTAGACGCGCTCGGGTACATGGTTGTCAACGACTGGGCTTTCCTGGACGGCAAGGCCTATGCGGTGGTGGAACGGCGGTCAGGCCCGGCGCCGGCCGGCCGCCGCGAACCGTGACCTTCCTGTCGCTGGCGCTGATCGCCGTCATCGCCTTGGCTGGCCCCCTGCTGGCCCTGCCGGCGCGCTGGCACTTGCCTGTCATGCTGGGTGAGCTGCTGGCCGGCATCGCGATCGGGCGCTCAGGCCTGGCCCTGGTGGACCCCGCGGACCCCACGTTCACCCTGCTGGCCAATATCGGGTTTGCGCTGATGATGTTCGTGGCAGGCACCCACGTTCCCGTGCGGGATCCGCACATCCGTGGCGCCCTCGGCAAAGGCTCCCGCCGGGCGATGGTGGCCGCAGCGGCAGCGGTGGTGATCGGAACCGGCATCGGACTGCTGTTCGGGACTGGACATGCTCCCCTCTACGTCGTGCTGCTGGCCTCCTCGTCGGCCGCCCTGGTGCTTCCAATCGTCGATTCCCTGCGCCTCGGCGGGCCAGATGTCGTCGCTATGACAGCGCAGGTGGCAATAGCCGACACAGCCTGCATTGTGGCGTTGCCGCTCCTGGTGGATCCGCCCCACGCAGTCCAGGCGGCGCTGGGTGTCCTCGCGGTGACCGGGTGCGCGGTAGTGCTCTTTGTCGGCTTGCGCTGGCTGGAGCGCCAGGGAATCCGTCGGCGCGTGCACCGGCTCTCGGAAAGCCGCAAGTTTGCCCTGGAGCTACGGATCCAGCTGGCCGTGCTCTTCACCCTGGCCGGTGTCGCCACGTGGAGCAATGTGTCTGTGATGATGGCAGGCTTTTCTTTCGGCCTGGTGATGGCTGCGGTCGGCGAACCGCGGCGGCTGGCCCGGCAACTGTTCGCGCTCAGCGACGGCTTCCTGGGTCCGCTCTTCTTCGTGTGGCTGGGTGCATCGCTGACTCTAAGGGACCTGGCCGGGCACCCGGACATGATGGCCCTCGGCCTGTTGCTGGGGGCCGGGGCCCTGCTGGCCCACGCCGACCTGGCTTTCCTGGGACTCCCGCTGTCGCTCGGGGTGTTGTCGGCGGCCCAGCTTGGCGTACCGGTGGCTGCGGCGAGCATCGGCACGCAGCTTCAGGTCCTGCTCCCGGGCGAGGCCGCGGCCCTGCTGGTGGGAGCGCTGGTCACCATAGCCGCGGGCGCCGTCGCCGGGTCACGGGCGGCGAGGACTTTCGCGGTCCCGGCAAATGCCGGCGGCAAGTCCGGAAATTCCGGCAGCGCCGTTGGGCAGGGCGATCCGGGGGGTCCGAAGGCCTGACAGTCCGAATGTCTAAATGCCTGGGCCAAAGCCGAGCCGGCGGCGAAATTTCGGAGGGTCATTCTCCAATTGACGTGAATTGCAGCTCCGGCCTCCACTTTGCCATCTCTGCCAGGACCCGGGAGACTGCATCCCGGACAGCTGTGCCGTCGGCGTCGAACGTCCCGCCCGGCTCGCCGAGCACCGCGTTGGCGTGCCGGAGGAACCTGTCCCAGTCCCCCGCGCCCGCGCGCAGCGCCAGCAACGGCGAGAGAAGCGCGGCCCGGCGCAGCCAGGCATCGGGCTCGCGCACCCACCGGTCCAGCACGCTGTCGGCCCGCACCCTGGCCAGAACATCGAGTCCGTCCACCAGGGGCCCGACGACGTCGACGGCGAGCGGATCCACAAGGTCCCGCACCCGCGCCTGCCGGATGAAGCCCTCCAGCCGGGTGAGGTCGGAGTTGGTCAGCAGCTTCACGTTGGCCTGCAGCAGGACCACGGCGGCCAGCCGGCGCTCGAAAACCGGCGCGCCCCCCCGGCCGGAGCCTCCGAGCCCGGAGCCCCACAGTTCGGAACTCAGCGCAGTGACGTCATCGCGGGACAGCCCGGGATAGCGGCGGCCGGCATCCCGGACCGTGCCGCGCACTGCGCCCACGGACGTGCCGTAGAACCGGAGGCCGCTGCCCGCCGGCTCCGTTTCCAGCCGCGCCTGAAGCTGCTCAGCGCGGCGCCAGGAAGCTTCGCGCTGCAGCGAGAGGTCGATGAATTCGCCGGCATCACTCACCTGTCCATTCTTTCCCCTCGCGGCTCGCGGCGGAAACGCGGTGCCAAGCTGTCCTGGGCGGTGGGCCCGGACCATCTGCCTAGACTGAACTGGCAAGCCTCCGATCGAAAGCGGTTTACGCAACCATGCACACCAAGCTGACACTCGCCATCGCACTTTCCGCCATGACGCTGGGGGTGGCAGGGTGCGCTGCCCCTGCGCCATCTACCGCACCGTCGCCTGAGTCACCTGCGGCATCCGCGGCGCCGGGCCCTGATTTCGCATTAGACATCACGGGGGCGCCCGGCCGGATCGCCCAGGCCGGCCTCACGGTGCTGACGGCGGAGGGCAACGTGGACCACTATCACGCACATCTGGACGTGCTGAAGGACGGCAAGCCCATCGCGGTGCCGGCCAATATCGGCATCACCACCGGAGCTGACCACAGGGCCAACGGCATCTCAGCACTGCACACCCACGACACCACGGGCGTGGTCCACATCGAGTCCCCCACCGCCGGCCAGGTCTTCACCCTCGGGCAGCTCCTGACGGAGTGGGGCGTCCTCGGTGGCAACGGCGCCCCCGGCACCGGTGGGGGTTCGCTGGATGGCTGGACCGTTTACGTGAACGGCCGGAAGTTCGACGCCGGGATCCGGGACCTCCCGTTCAAGGCGCACGACGAGATCGTCCTGTCCTACGGCACAGCGCCGGCGACGATCCAGGCCTCCTATGATTTTCCGCCCGGAGAGTGAGGTGACCGGAGAGTGAGGTGACCGGGGGCGACGGCGGGCGGCATGCCCCTACCTGCACAACTGTGCAGCAGTCTCCCCACGCAACCCCACCTGGCACCAGCGGCGTCGAAAAATGCATGCACAAACGTGCATGTTGGAGCGATCCGCGGAGCACCTTACCCTAGCGTGAATTGAGAGACGTGAGTCGGATCACAGCGGGGGCTGATCCCCTACCTCACTTCCATTTCCACAGACCGTCACAGATGACGCGTCCAACCGAAGAGGTAATCCGTGCCATACCCGAAAACGCCCGCAGCACTCGCAACCCTGGCAGCTGCGACCTTGGCGCTGCTCGGCGCATCCCTGATGGGTGTGCCGGCGGCCCAGGCCGACACCGTTGACGTTTCGCCGCCCGGCGCGAATGACTGGTCCTGCAAGCCCTCGGCAGCCCACCCCTACCCGGTGGTCCTGGTGCCGGGAACCTTCGAAAACATGGCGAAGAACTGGGCGACGATGTCGCCGGCGCTAAAGAGCCAGGGCTACTGCGTCTTCGCGCTGAACTACGGTGCGACCAACGGCGTCGACGCCACGGGCCCGGTGGCAGACTCAGCCCGTCAGCTCGCCCCGTTTGTCGACAAGGTACTGGCCTCGACCGGTGCCAGGAAAATTGATCTCGTGGGCCACAGCCAGGGCGGCATGATGCCGCGCTACTACCTCGGTTTCCTTGGAGGCGCGGACAAGGTGAACCACCTGGTGGGCATCGCCCCGTCCAACCACGGAACCCGCGGGCTCATCACGCCGACACCGGACGCCGTTCCGCCGGCCACCTCAGTGGGAGGGTCGAATTGCCAGGCCTGCGCCGACCAGCAGGCAGGTTCACCATTCCTCACCGAGCTCAACTCCATTGGCGACACGGTTCCTGGTCCGGCCTACACGGTGATCTCCACGACGCACGACGAGGTGGTGACGCCCTACCCCAGCCAGTTCCTCGCCGGCCCGGCCCAGCAGGTCACCAATGTCACCATCCAGGACAAGTGCCCGGCAGATGTGATTGACCATGACCAGGCGCCCAACGACCCCGTCACCCAGCGTCTCGTGTCCGACGCTCTTGGTCAGCCGGCCGGCCGCCCGGGCAACCCGGCGTATCAGCCCAGCTGCGTGTAGCGCGGCACCCCGGGCGGAGGCGGCATGCGGAACGTCCCGGATCCGGGAGGTTTGCGGGCTGAGGTAACGGTCCGGTAACGTTGGCGGCTGGCCGTGAGGCCCGGCCCGAATGCAGGGCCCCGGACCGCCCCTTTGCAGGGCCCCGTTGCGCCGTTCGGCGTCTGCTCGCCCATGCCTTGCGGCAGGGGCCGGATGAAACTTCCCGCATTATCCGCCGCCCAGGCAGCGTCGGTTGTGCGTGCCAGCCACGAAAGCCCGGAGGGGTCCGTTGTTCAAGAAAACACCGCTGTTCAATAAATCAACGTTCAAAGATGCACGGCCGAAGGCACGCTCCACGGCACCACAGCTCAACAAAGTAGCGATTGTGCTGAGCCTGGGCGCACTGTCCCTGACCGGCTGCAGCGCCGGTCCCACGACGGGCGCCGCAGCCGTTTCACCGGCCACCGGGGCCGCGCATTCTGCTGCGGGCTCCACGTCCCCGGCGGCAACCCAGGCCGCGCATCCTGCCGCGAAGGCCCCAGCCTCGGTGGCCGCAGCGCCGAACCCGGCGGTCCCCTCGGCCCCCAAGCCTGCCACCGGCACCACCGGTGCACCTGCGGCTCCCGGAACCGATGCGGCACCTGCACGGGCCGCCGCGCCGGTCGCGCCTGCGGCTGGCGCCCAAGCGGCAGCCGCTCCGGCGCCGACGGCGGTAACGGCGCCCGTCGCTGCCCAGGCTGCCGTCGCCGCGACCGGCGACGGTTCCCAGGCCGCCACGGCACGGGGCTGGGGTTCGGTTGTCGCGGGTGACGAGTTCTCCAAGACCGGCGCCCCCGACTCCACCAAGTGGAGCGTCTTCAAGGGATCCGGACATGCCGGCAAGGGTGTCAGGAGCCCGCAGGCCTGGTCGGTTGCCAATGGCGTGGCCACAGTCAGCGGCGACTCGGCCGGCACCACGGGCGGCATGTCGGCTAAATTTGCCCAGCAGAAATACGGCAAGTGGGAGACGCGCATGCGGACCAGCGCCCGGGACCCGGAGTACCACCCCGTGCTGATCCTGTGGCCCAACAACAACACCTCCCCCAACTGCGCCGAGATCGACTACGCCGAGGGCAGCACCAACACCGCACAGATCAAGTTCTTCCTGCACTATGCCTGCGGCGGCTCGAACTTCCAGACCACGGCGGCCAAGACGATCGACACCACCCAGTGGCACAACTACGCAGTGGAGTGGACCCCGGCCGGCATCACCGGTTACATCGACGGCGTCAAGACCTTCTCCGACACGAACCCCGCGCACCTGCCCTCCGTGGGCATGCACCAGACACTGCAGCTGGACTGGTTCCCCGACGGGTCGGCCACCAAGCCTTCACAGATGCAGGTCGACTGGGTCCGCGTCTACAAGTAGGACCGGCAAATCGCCAGGCAGCCCCGCGCCGTACTGCGGCGCGGGGCTGCCTTGGTGTTGGCCGAGGACGCGCCGCTACAGGCGGCAGGACTCAAACCCCTTGAAGTTCCCGGGCGGCTACCGCTGAGACCAGCATCGAACCGGCTGCCGTCACGGCGTCGATCACCGGAACCCCGAGCCGGCGGCGGAGCACGTCCGCCATGCCGATGCTGCTCAGGCCCGTGCTGGCCTGGACGATCATGTCGGCGCCGGCGTCAACCAGCATGTGGGCCGCGGCGAGGGCGTCGAAAATCCCGGCAGGCATGAGGAAGGCGTCGGGTGTTTCGATCCTTCCCTGCCCGTCAATGAGCAGCATGCGTTCGCCCAGTGCATCCGAGATCGGGCCCGGTACGTGTGCGCCGAGACCCAAAACTCCAATCCGGCCGCCGAAGGTCAGAGCCGCGGCCGCGGCTGCGGAGCCCGCTCCGATGACCGGGATATCCACGGCTGCCCGGGTGGCGGCCAGCCCGGGGTCGGAGGCGCAGCTGATAATCAGGGCGTCAGCGTCCCCCGCCATGTCCCTCGCCAGGCGGACGACCTTGGGGGCCGCAGATTCGAGCGACGCCTGGTCGTAGACGCCGGACGGCTGGTCCGGAATACAGCGGGATGTGACGGTAAATCCGAATGCTTCCTGGAGGAGTTTCCCGTGGGCGTGGAGCAGGCGTCGGTCCGACGTCGTCATCACCCGGATTAGTCCAACACGCATGGCGTACTACCTTTCGAACGGGTTCGTTGGTGCGAGGCTACCCGGCGAGTATTTCCGCGTCTTTTCGGGCAGATGACCAACACAAGCGCTGCAGCGGATACGCCCCGTGGCGCCGGCGGCCGTTAGCATTCCGCGGGCAGCGTCACCGTTCCTTGTGCATGAAACTTGGCGAAAACTTCGCTCCCGTGTGGGGTTGGCGGCCCGGCGTCGTTGTAGGTTTGTCACGGTGGCCCGTCTTAGGACCCGGGTACAGTACCCGGGATTGGGGGAAGGCGGCAGGCCGGTTCCGGACTCAGCCGGAACGATGACCAAAGGAACAGCCATGTCGGTGGAGCCGTCGTCCACTCCAGGACGCCTCGAAGAACAGGATCCCGAGAACCTGGTATCCGGTGCGGAACATGCCGCATCTGCCGCCGGAATCCGACATCAGGCCGCCAGAATCATTGACGCCGTCCTCGACGACAGTGCCCCGGAACAAGCCCGCGCACGGGAGCTGCTGCGCCAGCAGCTGGCTGCGCATCCCGGACATCCGGAACGGGCCCTGCTGGAGCACCTTGCGGCGTTGAAGGCTTTGGGCGGGCACCGAGAAGGGACGTCGGAGGCTGCCGGCCCGTTCCGGCCGGAATTTGCCTCGGGCGAGTAAGCGCAACGCTTACTTGTAAACGCGGATCCAGTCGACCTGCATCTGGCTGGGTTTGGTGGGCGTCCCGTTGGGAAACCAGTCCAGTTGCACCGTCTGGTGCATGCCTACCGTGGGCTGATGCGCCGGGTTCGTGTCCACAAACCACAAGGACCCGTCGACGTATCCCTCGATCCCGGCGGTGGTCCACTCGAGCGCATAGTTGTGCCACTGTGTGGTGTCGATCGTCTTGGCCGCGGTGGTCTGGAAGTTCGGGCCACCGCAGGCGTAGTGCAGGAAGAACTTGATTTGGGCGGTGTCAGCGCTCCCTTCGGCGTAGTCGATCTCGGCGCACGTGGACGAGATGTTGTTGTTCGGCCACAGGATCAGGACGGGGTGATATTGCAGATCCCGCTGGCCAATTTTCATCCTGGCCTCCCAGCGGCCGTACCGCTGTTGGGCAAACCTGGCGGACATGCCGCCGGTGGTGCCCGCGGCGTCGCCGCTGACAGTCAAGACCCCGCCGCCTACAACCAGCGCATCCGGACTCCGGATCCCCTTGCCCGCGTGCCCCGGCCCCTTGAAGACCTTCCATTTCGCGGGGTCAGGCGGCCCGGCGTAACTGAATTCGTCCCCCGCCACCACTGGGCCCCAGCCGCGGACGACGGCGGCCTGCGTCCCGTCGGAGACGGCGGCTTGCGTCCCGGCCGTCACGGCGGCCGCACGGTCTATCGCCGGCGCCCGTTCCCTGGACACTGGTGCGGCACCACACCCGGCAAGGGCCAAGGCGCCTGCAGCGCTCAACGCCGCGGTCCTGCGGTTTGCGAACATCGCGTCTCCATCCGGTCGGGACATGTCCGGGCCATGCTTCAGACAAACTTGCCTTCACACATACTTGCCAAACCAGGCGAGCGTGTCGTTCCATGCGGCCGTGGCCTGCTCCTGGTTGTAGCGCGGCCCGGTGTCATTGTGGAAGGCGTGGTCCACGCCGGGATAGATCTTGAGCTCGTTCCGGACACCGGTTTTGGCCAGGGCATCCCGGAGCGCCGGCATGGCGCCGGTGATCCGCTGGTCCAGTTCGGCGTAGACGCCGAAGACGGCCGCCTTGATGGCCGGGACCTTGTCCAGGTCAGGCGCGGGTCCGTAGAACGCCGACGTCGCCAACAGGCCCGGGATCGCCGTCGCCGACTGCCACGTGATGCCGCCACCGAAGCAGAAGCCGTTCATGGCGATCCGCCCGTGATCAACGAAGTCCTGGGCGTTCAGGTAGTCAAAGCCGGCCGTGAAGTCTGAAACGTGACGCTGCGCCCCGGCCTGGGTCAGTGCTCCCGGGACAGCATCCGGGTCCATGCCAGCGGTACCGCCTTCCCTGCGCAGCAGGTCCAGGGCCAGAGCCGCGTATCCGGCTTTGGCGAAGCGGCGCGCCACATCCTGGATATGCGGTGTCAGCCCGCGGTTCTCGTGGCAGACCAGCACGGCCGGTCCGGCGGCCCCGTGGTCGGGCCGTGCGAGATAGCCACTGATGTCGGTGCCGCCCGATGCGAATTGCACGGTCGCCGTCGTCAGTCCGGCCGCGCCCTCCGGGACCGATAACGGGCTTTTGGCCCCCGGCACCGCGCCCGCGGACGCTGTGCCGGACCCCTGCGCGGACGACGTCGGCGTCGGCATGGGATCGGTACTGCGGGGAACCTCCTCGGGCGTGCAGCCCACCAGGAGCATCGCTGCCGAGGCCGCCGCCATGCTGCCGGTGATGAACGCCACCCGGCGCGTGAACGTATGCTGGCTCATGGCGCCCGAGCGGTAGTCGTCGAAGAATTCCTCAATCAGGTACTTCTCAAACTTGCCAAGCTGGGTCATGGCGGGCCTCCTCAGTGTGCCGATCATCCTCCTCCGAAGTCAGATGTCCGGCAAGGGTCCTGCACAGGCCGGCCCGACGGCGCCACTTCCCAACAACGACGACGACCCCTCGACGCAGCCCCGGCACCAGGCCACAACGGTCAAACGCGCGCGCAGCCTTCTCCCAGCCGCCTGAGGCCAGCCATTTCAGTCCTCGGGTTCCGAGGGCCGGGCAGGCCGGCGCCCCGACAGCGTCTCGACTGCCTCTGCGATGCCCTCATCCCCTCGTTCAATCTCTTGCATGTAGAGTCTTCCGCTCGTAATGAGGCCGTCCTCGATCTCGAAAATCGTCACCCCGCGCATGTCGAAGGGCCGCCCATCAGTCCGGGTGCCGGCCCAGGTCCATTCGCTCCACGTGGTATTACCGTCGTCCACGGAGCGGAGCACTTCTGCGTGAAAATCGGGAACGCCAGCGAACATCGCTGCCCAGTTCGCGTGCATCTGCGCCCGTCCCACAAATGCCCTGCCCGGGTGGACCGGCTGCACGCTTTTGTACGACTCATGGAACAACGCGGCCGCTGCCTCAAGGTCGTGGTCATTGAACGCAGCAAGCAGGCGTTGGATAGATTGGCTCATGTGATCACTCCTCGGTGTGGCGGAGCTCGTGCTCTGTTTCATGCACAGGCCCATTAACGGTCCCCACTAGGGCCGGGATCCGGCCAGCCCGCATCGTCAATCTACGCCTCCGCCGTCGCCCGGTTCCAGACCGATTAGGTCTGGCCGCACAGGTCCAGACCGATCGGGCCCAGACCGGTGAGGTCCAGGCGCCAATCGGTCCGGGAATTCCTGAACTGACGCGGGCACCGCTAGCCGGTGACCTTCCTGGCCGTCGCGTTCCACGTCAGCCGCCCGCGCTGGAAATCCGTTGCCCGGCCGACGGATACCGTATACGAGTCGCTCGTGGGATAACCCAACCGGCTAGTCTCCCAGCCGAGCGAGGCCCACCTATTCCGGATCGCACCTGTCACCGAGTACGCCCGGGTAGCCGGCGTCCAGAAGATCGATGCCCCACCCGAACCGGAGAAGTGGTTGTACCGGCCCACCTTGTCCGGGGTGCCCTTCTCGTCCGTTATGGGATACCGCAGTGGCCCGGTCTCCCAGCCAAGTGCCGCCCATTTCGATCGGATCGACCCAAGGACAAAGTGCGCCCCCGTCGCCGGCGACCAGAAGATCGAGTTTCCACCCGCACCTGAGAAGTGGTTGAACCGCCCTACCTTGTCCGCGGACGCCGTAGTGTCGGAGGTCGGATAGCCCAGGCCCGACTCCCAGCCCAGCGACGCCCACTTAGCACGGACCGGCCCTGTCACCGAGTGGGCCTTGGTTTTCGGTGTCCAGTAGATCGAGGCCCCACCCGCACCGGAGAAGTGGTTGTACCGTCCCACTCCGTCCGGGGCGTGCTTCTCGTCAGTGATCGGATAGCCCAACGGCCCTGTCTCCGCGCCCAGTGCCATCCATTTCGATCGGATCGACCCAAGGACAAAGTGCGCTCCGGTCGTCGGAGAAAAGTAGATCGAGGACCCGTCCGAACCGGAGAAGTGGCTGTACGCACCAACGCCGTCCGGCGAAGCTTGCCCGTCGGAAGTCGGGAAGCCCAGGATGCCGGCGGCACCGCCGGCTGCCTTGTAGCGGCGGCTGATCTCGCCGCGGACCGAATGCGCCCCGGTCTTGGGTGACCAACAGATCACCCCTCCGACGTAGTCCTGGCACTTGCCTACGCCCACGGCGTACTCCGCGGTCAGCGACCGGCCAAGGCTCGACCCGGGGCGGCCCGCATTGATCTTCCAGGCATAGGCAGCGATGGGGTCGTCGGTACCGTTCCCTGTGAGCATGACCTTCTTCGCAGCTTGGCCGTCGTCCGCCGTGATCAGGTAAAAGGTCTCGCTCGTCCCTGCTTGCCCGACGGCCGCGGGCGCGAAGGTCACGGTCTGGTATGCGGTTTCACCGGCGGGAATTTTCAAGCCCTCGGAAATGGGATTGGTGGTGGAGAAGACGCCCTGCGGCGCTTTGGCCTTCGTGATGGTCATCGGGACGTTGCCGGTGTTCTTTATCTCGAAGGCCCTGGTCACCGACGTCCCGACGGGGACGTCACCGAAGTCCAAGGCGCGCGGCATCTCCAGGTGCGCCGCGCCGGAGACGGCAGTCGCGGCCACGTTGACGGTCACCTTCCCGCGGTCGCTGGTGACGACGAGGGTATCGGTCACCGGACTCGCCGATGTGGGACTGAACGTCAAGGACACCGCAATCGACGCGAGCGGCTGGATGGTCTTGCCGACCACCGGCACCGTGGCCGGGTCGACCTTGAGCTGTGCGCTGACCGGCAACGCGACGCCGGTGATCTTGGCGACTGTGGTGCCGGTGTTGACGATGTTGACCGTCTGCCGGCTGACCGTCTTTGTCGGGACGTCGGTGAACTGCACCGTGGCCGGAGTCGCGCCCAGGCCCTCCTTCGTGCCGATGCCGTGGACGCCGAGGAGGTCGGTTTCGCCGTCGGCAGTTTTGACCGTCAAGGTGCCGTCCGCCTGGCCCGGAACAGTCGGCGAAAACGTCACGGGTACGGTCAGGCTCGCACCCTTGACCAACTTCCGGGGCATCGTGAGCCCGGTTCCGATCTTGAACGGGGCGCGCGTCGTGATGGAGCTGACCGTTACCGCCCGCGACGCGGTGATCGTCACGCTTCCGGTCACGGACGTGGCCACCTTGGCGGTGCCGAGATCGGTGTTCTTTGCCCCTACCGCTGATGTCGTCGGGGCGCCGAAGCCCAAGACGTGCCCGTCCCGCGTGCCCACGTAGACGCGGCCCTTGTCAGTGGCCACCGAGGAGAACTTGGCCCCTATACCCAGCGGGGCGCTAAACACTTCCCTGAGGTTTCCAGTGTTGTCCGGGATTGCCCGGTATGCGCGCAGTTCCGCATCGGCCCCGGTACCTGCGCTGACATAGACCACCCAGACAAGGGCGGAGGACCCGTCCGTGCCGGTGGATGTCACCGACGGGGCGCCGGAGCTGAACCCGAACGTACCAGCGGACGTTCCGACGGCTGCCAGGCTAATCCCACCGCTGGCGCCCGGCACGAGCTTGAAGGCCCTCAGGTACCCGTTGCTTTCGACGATGTAGAGATATCCGCCGCTGGGCGTCCCAAGAAACGCGGGCCGGCCCCAAACTCCGCTGTACGGTCCGGCTTTGTCCAGGACGGCGTCAGTTCCGCCCGGCCCCTGCGCCATGCCGCCCAAGTTGTCCCGGTCCAGCAGGTACATGGTGCCGTCTTTACCGATTTGGGCCAACAGGTGCGGGTGTGCAGCCGTGCCATAGCCGTCCGGGATCGCGACGGGAGCGCCGGAGCCCAGATCGGCGTCGTTCCGGTTCAGTTTCGCGTTGTCGGCCGGGCTGAAGAAGTCGGTGGCCTTCAGATTGCCGTCACTGCCGACTCGGAGCCGGACCACCGCCTCCGCCAGGGTGGTGGGGGGCTTCGATCCCGGGCCGGGCTTCGGGGAAATCCCGTTTCCCGTGGTGAGCAGGATTTGACCGGGACCGTCGGACACCAGTCCACCGCCAGATTGCCAGATCCCGCCCTCCGCATTGGCGTTGCCTGATTCGGTGGCCCACATCGTCGTCTGTCGCCCGGCGGTCGATACGCCGACGACATAACCTACGAAGGGGGTGTAGTCGCAATGGCTGGCAAACCCTGCATACACGACCCCGTTCAAGAGCAGCAGCCCTGGGCGCTGCATCGCCGTCATCGGGTTGAACGGGCGGGTGGGGTCATTTGTCGGGGCGCCTTGGATTGTGACGGGGAATCCGGGTTTCTCCGCGCCGGTCGCAACATCCAGGGAGTGCATGTACCAGTGTGGAAACTGATTGTTGGCCCCGTCATTCGTCTTCGCCAGCAGGAAGACGCTCTTCGTCACCGCGTCGTAGACAGGCGTCGAAGTAATTCCGATGTTGGGCGTGAGATCGCCGCAGCGAACGGTCGACGCCGGCCACGCCGGCCCAAGTTTTCGGGTCCACTTCGCCGCCCCCGTGGCGCTGTCCAGCCCGTAAACGGCATTGTTTTCCGTCGCTGCAATCACGGTACTGCCTACTACGAGCGGCTGGGCGTAAACCTGCCCGTCCACGGTTGCAGAGAATAGTTTGCCGAAGTTTGATGATGCGACCGCCGACGGCGAGAGTCCGGGTTCGTTTTTGTCCCAGCCGGTCCGCAGTGAATCGTGGGCGATGGTCCCCACGTCCGCGACGGCGGTATGGCCGACGGAAAGCGCTGCGAGTGCGAGCGCTGCCGACAGCAGAGATGCCCAGGCGCCTCGGGACCACGGCCGTTGTCGGTGCGGAGTTGCGTGGATCGTGGCTGCCCGGTGCTTCCGGAGATGCGGTGCCCAACCCTTAAGTCCACCGCGAAGAAGGCCATTAAAATGGCCGGACGACACCCGAAATTCTGTTTGATCAAACATGGCTGAGACCCGTTTCTGACCACTACATTGACTTTATAAACCCAGTACTCTGGAGCCTAGAAGCGGGTTTTGAAGAGCGCGCGGGTGGTTGCCACTCGACTTTTCCGGGGCAATTCGCGTTTTATTTCGGGCGCTACTTGGCCGCTACTTGGGCGAACGCGGTTGTTTATTTGCTTCCCCGAAAATCCGGGCGGTCCCCAACGGGGGCGAAGCGGGCGTGGGAATGTCTCAGCGTCGCGGGCCCGAGGGCTGATTCACGACGGCGGCGAGCGCCATTCGCTCGACGGTCTCCCCTATCGGTTCATCAATGCGTGCAGGATTGCGGGACCCAGCGGTCCTGCTGGGGCCAACAACAAGAAGCCGACGGCGGGGACACCAAGGACCCACGCAACCCGGCGTCGTGCCTGGTCAACCAGCCGCCGGAGGGCGGCGAAATTCCCTATGAGGTCATCCGGTTTGCCTGGCACCGCGGGCGTGCCAGGATCCGGCCCTCAGCGATTTCGCCCAGCGCACCCCGGTACCAGGGCGAGCTGGCGTCGCTCAACGGGCTGGCACCGAACATCCGCCTGAGCAGCGAAGGCGGCGGAACGAACGCCTGGACTGCCAGCAGCTCCTCAATCAGGGGCTGGGCCGCAAACCGCTCGGTCAGGCGCAGGTGCTGGGTGTCCGCTCAATGCCTCGACGCTTGTGGGATGCATGCGAGGGATGTTGCTGCACGAGGCCCGCCCACGCTGCGTGGGTGTCGGCGCGCCGGAATCTTTGCCGCGTCGCGTTAGGCTCCTCCCATGCCGCCCGATCAATTCCTGGCCGAACTGGCCAACTCCCTGGACCACCTCGGCACGCTCGCCCGGCAGCCGCGGGACACGCTTGCCGGCGCCGTTCCGGCGTGCCCCGCCTGGACGCTCGAGCAGCTCTTCGGGCATCTCGGCTCAATCGAGAGGTGGGCAGCCGGGGTGGTCCGGACGGGCACCTTTGTCCAGGAACCTGCACCGCCGGCCGAAGGCGCCGCGACCTGGTTTCTCGCGGGCACCGCACCCTTCCTCGAGACAATGACGGGCCTTGATCCGGAGAGCGAATGCTGGACCTTTGGCCCGCCTCCGCGCACCGCCCGGTTCTGGCTTCGGCGGCAGGCCCACGAACATGCCATCCACCTGGTCGACGCCTGCCAGGCGCTTGGCCTGGAGATGCCCGTGCTGGCGGACAATTTCATGCTCGACGGTGTCGATGAGGTCCTGGCGATGTTCGCGCCGCGGCAGCTGCGACTGGACCGGATGCCGCCTCCGGACAAAGCTGTGACCTTCCGGGTGCCAGGGGCGGCCAGCTGGACACTGGGACCTGGTGCCGCCGTGGCCTTGATTTCCGCCCCGTTGCCGGTGATGTATCTGGGTCTTTGGGGTCGATCCAACCTGGCAGAGAACGCCGTCATTGAAGGTGACGCCGCCGCGGCCCTGCGTGTGCTTCGGGGTCCGCTCACACCATGAGTTCCGGCATCGGGATTAGGATACGAACACGTCCCGCGAAGCCGTGGACGCTCCACGAGCCGCCCGATGCTTTCGTGACCGCATGTTCGAAGGGAACTCAAACGCATGTCAGAGCACGCCACACCCGGCACCGCAGGTCTCTCCACGCCCCGGGCCAGATGGGGAATTCTCGGCACCGGGTTTATCGCCGGGCTGCAAACGCCGGACCTGATCGACAACGGCTCAGTGGTCCAGGCCGTCGGCTCCAGGACCATGGCATCCGCGACCGATTTCGCGGCCCGGTTTCAGATCCCCACGTCCCATGGAAGCTACGCGGACCTCGTGGCCGACCCGGACGTCGACGTTGTCTACGTTTCTACGCCGCACCCGTTCCACCACGAGAATGCGCTGTTGGCCCTGGACGCCGGTAAACACCTGCTGATCGAAAAGCCCTTCGCCATGAACGCCTGGCAGGCCCGGGAGATCGTGGAGCTCGCCGAGACGAAGGGGCTGATCGCCCTTGAGGCCATGTGGACACGCTACCTTCCGCACATGGTCCGCATCCGTGAGCTGATTCGGTCCGGCGCCCTGGGCGAGGTCCGCACAGTGATCGCTGACCACAACCAGAATCTGCCCAAGGATCCGGCGCACCGCCTCAACGACCCGGCACTGGGCGGCGGAGCGCTCTTGGACCTGGGCATCTACCCCGTCTCCTTCGCCTTCGACGTCTTCGGGGCGCCGACCGGGATCCGGGCAGCGGCCAGCATGACTGAAACCGGAGTTGACCGGCAGACCGCGATGATCTTCGAATACGGTGACGGGCAGCAGGCCGTGCTGCACTGCGCGCTGGACACGGGAGGACCAAACCAGGCCTCGATCATCGGAACCGAAGGCCGGATCGAGATCCCGTCAGTCTGGTACACGCCGTCGGCCTTCACCAGGTATGACGCCGACGGAAACATCGTCGAGCGATTCGATGAACCCGTCACCGGCCGCGGCATGCAATACCAGGCGCGGGAAATGGAGCGGCTCATTGCGGCCGGCTCCGTTGCCAACGACATCCTGCCGCCCCGGCAGAGCGTTCAGGTCATGGAGGCCATGGACGAAGTTCGGCGCCAGATCGGCCTCGCCTACGCCAGCGACGACAAGGACCACGGGCGCGCCTAGTACCGGTCCTGCGGCGGCCCCAGTTTTCCATGAGGAGGCACGGCCGCCGCTCACCCTCGCCCGATCAGCCCGGCCACGCGATCGAGTTCTTCATCCAGATTGTAGAAATGTACCGCCAGCCGGATTCTGCCCTCCCGGACCGATGCCACCACGTTGGCCTGGCGGAACCGCGCCAGGACCGCCTCAGTGTCTGTCACCGGCACGGAGAAGATCGTGGAGCGGTGCTGCTCGGCGAACGGCCGGAACGAGGAGCCCTGCGCCGCCAGGGCCTCCTGAAGGTGAAGGGCGAGCCGGGCGTTGCGATCGAGCAAGGCCCCGATCCCAAACCTGCGGAAGATGCCGAGCGCCGCCTGCTCGGCCAGGGCGGGAAACCAGGCCAAGGAGGCGTCGAGCTTCGAGGCCGTGGGTGAGAGGTCCATGGCCGGTCCGTAGAAGCTCCCGGCCGGGTTGCGCGCGGCCTTCCAGCCGGGACCGACGGGTTGGATCCGGTCAAGCAGTCCGCTGCGGACATAGAGGTAGCCCATGCCCCTGGAGCCGAGCAGGAACTTGTGGCTCGCGGCGGCCAGGAAATCCACGCCGTCGCGCACCACATCCAGGGGCACCGCGCCCGCGGCCTGGCAGGCGTCGACGAAGAACCAGGCGCCGGAGCGGGCCGCGACCCGGCTGAGCGCGGCCAGGTCCGCCCGGTAGCCGTTGGCCGAATGGACGGCACTCACGGCGATCAGGCGGGTGCCGCCGTCGGCCGCCTGGCCAAATTCCTCGGCCGTCACGCCGTCCCCGCCCGGTGCCACGGCGCGGACCCCGTAACCGCGGTTCCGGAGCAGGAGCCAGGGGTAATAGTTCGAGGCGAATTCGTTCCCTGCAACCACGACGTTCTCGCCGCGCTTCGCCGGCGGCAGGTTGGCGGCCACTATCCCGGCGGCGGAGCTCACGGCCGGGACGATCGCGATCTCCCCCGCCGTCGCCCCGACGATCTCCGCGAACATGGCGCGGGCCTCCTCCCCTGCCCGCTCGGCATCCATCCAGTCAAACCTGCCGGCGGACCATCGCTTGACGGCCAGCTCGTAGGCCTCGCGGGCGGGTGCACAGCCGACGTTCATCGAGGCGGTGTTGAGATAGATGGTCTCCTGTAGCCCCGGGAAGAGTCCGCGAATTTCGGCCGCCTGCATGACACGGACCGCCTAGCCGTGCCCGCGCACGGAGTCCAGGCCCTTTGCGTAGGCCGCCTGCCCCACGTGCTGGAGGCAGTCGGCAATCGTGCTGACCAGCCGCACCCCGAGGGTGACGGGCGGGTCCCAGCGGGTATCGACGATGCGGTCGAAGTCGTCGTCGCCGAGGTTCTCCAGGAAATTCACGGTCTGCCGGTGGACAGCTTCGTAGTATTCGAGCAACAGTTCCGGCGGTGCCTGCACCGCGTCCACCTGGCCGCTCGTATGGCCGTAGCCCGTGTCCCGCTTGGAGAGCGGCAGGCCGAAGCGGGCGGCAAACCCCTCCGAGGTCCACACCTGGTCCAGGCCCGCGGCGGAGGCGACTTGCGCGTCCTCGACCCTGCTGAGGTGCCAGATGAGCCAGGCCATTGAATTCCCGTTGCTTCCGGGCCGTCGGAGCAGGGTGGCATCATCAACCCCGGCCAGGGCCGCGGCCACCGTCTCACGGATCCGGCCGAAGGCATCCAGCAGCAGTTCATTGGATTTCATCGAGTCCCCTCCCTGTGCATGATCGAAGTGCTTGCATGATCGGTGATCCCCATGCTTGCATGGAGGCCGCACCGGCGGATAGGGCCGGGCGTCGCCGTGTCAACGGCGCACGCGGAGACGATGACGGGGGCAACACGGCCACGCGCAGTTCCGCAGTCCGCGAGGTCTTGGCAGCGGCGACCCCCGCGCCTACCCTTACGGATTATGAGCAACTTGTTGCCTGTAGCGCAGCCGGTTCGGGCGACGTCCAGTCGCTGGGAACGCCGGGACAAGTTCCATCTCGCCGGCATCACCGGCTTCGTCCTCCTGCTCAACGTGGTCGGCTGGAGTGTGCTGACCCTGGCCGTGGCTCCGCAGAACTTCGCACTGGGCCGCTCCGGCGTGTACGGGGTGGGGCTGGGCGTTACCGCCTTTCTGCTGGGGGTGCGGCACGCGTTCGACGCCGACCACATCGCCGTCATCGACAACACCACCCGCAAGCTGGTCGGCGAGGGAAAGGCCGCGCTGGGGGTGGGCTTCTGGTTCTCGCTGGGCCATTCCACCGTGGTGTTCGGCGCGGCGCTGCTCCTGGCCCTCGGCGCGAGGGCCATGGCCGGCACCGTGCAGGACGGGGACTCGGCGCTGGTGCAGACGCTGGGACTGGTGGGAAGCGTCGTGGCTGGAACGTTCCTGATCCTGATCGGTCTGATGAACCTCGTCTCGGTGGTCGGCATCGCCCGGGTGTTCCGCGGGATGCGGACCGGGGAACTGGACGAGGCTGAGCTTGAGCACCAGCTCAACAACCGGGGCTTCCTGGCAAGGCTCCTCGGCGGAACCATCCGGCGGATCACCAAGCCATGGCACATCTATCCCGTCGGCCTGCTGATGGGCCTGGGATTCGACACCGCCTCCCAGGTAGCCCTGCTCGTGCTCGCCGCCGGTTCGGCGGCCTTCTCCCTGCCCTGGTACGCCATCCTGGTCCTGCCGGTGCTGTTCGCCGCCGGAATGAGCATTTTCGACACCGCCGACGGCGTGTTCATGTCCCGGGCTTATGGGTGGGCGTTCCTGAAGCCGGTCCGCAAGGTCTTCTACAACCTCACAGTCACGGTGCTCTCGGTGATTGTGGCCCTGGTGGTCGGTCTCACCGTGCTGCTTGGGCTCGTGGCAGACAAACTGGGACTCGAATCGGGGCCGGCGGCCGCCATCGGTTCGCTGGACCTCGAAAACGTCGGGTACATCGTCGTCGGCCTCTTCGTCATCATCTGGCTGATCGCGCTCGCCGTCTGGAAATTGGGCCGGATCGAGCAGCGCTGGAGCCACGCCGGCACCAGCTGAGCCGATGCGGGCGCAACGTAAGTCAGCAGCTGGGCGAGTCGAACTCGTAGGCCCCCGAATCGGCAGCGGCCGTCCCGTTACAGTCCCCGTCCTGGGGCACCGGACTTCCGGCGAGGTCGACGGCGGACAGGCTCGTTCCGGCGCGGTCGATGGCCGGGCTGGTGCCGGTCAGGCGGAGATCGGCCGGTGCGTTCACGAAGCGCGCAGACGCAGTGGTGGACGTGCTGTTCGGTACGAAGTTGACCGGGCCATTGAGGACGTTCTGGTTCTCGGTCCAACCCGAGCCGTTGATCCATAAGGAGTTCCTGACGCCCGCCAGGATGTTGCCGCGGATCACGGTCGATGCAGGGCAGCCCGCATGGCAGACAACGGCCTGGGACTGCGGCCCGTTCAGATACACGGTGTTGAATTCGAAGACTGTGCCGTTCGTCGGCCCGAAGGACGTCCCTGCACCGCGGGCGATCAAGCCCTTGGCCTGGGCACAGTTGGCACCACAGGTCGACCGGACCAGGTTGTAGCGGTAGGTGTTGCCGTCGGCCGTCCCGGAGGACCTTCCGATCTCGGAGAAGTTGTTGTTGTCCAAGGACACATTGTGATGGATGTAGTTCCGGCTGCCGTTGTAGATTTCGAAAGAACCGCCGTCGCGGGTGTAATCGTAGGAAAACGCAGTGGAGCCGCTGACCGTGTTGCCGGAAAGTTCGTTGTCGTTGCCGTTGATCAGCACGCCGGAAGCGCCCGAGTCGTCATTGCAGTTCACGGCCTGGGGTGTCCCGCAGTTCGTGCCCTGCGTCAGGACGTTCATGACGTTGTTGTTGGTCAGGACGTTGCCGGTGTATTTCCCGAAGTCAGACCCGGTCCCCGCCTTGATGCCAACAGCGTTGTTGGAGGCACTGGAATTCCGGACAGTATTGCGGTCGCCGGTGACGCTGATGCCCGCGTAGCCGCAGGAGACGCCCCGAAGTCCGTCAACGGTGGTGAAGTTGCCGTTGATCCTGATGCAGTTTCCAGACTTGCCGCCGGTAATCGTCGGGGCATTGCCGGTCCCGTAGCCGATCAAGGTGATGGGTGCGGCCTCGGTTCCGCTCTGGGTGGTCACAATGCCTCCGGCCCAGGTGTCGCCCCTGCGGAAACTGACCGTGTCGCCGGGCTTGAGGACGAGCGAGTTGACCTTCGACAGTGACTTCCACGGCGCAGCGCTGGAGGTTCCCGGATTGGTGTCACTCCCCGAGGCACTGACGAAGTACGTAGTGCCCGCGGCCTGGGCCGGCGCCGGGAGGCCCACCGCCAACCAGCCGGCCGTCAGGATCAGGGTGGTTACGGCTGCGCGAACGGAGTTAATTCTCATGGCGATCCTCGCGGTTTGATGGTCAGAGGAGGAGAGCTCCGCGACCTTGAGTATGTCCGCTCCGGCTGCGGCCATGAGTCGAGACGCGGGCGTAGGTCATCCGCCGACCCTAGTGGGCGGGGGTTGTAAAAAGCTTGGGCATGATCAACCAGAGCTTTATCTCGAACAGCGCTGTATGATTTATTTGGTCAACAAAAGTGCCTGACCGGACCGGTCCCAGCGCGGAGACGTCGCACCGCCCACCTCAGTTCCTTCGTCCTGGAGTCTTGTCATGATGCCGCGCCCTACCCGCCCAGCCCTGGACAATCCGCCCCGCAAGCGCCGGTGGAAGCGGGGCCTGCGCATGGCGGGGGTGGTGGCGCTAAGCATTGCCGGCTTGCTCGCCGCCTCGACGTCGGCCAATCTCATCCTGGAACAGATCGAAAAGTCCCACACGGTCGCATACGGCGAAAAGGTTCACCTCAATGAGGGAACCATCAATGTCACCCGCACCGGCGAGACCGGGCCGACGGTCGTGCTGCTCAGTGGACTCGGGACCCCTGCCCCGGGACTCGATTTTGCCCCCCTGGTCCGGGAAATGCGCGGCTTCCGAACAGTGGTTGTTGAGGGATTCGGCTACGGCTTAAGCGACATGACTGCCCGGCCAAGGACCGTTGAAAACATCGCCGAAGAACTTCATGAAGTGCTGTCAAAGCTCGGCATCAGGGCGCCCTACACTCTCATGGGCCACTCGATCGCCGGCTTTTCCACGCTGTACTACGCGAACAAGTATCCAGCGGAGGTCTCCGCCGTTATCGGCATCGACCCCACCGTCCCGGCCAGCAGGATGTCCATAGGCGGAACCACCAACCCCGCCGAGGCTCCTGCAGCGGACTACTGGTGGGCGCACGCACCGTCGACCACAGGCCTGGTCCGCTGGGCCACGGCGCTGGGTTTTGGAGAACCCGGCGGCGGCAGCTTCACGGCAGCAGAACGCCAACAAATGCGTCAGATAACGAGCTGGAACTTCGGCAACGCGGCAGTCACTGATGAAACTCTCCGGATGGGCGAGAATGCCGCCAAGCTCCAGGATCTCCGCTACCCCGACGCACTTCCGGTGCTCTACTTCCTTTCACAGGACACGATGAACCAGCAGCCTGACTGGTACGGCGCGCACGAACGGCAGCTGGCCAACGTACGGCGCCACGAGCTGGTGGTCCTTGGGGGCGAGCACTACCTGCACTGGACGCAGTCCAAGGCCATGGCAACGAAGATCACCGAGTTCCTGCGCCACGGCGGCACCCGGTAGATCTAGTGGAGAGACTTATCGGTCGGCAGGTCCGGCGGGACCAGGAGGGCCCGGATCGTTGACGGAAGGATCTTTGCCGCCGCGACCTCATCCAGTCGTTCCGCCCGGATTTCGGCCGCCGCGCTGTGGAGGATGGCGTAGAAGCAGGCAGCTTGCCACGTGAGGGAATGATCGGTACGGAAGATCCCCTCACTCCTGCCCTTTTCCAGCACCGACATCACCCTGGCCAGCGGCTTGTCGTGGTGAGCCCTGATTTGGTCGGCTGAGAGGTATGGTTCGGCCGCCGCCAAAAGCGCGTTGAATTGATGGAGGACCCGCCAGGATGACTGGATGATCTCCTGCAGGGAGTTCCAGGTGTCTTGCTCGATGTCTACAGCGGCGAGTTCGGCCTCGGCGCGGTCCATGGCCCTCTCGAACACCGCGCCAACCAGGTCCTTCCGGTCTGCGAAGTGGCCGTAGAGGGTCACCCTGCCCACCCCCGCAACCCGAGCAATTTCAGCCATGCTTGCACCGGGATTGTCACTGAGGCGTGTCAACGCGGCGTCAATGATGGCATCTTTGTTCCGGACGGCGTCCGCCCGCTTGGTGCGTTCTTTCTGCACTCCCGGCACCGGCCCTCCCAGCCCATTCATCTACTCAAACAATGATGTTCAGGTTACCAGCGGGGACAGGTCAGCCGCCCGGACCATCCGGTTCGGGTGAGGTGCCGGCCGGCGGAGCGGTCCTATGGTCAGGGCATGGGACTATTGCGGCACCGGCATGACGAACCCATGGGCGAGCGGTTTCAGATGCGCGAGAAACTGCTGTCGATCGGGGACGACTTCTGGATCGAAGACAGCCATGGCCAACGCGCCTACAAGGTCAACGGCAAGGCGGTCCGAATCCGGGACACGTTCGTTTTGGAGGACGCCTCGGGAAACGAGGTGGCCCGCATCCAGGAGCGCAAGCTCTCGATCCGGGACAAGGTCGAAATCGAGCGCGGGGGCGACACCGCCGCGACGGTCCACAAGGCCCTGGTAGGGCTCCGCGACCGCTTCTCGATCGACGTGAAGGACGGCCCTGACATGAAGGCGCACGGCAACATCGTCGACCACGAGTACGAGATCGAGCGTGACGGTCATACGGTCGCCACGATCTCCAAGAAGTGGTTCCGCGTGCGCGAGTCCTACGGCGTCGAAGTCGCGGGCGGCGAGGACGTCCCGCTCCTGCTGGCGATCACCGTCGCCATCGACTCATTGACCTAGCCTGTCCAGGCAGCATGTCGCCCAGGAAAAGCACCGGATCCCTAGTAGCCACGACCCTGTGGAGGCTATTCGGGTTCCTGACGGCGAGCGCGGTGTGCGGCGTCCTGGCCGCCAGCCTTCTGGTGCCCACCGTGGCCGCGACCGGCGTCGCCGTCAGCGACTCGATCAAATTGTTCAACAGCCTCCCCTCGGAACTGACAGTTGATCCGCCGTCGGAATCGACCAGGGTGCTCACCGCCGACGGGAAACCGATCGCCACCTTCTATGCTGAAAACCGCGTGAAGGTCAGGCTCGACCAGATGTCCCCGTACATCAAGGACGCGATCGTCGCGATCGAGGACCGGCGATTCTACGAACATGCCGGCATTGACCCCCAGGGGATTCTCCGGGCGCTGGTGTCCAACCTGACCAACGGCGGAAGGCAGGGTGCCTCCACCCTGACCCAGCAGTACGTCACCAACGTGCTCAATGAATCCCTCGTGTCGGCGGACAAGGGCGACCAGATTGTCCTCAACGGGCAAAAGAGCATGGCCGACAAGATCCGCGAGATGAGGCTCGCCGTCGAACTGGAGAAGAAATACACCAAGGACCAGATCCTGGAGGGGTACCTGAACATCGTGTTTTTCGCCCGGGACGCCTACGGCATCGAAGCTGCGTCCCGCTACTTCTTCAACACCACTGCCAAGGACCTCACCCTGCCGCAGGCTGCCCTGCTGGCCGGCCTCGTGAACAGCCCCAGCTTCTATAATCCTGACGTCCATCCGGAAAACGCCGTCCAGCGGCGCAACCAGGTTCTCGCCAGGATGCTCAGCTATGGCGCCATCACCCAAGCGCAGCACGAAGCGGCCGTGGCCGCCCCGGTGGATCTCAAGATCACCCCCGGGAGGCAGGGATGCGCCGGCGCGGAAATGGCACCGTACTTCTGCGACTACGTCTCCCACCTCATTCTCAACAATCCGGCCTACGGCGCGGATATTGCCGAACGCGAGCGGAAGCTGTTCCGCGGCGGCCTGACCATCACCACCACCCTGGACAGCCGGCTCCAAGTGGCCGCGCAGGCGCAGGTCGATGCCACGGCCGGGGCCAACCCGGACAAGTGGGGCGCCGCGATGGTCTCCATCGCACCCGGCACCGGCAAGATCCTGGCGATGGCGCAAAACACCGTGTTTCTCCCGGCACCTGGCAAATTCGACACGCAACTGAACTTCAACGTCGATTCCAAGGACGCCAACGGCAACGACCTCAACGGCGCCGGCGGGTTCCAGCCCGGCTCCACCATGAAACCGTTCACGTTTGCCGAATGGCTCAACGAGGGCAAATCCCTTTCCGCCATGGTGGACGCGTCCCGGCGCTCCTATCCGCTCGGGTTCCGCTGGAGATCAAGCTGCGGCAGGGTGCTCGGGGCCTACAGCACCAGCCAGAAGAGCCTCGGCGCGGCGGACGACCTCCAGAACAACGACGCCGGGTACTACCGCCGCATGCGCGTGGACTACGGGCTGTATAACTCCATCAACACCGCCACCTTCGCCGAGGCCGCGCAACTCGACTTCTGCGGCATCCAGAAGATGGTCGATGCCGCCGGGCTCCACAGCGGCGTGGACAACGCCCAAATCAACATGCACCAGCTGGGCAATCTGCTGGGCGCCATTGGCGTGGCGCCTCTCCATCTGGCCAACGCGTTTGCCACTTTTGCCAACGACGGAACCTACTGCACGCCGATTGCCATTTCGGCAGTGAACGACGCGGCGGGACAGAAACTGCAGGCCGAGACCAGCTCCTGTCACAATGCGATCAAGCCCGAGGTCGCCCGCGGAGTGAACGCCGTGCTGCAGGACGTGCTGAAACGCGGGTCCGGCGTTTACATCAAGCCCAAGGTCCAGGAGCGGTTCCCGGTCGCGGCCAAGACAGGCACGTCCAATACCAATGGCGCCACCTGGGTGGTGGGCTACACAAGCGGCCTCGCTACGGCTTCCTTCTTCGGCGACGCCCTGGAGGGCCAGAAGAGGCCCGGGCAGAACATCACCATCAACGGCAAGTTCTACAAGGCCATTGACGGCTACATGCTCGCCGGCCCGCAGTGGGCGAACTACATGCGACAGGTCGCCCGTTACTACCCCACCGCCCCCTTCCCGGCGCCGCCGGAGTCCATGACCCGGACGCCCTCCGCGAGCCGCGCGCCCCCGACGACCCGCACGCCGTGCTTCCCCGGTGTTAGTGGCGCGCTGTGTCGCTGACACTGGCCCGAAATGCTCCGGATCCAAATCCGCACTCTATGCCAACGGGGCCCGGAGCCTCTATCCTCTTGCCATGGGAGACGGGGCCAATTTCCGGCGAGGGGAATCGCGCCACCGCGCGCGGGTGGCTCATGAATCCCGATAGCGCCCAGCCCCACGACAACTACGACGCGTTCCTGTCGAGGCTGGACGCCGCCACCAACAGCCTGAGCACCCGGGCCGCGTCGCTGGACAAAGCACTGGCAGCCGTTTCCCTCCTCTTGGGACCATCTGAGTCCGCCGTCCGGAAATGGGAACGACGGCGCCATTACGTCGGTGAGCAGCTCGCCGTTCACTCCGGGTCCCCGCAGTCCTACACCGCGCTGTGCGAGCTCCACGTCGTGGCAGGAAAGATGGAATCAATGCTCCGCGGCCGTGTCCAGCGTGTCACCGAGAAGCTGGCGGTCATGCAAGGGCGTCGTGAGGCCATCGACAAGTCACTGCTGGAGCTTGAGCTGAGCAGAATTAAGCTGACGTCGTCCCGGATGCTGTCACAGGACCGCGAAAAATTGAGCAGCATCTTTTCCGAAATCGCCGGCTCCACCGCGGCCAAAGGAGCCATTCCCGATATGGGGTTGCTGGGCGATCTCAAGGAAGCACGCGAGGCAATCATCCTGGCCGAAGCGCTCATGGAAGTGAAGGGGTACTAATCATGGAAATTTCACGGCGCGATCAGCCCCGGAAGGACATCGTCGCCCTCGTTCGCTGGTCAAAGAAACCGGGCGAAAGCCCCGTCTTCAAGTTCATCATGTCGAGTATTTTGGGGCTGATCCTGTGCCTGTTCCTGATGATCTTTCTGCCCTTCCTCAGAAGTTTCGGTGCCCTGCTTTTGTTCACCCTCTTCTTCGCCGCGCTTCTGACGGTGCGCACGGTCATGGCCCAGCAGCGCTTCATGCGGGGGCTGACCAAGAGGATCAATGACACCCTCGCAGAGGTCACGAGCAGCCCGGGTGACCAATTGTCGGTCAGCCAATTCCGGCACATGACCAAGACCGGCGAGCAGCTTCCGCTCCTTGTCAGCGGCGTACCCGGGCTGAACCTGCATGTGGCCCGGGCGTCAACGCTGGAGAAACATTCCCCCGAGAAATGGGTTGCGGTGTTCACGGTTGTGCCTCCGGAGAACGGAACCGCCAGCTTCGACCGCCTGGTGGCGGCAGCAGTCAACGCCGGCCCCGGTACCACCAGCGCGAAAGCGTCCTAGCGGCGGGAGCCTGCCGCCGTCGTTGCTCCAAATCATCCAGCGCCGCTGGTGACTCTTCGGCTATGGCGGGCAAGCGGGACGTTCTGCCCTAGCGTCTGGGCCCCAAAGACCCAACAGTGAGGACATGACGACCACGTCGGGTCGCAGGCTGTCTCTGCTCAGCAACTTGTGGGTTGCTGTTTTCTTCCCTCCCAGGAGTGCAGAGAATTCAGAGATCTGGTTCCGGGGACCGAAAATGACGCCAAGACAACATGTTGACCGGGTGAGCGCCGAGGACATGATGTCCCTGGACGCGGACATCGGCTCAGCGCCAATGCAAGTCGGGGCCATCCTCATGCTCAGCACGGACGGCAGCGACGATTCGGCACCCCTCCTGGAAGCACTGGCGCGTCGGCTCGGCGCTGTCCCCCGGCTGCGCCAGCGGCTGGTCTCTGTCCCCTTCGGCTGCGGGCGGCCCATTTGGGCGGATGATTCCGGCTTTGATCCGGCACACCATCTGGGCGTGATCGCCTGTCCGGCGCCCGTTGGTGAGGAAGCCGTGCTCAACATTGCAGCCGAAATGCTCGCTGCGCCGCTGTCCCGCGACCGTCCTCTCTGGTCAGCCAAGCTCATCACCGGCGTGAGCCAGGACCGGTCAGCGCTTGTTTTCGTTTTCCATCATGTCCTCACGGATGGAATTGGGGGTCTCGCGGTCCTGGAGGCCCTGGCAGCCGCGGAAGCCGGGTGGAACGGTCGCCGGGAGCCAGAGATTCCGTACTCGGCGCTGTACCTGGCCCTTGATGCTGCAAGGAGCCGATTCAACGCACTGGCCCGGCTGCCGGCCGCACTGCGGACCGCAGCCGCCGGAGCCTCCGAACTGCGGCAGACGGGCAAACCCCGGGCTGCCCGCACCTCACTCAACCGCCCGACAGGTCCGCAACGGACGCTTGCCGTCCTCCGCTGCGACATGGAGGCCGTCAGAGACGCCGCGCACATGCAGGGAGCGACCGTCAACGATCTCATCCTCACCGCCGTCGCGACCGCCCTGCACCGCCTGCTCCTGGCACGGGGCGAATATGTCGAAGAGTTCGTCATCTCTGTGCTGTTTTCGGCACGCCGCCACACGACAATCACCTATCTGGGGAACCGGAGCGGCATCATCCCGGTGACCGTTCCCGCGGTCGGTCCGGCCAAGGGCCGGGTGGCAACTGTTGCCGCAACGATGAGGAGTGTCAAGCAGCGGCCTCCCGGGGCCTCCACTGCAATCATCGGCCCCATATCCCGGGCCGCAGCGCACCTTGGCGCCTACCGCTTCGTCATAGACCACCAACACCTTGTCCATACATTCGTCACGAACCTGCGGGGGCCCGAACGCGCCCTGGCGATCGCGGGCAGGCCGGTAACCGGGATCATTCCACTCGGAGCGATCAGCGGTAACGTAACGGTTGCCTTTGCAGTCTTCTCCTACGCGGGCACGCTGACCATCACCACAATCGCCGATCCCGGGACTTGCCCGGACCTGACAGGACTGCGTGACGAACTTTCCAGCGCACTTGAAGCTCTGATGGTGACCGGGCCTTCATAAGCTTCGACCCGAGAATATCCGGTCATGAAGAGCCGACGGCTCGGCGCATTCTCCCCGGGTGGGATCCTAAGAGACTGACCGGGCGCCGGCTAACGGCGTATTTCCAGGCGTTTACGGACCTTTGTCCAAAAACCCGGACTGGCGCCATCGCGTGTCATCCGCCCGGTCCAGGGGCTCTTGGACGTGTCCCTCCGGTAGACATGCGCAACAGGAGCATTCCTGCTCACGAATGTCCGGCGGGCCGTCCAAGCTCAAGGTCATGCCCCGACCCTATTCGATGGACTGAGTGTCCTGCCCGCAACCGGGCCATAACTTTAGGCATTCGGGCCGCGCCCTCTTTGCCAGCTCGACTTCCTCACCAGCTGGAGTGCCACCGGAAAACGTCCGGCGGAACCGGCTGCGGCCACCGCAGCGACCATGCCTCCGGAACGCGAGTCGCAGGACGGACCGTGACGGTGCATGTCGCAAGCGCACACCACATGACCGTGGACATCCGGACGTGGCTGTTCCAGAATCGGGAATGTGCCCATAACCGAGCAGTACGGGCTTGTCTTCGACGGTGACCTGCCGCCGATGCGTTCCCTGCGCACGGCGTGGCTGCTGTCATTGTTCCTGGGCTTCAGCGGCGCGGACAGGTTCTACCTCCACAAGCCGTTTACCGGCACACTGAAGCTGTTGACGCTGGGCGGCGCCGGCATCTGGTGGCTCATTGACCTATTCCGGATCACCAATGAGTACGCTGCCGACGGGGCATCCATGCCGTTGGCCGGGACCAACTCCCTGCGACGCGGCCTGCGCCTGGCCTCGACTGTCCTGGTCGTCACGCTCGCCGGTGCGGTGGTCTGCGTCAGCGCCGCCCCCGTCACCAGGACTGTCAGCGCCACAGTTGCCGCGATGAACGCACTGCTGCATCCGGCCGCGCCGCCCCCGGTGAAAGAATGGGTCACCGTCGCGGAGGCCTCCGGCACAAAACTCCCGGGCCCACTCGTAACCCTCACCGGCAGGCTTCACATCGAGTACACCTTCACCGGGGCCGCCATTGCCTATCTCCAACCCGTGAAAGGACCGGCCCTCACCGTGCTGTCCCTGGCCAAGGCCGGCGCCGGGGCGATCGGCATCAGCCTGGCTCCGGGGACATACGCGCTGATAGTCAGCACCACCGGAGCCGTCTGGCACCTTACGGCCCAGGAATACCGGCCCTCCGGGTAGCACCGACTGAGCCTGAGCACGTCCGGGGGTTTCCGGGCCATGGCCTCGGTGTTTGCAGCGCCGTCGGCTCTGAGCCTGTTCCCTATTGAAGAGACGCGGTCAGGCGCGCCAGATTGTCGAATACTTTTTGGGCTACGGGCCGCCGGATCCAGTCCTCGAGCTGCAGCTCGCGGCTTTCCACGCGGTACCCGTCTTCGATCCCGCGAATTGCGTCCACAAAATCGCGCCCGTGCACAAGTACGGATACCTCCATGTTGAGGCTGAAGGAACGCACATCCATGTTGCTGGACCCAATCACCGCAACTTCCTCATCGATAGTGAAGTGCTTGGAGTGCAGCACCTTCGGCGCCCGGTAAAGGTAAATCCTGACGCCGGCGCGAAGCAGTGCTTCGTAGTACGAACGCTGCGCGTGATAGACCATGCTCTGGTCGCCGACCTCGGAAACAAAGAGCTCGACGCTTAGCCCCCGCGCAGCTGCCGTGACAATAGCCATGAGGATGGATTCGTCCGGGACAAAGTATGGACTGGTGATGCTGACGCGACGCTCAGCTTTGTGGATAAGCGTCGCGTAGAGCTTCAAATTGTTGTCGTTGTCGAAGCTGGGGCCACTGGGCAGGACTTGTGCGTCGATGAGTGCAGAATGATGACTGACGCCTATGGCGCTGGAATCCAGTGGTAGGATCACACCCGTTTCGCTGTACCAATCTGTCGCGAAGACCGCATCCAGCTCCCGGACCACTGGTCCTTCAACGCGCATCATCAGTTCGTGCCACTGAAGCCCGCGCTTCAGGTTGCTCTTCGTGTCGTAGCTCGCGTCGATGAGGTTCTGGGACCCCGTGAATCCCACGCGGCCATCGACGACGCAGATCTTCCGGTGATTGCGCAGGTCCGGCCTCTGCCATTCGCCACGCCACGGCCGCACCGGCAGCATGGGGCGATATTCCGCCCCTATCTCCTGGAGGAACTCCAGGGTTTCTTTCCGGCCGGGGAACTTCAGGCCAGCCAGATGATCCGACAGAACCCGCACGTCAACGCCGCGCCGTCGTGCCCGGGCCAGCGACTGAAAATACGGCTCTGTCGTTGCGTCCAGCACGAGGATGTAAAACTCCACGTGCACATAACTTGTGGCCGAATCAATATCAGCGATCATGGCATCGAAAGCTCCGTTGTACTCGCCCAACAGGGTCGCACTGTTGCCCGAGACCATAGGGAGGGCCCCAAGGTTGCTGTTCAACACCACCGCCGAATGCAGCCATTCCGGCCAATCAAGGCCGCGGCTAATGAACGGGCTGCCTTCAGTCCGTGACAGGACCAGAGCGTTAACTTCGCGCTGTTTGTCCCTGCGCGCCTTGGGCAGTTTCGAGTAACCAACGAAGAAATATGCGACGGCACCAAGGATCGGTATGAAAATTATGGCGAGCACCCAGGCAATGGCAGAGGATGGACGGCGATTCATCGACACCAGGACAGCTGCGACGGTCACGAGTAATATGTGGGCCGCCAGCAGGAGCAAGGCAAACGTTTCCGCGTCCTGGAAGAATCCGCGCACGGCTGCCTAAACGTACTTCAAGGCGCGAACGCCGTCAGACCAGCACCCGGCTCTTGGTTCCGTCAAAAAATCCCAATAGTTTTCCCGGAAACTCATTTGCTTTTCCTGCTCTCAAAGATGCGTTCTCGTTTCCGGGACGGCCTGTCCCATAGCCCTCCCTTTGGAGGGTATGACCATTGTTTGCATTAGGCCCGGCATGGGCCTCACCCGCTGCGGGTGAAATTCCGGAAATGCGTAGCGCGAGTTCCGAGTCGGGTTCGACCAGCTGGGCCCGCAGGCGACTGAAATCCCGGACCCGGTCCGCGGAATAGTCCGCCCGCCTGGCTGTAAGGGTCTGCAACCCGTTCCGAGCAGCGGCAGGGCCCGTGGCTGCGCCCGAGGAGGCGTCGCCGTTCGCAGTGGCCGCCAAGTAGACGGGCACGGAAAGGAAAGGCAGGCACCCCACGGGTGCCTGCCTTTACCATCGCCCATGCCGCGCTCAGTGGCTCTTGCGTGCGTCCTGCAGGTGCCGGTCGAGCTTTTCTTCGGCTTCGCGGCGCCGCTGACCGATGATGCGCAGCTGCTGCGTGATCGGATTTCCGTAGCCATCAACGTCGCGGTGATGCGTGCCCTTCACGCGCTCGGGGCCGGAGGGCAAGGTCACCCGCGGTTCAGTATTTTCGCCCATACCGGGATGATCCCACACTGCCCGCCGGCTGAAAAGGACGGCTATTGTCTCGAAGAACCGGCCGGCACGCCGGGTTCATTCCGGCTTCGTGTCCCGATGCAGGTCCGTGTCGAGGGCATGGGCGCTGGCCAACCTGGTCAGCAGGATGCCCAGCTGCGCAGACTGTTCGCTGGTCAGGGGGGCCAGGAGTTCGGCCTCGTGCCGTTCGGCGATTCCGCGCAGTGCTCCGAGAACCTTCGTACCCTCGGCCGTCAGCCGGAGCTCGTAGTTCCGCCGGTCGGCGCTGCTGCGCACGCGGGCCACCAGCCCTCGCGTTTCCAGCGAGTCGATGAGGGGAACAACGCGGCTCGGCACCGCGCCCAGGCGGTCGGCCAGGGACCGCTGGCTCAGTCCGGGGCTGCGGCCGAGCAGGCGGAGGACACCCGCGTCGCTTGGGGTCAGGCCGAGTTCGCGCGTGCGCTCGGCGAAGCGTGCCGAGGCCAGCGCCCCGAGCTGGGACAGCAGGAAAGCGGTTCGCTTCGGCCGCGGCGGATCCGGTGAGTCCATGCCCCAATATTACGCCATTGACAGAATCATTCAACAGGTGAATCATTTTAGTTGTGACGTAATTATCGGAAAGAAGCGATCATGACTGACCTGTCCTCCCACCACACTTCTCCGTCGACGCGACCCGGCGGCCCCAACCCGGGCATCCTGGCGGCCGTGAGCCTGGGACTCACGATCGCAGCTCTGCTCAGCAGCGCGATGCTCACCAACGGGCAGGCCTACGTCTCGCCCTTCTCCCCCGCCGGCCAGGTCGCGGCATATTTTCACGGGAACACCGACGCCGTGCGGCTCGCCAGCCTGTTCCAATTCGGCTCGGCGGTCCCGCTCGGCATCTTTGCGGCCACCGTTTACGCCCGGCAGCTCCGGCTTGGCGTGCGCGTCCCCGGGCCCGCAATCGGCTTCTTTGGCGGCATTGCCGCCTCGGTGTTCCTCATGCTCTCGGCCGCCGTGGGGTGGGTCCTGAGCCGCCCGGAAATCACCACGGATGTGCCGCTGACCCATGCATTGTCGTTTCTCGCATTCATCACGGGCGGCGTCGCCTATGTCGTCGGTTTGGGACTCCTCATCGCCGGAATCGCCGTCCCCGCCCTCATCCTGCGCTTCGTGCCGCGCTGGCTGGCCTGGGCCGGCCTGGTCATCGCCGCCCTGTCCGAACTAAGTTTCCTCTCCATGGTGATCGAGCCGCTCCAGTTCCTGCTGCCCGTCGGGCGGTTCGGCGGCCTCCTCTGGCTTGTTGCCGTCGGATTCCTGTTGCCGCGGAGCCGGGCTGCCGCGAACCGACGCGAACCGTGAGCCTGTCGAGCTGGCCGCCCGGTCTAGGCTCCCTCCCCGGAAAAGCCTCCGAGCACGCCCGCATCCGCGCGGCCATAGCGCACGCGCTCGATGGGACGGTGATGCAGCAGGGGTTGGCGGGCGGCTGAACGGCGCCCGGTCGACCGTCCGGCGCCTGATGTCCGGGGCTGTGCGGGCGTTTCCGCCGCCCCTTCGTCCTTGACGAGTGTCAGGTTGGTTCGGCGGTCCCGGGCAGTTTCTTCCCGGAGGGCGATCAGGTGTTCCGCCAGCGCTGCTTCCGGCCGGCCCGGGTTGGCCTGCAGCAAACGGCACAGCTGCTCCCGTGCACGGGCCTGCCCCGGCGAAGAATCAGACAGCACTTCGGCGATGATCTCGGTGGCCTGCAGGCGTATCCCCCGCGCCCAGCTGTCCTCCGGCCCATTGACCGACGCGCCCGTGGGCGTGTGTCCGTGTGAGGGTTCCGCACGGGACGACAAGTCAATGGACATTGGCGATTCCTTTGTTCCCGTTCCGGCAGAGCCCGGAACCGGCCACGATCCCGAGAGCCCTGCATACATTCCTGGAGCCAGCGGGGCGGAAGACCGTGAAGACACTTTACAACGGGAAAGACCGGTCTGTCTCGGATCGGGAGTGGATTTGATTGCGGTGCCAGGCCCTGTGGCAATTCCTAATCGCGGCTCTGGATGACTTCCTTCAGCCATGCGATTGCGTCGGTCCTGGATGTAAAGAACTCGTGCGGGTACTTGGTCTCCCGGCTCGTGGCGGAAGCGATCACCCTGTCGACTGTGCTGGATCCGAGGACCGCGATGGCCACCACGCCCCTGCTCTGTGCGAATTGGTATCTGGCCGCCGCGCTGAACACCACGTCGGTCATCTCGGAGAGCATTGGCATCGGCGTCCCGCCACTGATCCGATCCACGGCAAGCATGGCGTCCCTGGCATCTTCTGCGTCCACAAAGGAACCCGGGCGCCAGACGCTCTCGAGTATCCCAGCATCGACGCTGAGCGAGTTCTTCCCGTCGGCGGCGTCGATTGGTCCCTGCATCATGCCGTTGATCCTAGGCCCGAACTGCGGCGGCGCCCGGCACCGCGCCCATGGTGTGGCCGGCGAACGCCGCACGGCGTGGATTCTGGCCTCGCCTGCGGAACAACCGCGGGGTGCCGTACGTTGCACTTAGCCTAGTTAAGACTCGAGAAAGCGAACAAGCCACGTGGCAACCGATTACGACGAAGTCCGCTCGGACGTTAAGGAAACCCAGGAAAACTCCCTGGAAGCACTTCAGTCCGCCAACGCACCGGACGCCCGCAGCGTCGTCCAGGAACTGGACGAGGCCGACGGGCTGGACGGGGCCGGAGTCCCCGGCGGCGAGTTCATCGCCGAAGAGCTGATTGTGCAGGTCATCCCGCAGGCCGACGACGAGTTCACCTGCAGCTCCTGTTTCCTGGTCCGGCACCGTTCCCAGATCGCCCGGCGGTCCGGCACCGATATCTACTGCACGGACTGCGAGGGCTAAAAGCGGGGAAGGCCCAAAGGCAGGTCCGTGTTTTCACTCGGATCGGGTGGCCATGATGGCGGTATTGGCGCGGACGAGTCCGAAGGTAGCCGTCACGGCCGCCAGCGCGAGCAGGATGCTGAAGGACAGCGCGGCATAGTATCCGGGGCCGGGCCAGGTGATGTTCCGGCCCCCGCCAAATGAGATAACCATCAGCCAGGCCACGAAGAATCCGAGCCCGGCTGACAGCAGAAGCACTGCCACAAGGGGAACCGCGGCCTCTCTTGCGATGATCCCGCGAACAACTTCAACGGGCATGCCCATCAGCCGCATCAGGCCCAGCACGCGTTTTCGGTCCAGGATCGCGGCAGCCGTGGACACGGCCAGCGAAATGCCGGCGATGACTACGGCGACGAAGGCGCCGAGGTAGGCAAGGGCCGCCAGCCCCTGGATGAGTCGGGCGCTGCTCGTCGTTGCGGTGTCCGCTCGGGAGGTGGCGGGCGTGGCAGTGACCCCCGACGTATTCAAGGCCGTGCGCGCCCGGTCAATCGCCGCAGGTGTCCCGTCGGTACCGGCTACCATGACCACCGGAGCCAGGCCGGCCAGGCTCTGGACGGGCGCGGCCGTGAGCGGGACCGGCGCGGTGGTCCAGGAATTCAAGAACGACGCATCGAAGGCCGCAAGGTGCTCTGCCCGGCTCTCCGGGAACCCGAGTGATGGTGCATCCCCGGCCGCGATGTATATGTCATCGATGCCCGTCGGGCCGGGGGCAGCAGGGGCGTAGCCGATGGTGACGTCGCGGATTCCGGCACGTTCCCCAGCCCTCTGGGCAGCGGCCGACACCTGGCCGGCAGCGTGTCCGGCCGCCACGAGCGCGTAGACGCTGGTGGGCAGGAGCAATCCCGGACGGGCCTCAGGCGGTTCAGCGGTTTCAATTGCGCTGGCGCCTCCGGCGAAGACGGAGACCATGAAGACGGCAATGACCAGCCCGGACACGGAGCGGAAGGTGGCAACGGGCGTTCTGCTGATGCGGCTGGCGGCGATGACCGAGGCTGCGCTGCGCGCCTGGTGCAGGCCGATGGTGCTGGCCATCCGGGTCAGCCACGGGCCGATGGTGACGATGCCGGCGGCGGTCAGCGCGAAGCCGCCGAGCAGCAGCGGAGAAGTCCACGGGTTGCCGTCCGTGTCGATCCTGGCCAGAACGGCGCCTGTGGCCATGCCCGCCAGGCCGGCCAGCAACGGCACGGCCCGCCACAGCGTGGGCGCTTTCTCATGCACGGCCCGTGTAACTCCCAGCGGGCCAATGCCCGTCCGGGCAGTGCGCCCCGCGGCCACCAGCGCGCACGCAGCCACCACGAGCAAGACGGCGGCCAGCGCAGATTCCGCGCCGAAGGTGAAATCCGCCACGAACACTCTGGTGCCGTTGACGGGGATCTGGGCTGCGACCGGCCCGAACACAGCCGCCATGACGACGCCGAGCAGGGCACCGGCCAGGCTGGGGATGGCGGTCTCCACGGCCGCCATTCCTGAAATCAGCCGCGGCGACGCGCCGATGAGGCGAAGGGTGGCAAAGCGTTCCCGGCGCTGTGCCGCGCCCAGGCCTGTCGCGATGCTGACCAGCAGGAGCACCGGGAACAGCACCGCGATTCCGCCGACCAGCAGCGCCGTGCGGTACAGGCTGGCGCTCTCGCCGTAGGGATTGGTGGTGAAGTCCGTGACGAACATTGCCGCCGGACCCTGCCGGAGCCGGGCCTCCGTAACGCCGGTGATGACCACCAAGGCATCGGGGCCCGGGAGGGCGGCGTCGTCGATGACGCCCGCAAAGTGACCGTACCGGTCCCCCAGCTCCTCAGCCGGAGTCGATTCGATCAGTCGCTGCAGGGCAGGCGAAGCGTAGTACTCTCCGGGTGCCGGCGTGGCCTCGATGCCCGGAATTTTCACGGTGGTTGTGGGGAGCGCGGCGATGTCGCGATGACTGATGAGCTGGTCGCGGAAGATGTCGCCCGGGAATCCCAGCAGAATCTTGTCCGGTGTCAACGGGATCGGTTCCGGACGGCCGCTGGCGGTGAGCCCGTCGGCTGCCAGCGGAAGTGTGACCGAGGGTTGGCCCAGCTCGCGGAGCCAGGCGCCCCGCGCGTCGCGCTGGGCCAGACCGTTCGCCGCACTCCACAGCAGGAGCACCAGGCACACGCCGATTGCCACGCCGCCGCCCACACCGGCCATCCGGCCCCAGGAGGACCTGCTGCCAAGCAGCGCTATTTTCAGGAGTGCCGGGTTCATGCCGGCACCCGGTGGCCGGCAGCGACGCTTCCGTCGCGCATGATCACTTCCCGGTCGGCATATGCGGCGGTCCGGGCGTCGTGGGTGATCATCACTACGGTGGTGCCGGCTTCCCGGACAAGGTCCAGCATCAGCGTCAGGACGTTCTCGGCCGCCAGGGAATCCAGGGACCCGGTGGGTTCATCGGCGAACAAGACTGCGGGAGAGGTCACCAGGGCACGGGCGATGGCCACCCGCTGGGCCTGGCCTCCCGAGAGCTCCCCCGGCAGCTTGGCAGTGCATCCGTCCAGCCCGAGCCGTTCGAGCACTTCCTGCGAGCGCCGGCGTGCTTCGGCCCGTTTGGTACCGCCCAGAAGCAGGGGAAGGCTGACATTGTCCAGCGCCGTGAGTTCGGGCAGCAGCTGGCCAAACTGGAAAACGAAGCCGAAGTCGGTCAAACGCAGCCGGGACCTTTCAGCCTCACCCAGTCCGCTGATGCTGACGGGCTCCTGGCCGCGGGGCGCATAGGCCACGGCGCCGCCGTCCGGGGCAAGGATGCCGGCCAGGCAGTGCAGCAGGGTGGACTTACCCGACCCCGACGGGCCCATGACCGCGAGTACCTCACCGGCGTGAACGTCGATGTCGATACCGCGCAGCGCCTCGGTCTGTCCGAACGCGTGGCGGACACCGCGGGCGCTGAGGATGGGTGCAGTGGTGTCGATCGTGCTCATGCGCTCTGGAGCTCCTTTTGGAGTTGGGACAGCCGGGCACTGGTCAGCTCGATCCAGCGCAGGTCAGCCTCGATGTGGAAGAGGCCGTAGTCGCACATCAGCACCTGCAGCAGGTCGGCGTCGCGCTTGAGGCGGGTCAGTTCGCGCATCCGGGCCATGTGCTCGGCGCGCTGCGCATCCAACAACCGGTCGGCGTCGTCGTCGAGCAGCAAGGCGACCACGGTCTTGGCGAACAGCTCGCTCTGCAGGGTTTCGGAGGGCACATCGGGGGTGAAGAGCCACTGCCGCACCTTGTCCCTGCCGGCAACGGTGGCCTCATACTTCTTGCGGTCCGGACCGCCGCCGCTCTCCTCGCCCAAGGCGATGATCAGCTCGTCACGGAACATCCGGGCCAGCGTGGAATACACCTGCCCGAATGCCAACGGTTTCTGGGTGCCGAAATAGCGGTCATAGGAATGCTTCAGGTCGTACCCATAGCTGGGCTCCCGGCTCAGCAGCCCGAGGAGGGCAAGAGAGTTGTTCACACCCCCATCTATACACTCAGTGCATAGTCGGAGTCCAGCGCATATAGTCGGGCTTTCGTGGGCCAGGCGGCCTCACCTCGGACCGGTACCAAGGTTTTCCAAAGTTGCGGTGGGGATCATGGGCGACATTCCACAACTGCATTGGGGGCACGGTCATGACTTCTCAGACCGAGATCGTTTCTGCTCGAGACAACGGGCGTGCTGTTTCACCCAAATGGACATCCCGAGACCTGGATGGGAAATCGGTGATGAGGCAGCACTTCAGGGGGCTCCTGCGTCGGACAGCGGTCATCCTCGTGCTGGCCGTGGCCGGCGTCGGCGCAATCAGCGGGGCTGCACAGGCCGCGCCCAGCCACGACAACCCCCATTACACGGCGGGCGCTTCCGGCAGCGGGGACGCGTATTTCCCGTTCGCCGGCAACGGCGGCTACGACGTCCTGCACTACGACCTCGCCCTCCGCTATTCGCCACCGACCAGTCCCGCGGTGCTCGCAGGCCGCCTCAGCGGGGTCGCGACTGTCACCCTCCGTGCGAAGCAGAACCTGGAGTCGCTCAACTTCGACCTGCGCGGCCTCGGCGTCACGTCGGTCCGGGTCGACGGCAAGGCCGCCAAGTGGTCCCAAGTCCAGAACGACGCGAACCGGATCTGGGAACTCACGGTCGGGCTGCGGCCGAAACTGAAGGCCGGACAGACGACGTCGATCGTGATCGAGTACGGCGGAATCACCGGCCGGCCGCTCGACACCACCGGAGCGCTCTACGGTTGGGTCACCACCGCTGACGGTGCTATGGTCGTCAACGAGCCCGAGGGTGCGGCGACCTGGTATCCCGTGAATGACGACCCTGAAGACAAGGCGACCTATACGTTCCGCATCACGGTGCCGGCGGGGAAGACGGCCGTGGCGAACGGCCTGCCCGTCGGCCGGCCGGCGACGAAGGCGGGATGGACCACGTGGACGTGGAAGGCCTCGGACCCGATGGCCAGCTATCTGTCGACGGCGAACGTCGGCGACTTTGCCCTGTCGTACGACGTCGGTCCGCACGGGCTGCCCATCATCAATGCGATCGACGCGGACGTGACGGGAGCGGCACTGGCCGAGACGAAGGCGTCGCTTGCGTTGCAGCCCAAGATGATCGCATTCCTTGAGGGCCAGTTCGGGCGGTACCCGTTCGAGGCCTTCGGCGCGATTGTCGACGACGACACGGTCGACTATGCGCTGGAGACGCAGACGCGGCCGGTCTACTCGGAGGTTGCGGACGAATACACGGTGGTGCACGAACTCGGGCACCAGTGGTTCGGAGACGCGGTGAGCCCGTCCGACTGGCAGGACATCTGGCTGAACGAGGGCTGGGCGACGTACATCGAGTGGCTGTGGGCCGAACACCAAGGCACGGCCACGATGCCGGAACAGTTCGAGGACGCGGTGGCATACCTCGACGCGAACAACCGCTGGGCGCTGAACATCGCAGACCCGGGCCGTGACAACTTGTTCGCGGGCCAGGTCTACCTCCGCGGTGCGGCTGCCCTCTACGCGCTGCGCGCGAAGATCGGGGACGCGGCATTCCTCAGCGGCACCCGGACGTGGTTGAGCCGCTACAACGACTCGACGGCGACGACGGAAGACTTCGAAGCCGTGATGGAAAAGGCCTCCGGCCAGCAGCTCGACGCGTTCTTTGACGACTGGCTGCGCGAAGGCGACCGCCCGGCGATGCCACAGCAAGCGGGAGCGAAAACTCTCGCGATCGCAGGACCGGCCCCCACGCATTCCCACAACTCGCCGAGGAGCACACTCCGGTAGTGGTGGGCTTGCCAAGATGATGATTCCCACCTGCGCCTTCTTCGGCCCCATCGCGGTACGCATCGGGACGACCCCGCGCTGAGGTTAGAAGGCCATCAACGGGCCCAGTCGTTCTCGCAACCCGGCAACGTGAACGGGTACTGATGTCCCCACCGAGAGCGTTGGGCCGAGCAACAGAGGAACCGCGCTTGCTGTCCAATCGGCCCAGACGGTCGCCGCCGCTTCGCCCATTGAATGAATTGCGTGCCTCTGACGAGATTCATATCGCTCCTTGGCCAATTCCGCGTCGATCTCGCACCAGATCTCTACTACGTTCGGGCTTCCCGATTGAGCGATGCCTTTGGCCGCGTGGTCCAGGTCACGTGGGCGGTACCACCACGATTCCACAATCGCCGCCCCCGGGATCGACGCCGCCAACTGCCACATGGTGTCGGAAGCGATCTGCCCGAGCCGGCCGCTTCCGACATTCCCTAACGCGATGTCCGCGAGTGCTTCCTTGAGGTTGTCCTTGGAGATGACGGGGATTGACAGTGCCTGGCCGAGTTGACGACTGAGCGTGGTCTTCCCGGAGCCAGGAAGACCATTTATCAGAATCAGGGTTTTAGCGATTGGCTCTACCTCCGCGACGCCTTGAGGGCCATCGCCGATCCCCCTCCGCGCCTGACGGGCTCGGCGGCGGCGACCATGCCGCCGTCGGGCAGAAACTCGATGGCGGTCGCGGCGCCGATCTCCGCTGCCGACGTGAACGCATCCCCCGACGGCGTGAGCTGATGGCCAAACGGTGCCAGCTGGCTGCCGTACTTGGCGATGAACTCCGGTTCGGCCGTGACCTTGGCCGTATTCCGTTGCGAGGCACGCGGTGCGGCGATCGCCTCGGAGATGGTCATGCCAAGATCCACCCGGTTCAGGACGGTCTGCAGGACAGTTGTGATGATGGTCGATCCGCCGGGCGAACCGAGGGCGAGGAACGGCTTGCCCTCCTTGAGGATGATGGTCGGCGACATGGACGAGCGCGGGCGCTTCCCCGGCTCGATCCGGTTCGGGTCGGCCGGGTCGTAGACGGTCGAGAAATCGGTCAGCTCGTTGTTGAGCAGGAAGCCGCGGCCGGGGACCACCATGCCGGACCCTCCGGTCTGCTCGATCGTGAGCGTGTAGTCGACCACGTTCCCCCACTTGTCCGCGACGGTCAGGTTGGTCGTCGAGATGTTCTCGGTGTCCAACTCGACCGCAGGCGCGACGGCGGCGGCCGGGCACGCGCCGTCGTACGAGGACACGTTCCCCGGCGCTACCGGCTTCGCCGCCGCGTGCAGCGGATCAATCTGGCAGGCGCGCTCCTTGCCGAACACCGGGTCCGTGAGCGCGGCGGTGGGAACGCTCACGAACGCGGGGTCACCCACGTACTTGCCACGGTCCGCGAAAGCAAGCGCGCTGGCCTCGAGGTAGTGGTGCAGGGCGCCCGGCGTGGACATCCCGGACAGGTTGGAAGGCTCCAGGATGTTCAGCGCCTCGCCCACCGTGGTGCCGCCGCTGCTGGAGGGCGCCATGCCGTAGACGTCCAGGTCGCGGTAGTCCACGTGCGTGGGCGCCTGATCCAGGGCGCGGTATGCGGCGAGATCCGCCGTCGTCAGGTGGCCTGCCGGAACGGGCAGCTTTGTGTTGGAAGTCTTGGGCGGAGCCTGCACCGTGGCCGCGATCTCGGCCGCAAGCGGCCCGCCGTAGAAGCCGTCCGTGCCCTTTTTCGCGAGGAGCCGGTATGTATCGGCGAGGTCGTGGTTCTGGAAGACACTGCCGACGGCGGGGGCGTCACCGCCCGGGAGGTAGAGGCTGCTGGTCGAGGGAAACGCCTCGAACCGGGCTTTGTTGTCGAGGGTCTGCTGGCGGAACGTCTTATCGACCACGAATCCACGGGTGGCCACGTTGATGGCAGGCTTGAGTGCATCGCCGAGGCTCAACGTGCCCCACCGGTCCAGGGCACGCGCCCAGGTGGCCGGGGTGCCGGGGACGCCAACGGAGACGCCGCTTGTGACGAGCTCGGGCGTGAAATTGAAGGGCTTGCCGGTCGCCGGGTCGATGAACGCGTCGTGCGGCATTCCTGCCGGTGCGGTCTCCCGGCCGTCGATCGTGCCCACCTTGCCGGTCTTCGCGTCGTAGAACACGAAGTAGCCTCCGCCGCCAATCCCGGCACTGTATGGCTCAGTCACGCCAAGGGTCGCGGCTGCGGCGACGGCGGCGTCCGCTGCGTTGCCGCCCTTGCGGAGGACCTCAATCGCCGCAGCGGATGCCTCCGGATCCACGGTGCTCACCGCTCCGCCGTACCCAGTGGCGGTTGGCGTCTTTGCGGTCTCCCGCGGATCGGCCTGCGCAGGGGCGGCGAGGGCGCCACCCGTCACGCTCAATGCCAGGGCCGCCGTGACAGCCGCCAACCCACGTGTCATATATGCCATGATCGCTCCCGAGTCCGTGTTACGCGTATTGACAATGCTTGTCACGCTACTACGTGGGCGTGCGACACTCAACACTCGCGTCGATGGCATTGGATGATCTTTCAGCAGCCGCTGGGTGACTTCAGTTTCAGCAAAATTGTCGGTGGCTCCTGAGATGATCTGAGTGTGGAGAGCAGGACAGTGTTGAGTGCGGAGAGCGGGGCGGCCGTGGAGGCCGTCGCCGCCTCCGTTGCCGCGCTTGCCGCCTTGGCCGGATCGGCCGCTAGCGATTCTTCGCCGGACGCGGATCCGTTGCGGCGGCTGGCGGAGGGTTGCCTGGACGGACTTGCCGAGGTCGCGCGGCTGGAGGCCCGGACGGCCGCGTTGAGGGTGCGGCTGACCGCCGACTACGCGCAGGCAACCAGGTTCCTGGCGCCGCCGGCGCCGTCACCGCGGGACCGTGCCGTACAGGAGATGGCACTGGTGGCCGAGGTCGCCTGTGTCCTGACCGTCAGCGAACGCGCCG
>NZ_JBFTRB010000013.1:0-112847 GCF_056399305.1 Arthrobacter sp. 01N444
CGGCCTCGTAGACCACCCGCACCGGGGCTGGAAGAGAGACGATCCAGGCAAGAATCTCGGCATAATCCGGAGTCATCCGGTGCGGAATGATCTCGCCGGTCTGCGCGTCCAGGGCGCATCCGGCGACAGAACGGGCATGGACATCCAGGCCGACGCTTGTACGCTCGAACATAGCTGGAACCTCCCAATTTCAAATGTGGCTCTACCTGTCCGCCAAGTCTGGCAGGCAACCCACGTACCGCTTTGAAAAGGAGGTTCCAGCCCCAAAACCCGGCTACCTCATATCGTCTAGCGGGAAGGCTGAACTAATGGCCAGGGTCGAAGATAGATGGATCCGGAAGGACAAGACGCGCACTCCCTTATATGGGAAGGGTTTGCGGTGGCGTGCAGAGTGGACGCCGCCAGCCGGCACGAAGCAGCGGCAGAGCTTCGCCACTAGGGCCGCGGCCGAGGACTTCCTCGCCGAACAGGTGTCGTCGATAAACCGTGGCACGTATGTGCGTCTGCGGAAGAAGGTCCTGCTCTCGGATTACGCGGAGAAGTGGCAGGGCGCCCAGCTGCATCACCGGGCGTCATCGAAGGAGCAGGTGGCGGCCAAGCTAAAGCTCTACATCATCCCCAGCCTCGGGCACATGACGTTGGACGCCGTGCACCGGGAGGACGTGCAGGCCGCGGTGGGGGAGTGGGCGGAGTCCTTGGCCCCGTCCACGGTCAAGGTCACTTACGGCTACCTGGCCGCCATGTTCAAGGCTGCAGTGTTGGACGGCAACCTGCAGAAGAGCCCATGCCTGTCGATACGTTTGCCAACGATCGAGGATGAGGCGGTGATCCCTCTCAAGACGGAGACGGTGCAGCGGCTCGCAAAGGAGATCTGGAAACCGTACCGTCCGATGGTGGTGTTCTGCGCCGCCACCGGGTTACGGTCCTCCGAGCTGCGCGGCCTCACATGGGACAGGGTCGACTTCGACAACGCAATGATCAGCATCGACCGGCAGCTGATCGGGAACAACTCGAGCGATCCCTCCTGGGGGCCGCCCAAGACGAAGGCCAGCCGCCGGCGCGTCCACATCGGCGATCACTCCATGCAGATCCTCAAAAACTTGCGGGAAGGGCCGCAAGGCGTCGGTGGCATCATCTTCCACTCGGCCGGCAGGGCCGTCACCAGGCACACGGCGGGGGAGGCGTGGCGGCACATCCGTGACATCGTCCCTGGGGCCGGGACGGGCTGGCACGAGCTGCGGCACTATCACGCCTCGCAGCTGATCGCCGGTGGCATGTCCCCTGTGGCCGTGGCTCACCGTCTGGGGCAAAAGGATGCCACCGAGACCCTCAAGACCTATGCCCACCTGTGGCCTGACGATGACACGAAGGCGGCGGCCCTTACGGATGGTCTGGTGCGTTTGGATGCCCCTGATTTGCCCCTGACCTAGCCCACACCTCAGCGTGGGCGCTGATTTGGGCAGAACCCGGCGTATCGGTCAACCCATCCATCCACTTGGCCTGATTCCCGCGTGAGCTCGGGGACTTTCGGCTATTCTCCGGGGTCCACCGTCCGTTGGCTGGCCCTGCAGTATGGCACGTACATGCGAGTAGGAATGATGTTCTCTGCGGAAGACGTGGAGGCGCTGCTCTATAGGATCAGGAATCGGACTCCTGGGGTTCCTACCAACGTAACGCAGGGCCCATAGCCCCGCGAGTCCGCTGCAGGGAAATTCAAAGGCCGCATGCCTATTGTCGTGTCAGGTCGGGGCCCACGAGCCCCTTGGGGGAGCCGTTCAGCATCATACGCACAGGGTGCCGGTTGGCACTGGCGATGTTGACGCCCCAGATTCGGACCCATGGTCTTGAAATCATGGGGCTGACTCGCCCTTTTTCGGCGGCATTCTGGAGCCTATGCAGTCACGAACCCGGGCAGCCGTTGCCACAACGAATGGCCCGGAGCTGCTCCGGGCACCGCGGGCAGTCCTCTATCTCCCATTCGGAATCGGAGACGCGACAGACGTTGCCGGCCGGGATCCAGGCCGAATGCGCGTGGTCCCCGTCGTCATCCCAAGACGCGAGGAATGCGGGAGGGGTTCCAGCGCTCGGTGGCGACGTAGACGTTAAGGAACAGGGCAGGGCTTCATTTATCGTCCTCAAGGGACGCTGCTAATCTTGGGCCATGCCCAGAGACTCCCAAGACGTTGACCTCGTGACCATCACTTTCGAGGGAGACATCCGACTTACGGTCCTCCAGATCCTCTCGGTGGACCGGCTCCTGGACCACTCAAGTATCGGCCGATACATCGTTGTGCTGAACGGACAGGACAACGCCCGGCTGGAGGGCTTCCTGAAAACCAGCACTGAATCCCGCATCGCGCCCGGGCTGGCGGCGAAAATCGACTACGTCAATGCTTCTACCTTGCTGCCCGGCCACGACCCCCTAGGGTGGCGGGGGCAGCAACTCCTCAAGCTCGTAGTGGCGAACCATTTGGCCGCCCGCTATTACTTGGTACTGGATGCAAAAAACCACTTCGTACACCGAACGCTGGTCCGGGACTTCTTTACCGAAACGGCAATCAAGACTTTCCGTCGAGCTGCGCCCCAGAACTACCACTCCCACATCAAGAAATCGTTCGGCGCATTCGCTGCAGAGGACCGGGCCGGCGAATTCGCGGACTCCGCGATGCCCACCATTACCCCCTACCTCATGGATGCCGGACTCGTGCGGGGACTAATGTCAGAGCTGGAGACCATATACGCCGGCAGGTCTCTTGAAGATCTCTTTGAGAAGGAGCTGTCCGGGACCACCGAGTTCTTCCTCTACTGTGCCTATCTCGTCACCACCGGCCAGGAGAGCTTGTACGAGCACAGCGCCAAAATGGCAGCCACGCTCTTCACCAAGTGGCCCCGGGAGCACAAAGACGTGATGAAGCTAGTCAACTCGGCAAGATCTAACAAGGTCGCGATGTTCGGACTTCATCGCCGGCGTCTTCCCCAGTTGAATAATGAGCAACGGGACAACATCGTGAAACTTTGGAACACCGAACTCTTGGCCGCCGACGAGAACGCGGCCTGGTTCATGGAGACCGATAGCCCCATGTCGACGCCGTGACTGTGCCTTGTCGCAGTATCCGCGTGTCGCTAATGGCTGGCCACGGCTAGGGGAACGCACAAACGCGCGAACTTCGCGCAATGGGAGCTGAGGGTGTTGACGTGGGACACGGACGTCGCCATAACACCGGTGGCAAAGTGGAACTGGCCATGTTCGTCGGCGTAGTTGCGGCGAGTGTCTGCGACATGGCAGCAAGCTTCACGTCTTCTAACGTGCACCTAGCGGTCGAGCCATCACCGCTCACGGTCACGGTTCCCGAGGCGACACCGGTCATCAGCCCGGTGACGTCGCGGACGCCTGCGTAGCCACGCGAAACGCCCGGCGGATTTGTCAACGGTGAAGTCAAGATCGGAGCCGGTAAATAGGGTCAGTGTGGGATCGGCAATGAGTTGGTTCGTTACCAAGTTGAGGACGGGTGTTGCTGCGGATAGAGATTGCGGCGTCGCCCGGACGACAAGCTCCCCGGAAGGTAGGGATGGCGTAGTAAGTGCCGGCGGTGGAATCCCAAACCCAGGCGCCGGGTTCAAGGCGCACACATTTGGCTGCCTGCTTCGCTGCGGCTGAGGCGGTCTTCCGCTTCCGCACTGACACCGTGCAACGGCTGGCACTGGAGGTTTGGCGGCCGTACCGTGCGATGGTGGTGTTCTGCGCCGCAACGGAACTGTCCTCCGAACTGCGCGGCCGGACCTGGGACGGGGTAGACCTCAATAACGCCATGTTCAGCACGGACCGGCAGCTGATCGAGAACAACTCGAGCGATCCCTCATCGGGTCCGCCCAAAACGAAGGCCAGCCGCAGGCGCATCCATATCGGGGACCACTCCCCGCAGATGCTCAGAACCTTCGGGAAGGGCCGCAGGGTGTCGGGGGCTTCATTTTCCATTCGGCCGGCCGGGCGATCACCAGGCACAGAGCGGGGGAGCCGTGGCGGCACATCCGCGACATCGTCCCGGGCGCCGGCACGGACTGGCACGAGCTGCGGCACGATCACGCCTCGCAGCTGATCGCCAGGGCATGTCCCCCTGGGGCTGTGGCCCACCGGCAGGGGCACAAGGACGCCACCGAGACACCCAAGACCTACCCCCCTGTGGCCGGACGACGACACCCGGGCCGCGGCCCTCACGGATGGTCTCGTGAGGCTCGATGTCCCTCATTTGCCCCTGACCTTGCCCCATCCCGATGATGGAGACGAATCAGCCAGAACCCGGCGACTCGATTAACCCATCCACTTAAGGCCAGCCGCCCCGTCCGTTCCGCCGTGTGCCGCCTACCGGCGGCTGTGCACGCCAGCCCCGGATGCTTGACATCATGGCCGCGGAACTAACACACTTCAATCAACGCTTCAAGGAGCGGTAGCTTCGGCGATGGTTGAGGAGTCATAGTGCCGGACGATGCTGAGTACGACTATGTGATCGCCGGGGGTGGTACCGGCGGCAGCGTTCTGGCTGGCAGATTGAGTGAAGACCCCTCAGTCCGTGTGCTTCTGCTCGAGGCGGGCAGGTCCGACCGCCATCCCTTCATCCATATGCCCGCGGGCTTCCCGAGATTGAAGGGAGGGCCGTACCAGTGGGCGTATAGCAGTGTTCCGCAAAAGCACAGCAACGGCCGGAGCATCCCGCTCCCTCAAGGCCGCGGGCTTGGCGGCGGCGGGTCTATCAACTCCCAGGTCTTCACCCGGGGCGTGGCTGGGGACTACGACGGGTGGGCCGGGGACTATGGATGTGAGGGCTGGTCCGCTGCCGAGGTGTCCAAGTATTTCATTCGATCGGAGTCAAACACCAGGCTCTCAGGACCCCACCATGGAACCACAGGGCCGCTCGGCGTCTCTGACCTCCGGCGTCCGCACACGCTCTCGGCGGCATTCGTTCAGGCGGGCCAGGAGTTCGGGCTGCCCTACAACAGCGATTTTAATGGGGCGAAGCAGCTCGGCGTTGGCTTCTACCAGACCACCACCAGGAATGGGCGCCGGTGCAGCGCAGCCGTCGCCTATCTGAAACCCGCGCGCAGGCGGCCCAATCTCACTGTCCGCGTCAACGTGACCGTCTCCAAGGTGGTCATCAAGAATGGCCGCGCCGTCGGCATCCAGGCGATTGAAGGCGGAGTCGCGCGAACCTACGGTGCCCGGCGCGAGGTGCTGATCGCCAGCGGCGCGTTTGGCTCGCCCAAGTTGCTGCAGCTTTCAGGCATCGGCGACCCGGCAGACCTTGCTGCCGCCGGCATCGACGTGGTCCACGCCCTGCCCGGGGTCGGGAAGAACCTGCAGGACCACCTCGACCTGGACATCATCTACGAACTCACCGATGACCACAGCCTGGACCGGTTCAATCGGGTGCGCCCGGCGACAGTACTGGCGGGCCTCGAGTATCTGGCCTTCCGCTCGGGACCGTTCGCGTCCAACCTCGTCGAGGCCGGTGGCTTCAGCTACGCCAACACAGATGAGAAGACCCCGGACCTGCAGTTCCACTTCCTGCCCGCGGCGCGGTCGGAGCCGGGCATCGCGTCGCTGCGGCCCGGATTCGGGGCGACGCTCAACTCGTACTTCCTGCGCCCCCGCAGCCGGGGGACAGTTCGCGTCGCGTCCTCGGATCCCACAATGACACCGCTCATCGATCCGAATTTCCTGGCGGATGACTACGATCTGGAGATGACGATCGCCGGGGTGCAGCAGAGCCGGCAGATCATGGAGCAGTCATCGATGGCGGCGTTCATACAGAAGGAGCACATCGGCGACGGCTCCCGGGTGGCAACCCGCGACCAGTACGTGAATTTCGTGCGCTCCTACGGGCGGACCTCGTACCACCCGGTCGGCACTTGCGCCATGGGTACCACCGATGATTCCGTTGTCTCCCCGCGGCTGAAGGTCCACGGGCTGGAGGGATTGCGGGTCGTTGACTCCTCGATCATGCCCCGGCTGGTCAGTGCCAACACCCAGGCACCCACCATCATGATCGCGGAAAAGGCCGTCGACATGATCCTTGAGGACGCATCGGGGCTGACGCCCGGCGCGGATGGTTTTGCCGACTTCGACGTGGCCCCGGACAGTGTGTGAGTCAATTCACGCGCAACAGGCACCCCACCCTGGCTGGCCGCCCGTAGAATTGATGGTGAACGTAGAAGTTCTGCCGCCGGGTCTGCGTTCGCAGCCGGCGGTTTTTCTTTGCGCTCGATGAGGCGCCCGGGGTGGACCGAATCCCCGCCGGTGCCCGGTACCGGACACCCTCCGGCGGCCGACTTCCCCCTACGAGGACGTAGGGGGTGGATTCTAGGAAGGTAGTTCTGTGAGCCAGACGTCAGATTCTTGTCTTGATACGTGGATGGGCCGTGAGGCACTCGCCGAGGCGATGATCCCCGTGATCGGCCGGCTGTACCGCGAGAACAACGTGGTGACCTCCATCCACGGACGCAGCCTGATCAACAAGTCCACCATGAATATCCTCAAGGCCCACCGCTTCGCCCGCCGGATGAGCAAGGAAGAACTGCGCCTCGAGGAGACGGCCCCGCTGCTGGAGGCCCTGACCAAGCTGGACCTCGGCGCCGCGGCGATCGACATTGCCCGCCTCACCGAGAAATACCGCGCCGAGGGCGACGGCGCCAGCCTGGATGAGTTCCTCCGCGCCGAACTCGCCGAGGTTGTCGGCAAGCGCGGCGGCGACGACCGCACCAGCACCGACGTCGTCCTCTATGGCTTCGGCCGCATCGGCCGGCTCCTGGCCCGGCTCCTGATCGAAAAGGCAGGCGGCGGCCACGGCCTGCGCCTGCGTGCCATCGTGGTCCGCCGCGGTTCCGACAACGACCTTGCCAAGCGCGCGAGCCTGCTGCGCCGCGACTCCGTCCACGGCTCCTTCGAAGGCACCATCAAGGTTGACCTCGAAAACGACACCATCACGGCCAACGGCGTCCAGATCCAGGTCATCTACTCGGACAACCCCTCCACGGTGGACTACACTGCCTACGGCATCCAGGACGCGCTCGTCGTGGACAACACGGGCCGCTGGCGCGACGCCGAGGGCCTGTCCCAGCACCTGTTGAGCAAGGGTGTTGCCCGCGTTCTCCTCACCGCACCGGGCAAGGGCGAGTTGAAGAACATCGTGCACGGCATCAACCACGGCACCATCGACGACTCGGACACGATCGTCTCGGCGGCGTCCTGCACCACGAACGCCATCACCCCTGTGCTTAAGGCGATCAACGACCGCTACGGCGTGGTGCACGGCCACGTGGAGACGGTCCACTCCTTCACGAACGACCAGAACCTGATCGACAACTTCCACAAGGGCGACCGCCGTGGACGCTCTGCCGCGCTGAACATGGTGATCACCGAGACCGGTGCCGCCAAGGCCGTGGCCAAGGCCCTGCCGGAACTGCTCGGCAAGCTCACGGGCAGCTCCATCCGCGTCCCCACCCCGGACGTCTCGCTGGCCATCCTGAACCTGAACCTGGAGAACGGCACCACCAAGGACGAGGTCAACGACTACCTGCGGGAAATGTCGCTGCACTCCGAGCTGCGCAAGCAGATCGATTACATCGATTCGCCCGAGGTTGTCTCCACGGACTTCGTCGGCTCACGCCGGGCAGGCATCGTCGACGGCCTGGCCACCATCTCCAACGAGAAGAACCTCGTCCTGTACGTCTGGTACGACAACGAGTTCGGCTACAGCTGCCAGGTGGTCCGCGTCATGGAGGAAATGGCCGGGGTCAACCCGCCGTCCTTCCCCGCCAAGGACGCTGCGTCCATCCTCGAGGCCGCAGGGCTGCCCGTCGAGGTCTAGTCAGGGCGAATGTCCCTGACCGGGACATGTTCCTCCTTTCCCGGCCGATGCACTGGAATCGGCCGGGAAAGGGAACCACAATGGAGCCATGGAACCGAACCCGGCTGTTGAACACGAGACCACCCTGGAACACGCGCTGGACGTCGCGCGGAGCAACGCGAAAGAAGCGAAGCGGCTGCTGGACGACGCCCTCGTCAAACGCCAGTCCGGTGAAGTCAACGACGACCGGGTGACCCAGCTCCAGGGCCTGCTGGATCTGGCCAACGAAGACCTGAAACGGGTCACGCGGGAGCAATAGGCCCCCGCGTTCCGCCACCGGTCCCCAACACTGTAGACAACCGCCCGAGTGGCATGGCGTCCGCATAGGCTCAGGGCGTGCAGTCAAAACGCCGCGAGCGGCCGCCCACATGACCGTCACCTGGATGGATTTCCGCCGCGCCCGCCGCCACTCCCGCCAGGCCTGGCTTCTCCTGGCCGCGGCCTGCCTGGCCGTCCTGGGCGGTCTGGTCTGGTTCTTCACGGCTGGCCAGTTTGCCGCCGCGGAGCCGCAAATCGCCGGCCCCCGCGAGGCCCCCGTCATTGCCCGAGGGTGGATGAACGCGGTGGACGCCGTCCGGGCCGTGCCGCAGGGAAGCGCTGCCGGCGTGCTCGACACCCTCGCGGTCAAGGGACGGTCGGCGAAGAACAACTATGACCGGGGCGCCTTCGGCCAGGCGTGGCTCGACGTCGACCGCAACGGCTGCGATACGCGCAACGACATCCTCCGCCGCGACCTGGCGGCCGCCGAATTCGTCAGTGGCTCCCGCTGCCAGGTGGCCGGCGGCACGTTCCAGGAACCGTACACCGGCCGCATGATCGTGTTCCGGCGCGGCGCCGAAACCAGTGCTGCGGTGCAGATCGACCACGTCGTGGCGCTGGGGGACGCGTGGCAAAAGGGCGCCCAGCAGCTCACCTCGCAGCAGCGTGAACACCTGGCCAACGATCCGCTCAACCTGATCGCCGTCGACGGTCCCGCCAACCAGGACAAGAGTGCCTCCGACGCCGCCACCTGGCTGCCGCCAAACAAGGCTTTCCGCTGCCACTACGTCGCCCGCCAAATTTCGGTTAAGGCGGCCTACCGGCTGTGGGTTACTGCGGCAGAAAAGGAGGCGATGAAACGGATCCTGGCCTCTTGCCCAGGGCAACAGACGATCGTGGCGCGCTGACGCGCCCGTCCCGGATTCCGGGCTGGAGGACCCTTGCAGCCGTTCTGATGCACGGCGAGAATGGGCGCGGCGGGACAAACCCCGCGCCCCAAATGCTGGAACGGAAACCATGGCACATCGCACGGACAAATCAGGCAAGGGGCACGCCGGCCGCAAGAAGGGCTCCGCACGGCGGCCGGCCCGGCTCGATGCCGGAATCTACGAGGCCGAACTTCTGCGGCTCCAGGCGGAACTGGTTGCCCTCCAGGAGTGGGTCCGGAGCACCGGGGCGCGGGTCCTCGTTATCTTCGAGGGGCGGGATGCAGCCGGCAAGGGGAGTGCGATCAAGCGGGTCACCGAGTACCTGAATCCGCGGTTTGCCCGGATAGTCGCATTGCCGGCGCCGACTGAGCGCGAACGCGGTGAATGGTACTTCCAGCGCTATGTGGCGCATCTGCCGGCCGCCGGGGAAATCGTCCTGATGGACCGCTCCTGGTACAACCGCGCCGGCGTCGAACACGTGATGGGCTTTTGCACCCCGGCGGAGCACAAACGCTTCATGGCCCAGTGCCCGGTTTTTGAACGGCTCCTCATCCAGGACGGCATCCTCTTCTTCAAGTACTGGTTTTCGATCAGCCATGGGGAACAGGAGCGGCGGTTCAAATCCCGGATGGATGATCCCATGCGGCAATGGAAGCTCTCGCCGATGGACCGGGAGGCAATCCTGCGCTGGGAAGACTACTCAAGGGCCAAAGACGACATGTTCGTACAGACAGACACCGCGGAGTCTCCCTGGTACGTGGTGGAAGCCGAAGACAAACGCCGGGCAAGGATCAACCTCATCGCCCACCTGCTCTCCAGCATCGACTACACCGAAGTACGGACAGAACAGGTGACCTTGCCGGAGCGGCCGAAGGCCGTCAACTACACGCGCCCCCCGCGGGAACTGTTCCGCTACGTCCCGGACTTCGCGGCGAGCCTCGAAAAGCCGGCCAAGGACTGAGCAGGATCGATTGGCTCAGTAGACTGCAGCATGGACATTGTGAAATACCTGACACCGTTCCTTGGCGCCTGGCAGGGACAAAACCGCTTGCGGCTCATGCCCACGGACGACTACAAGGCTTCGGCGGCCACCGCCACGGTGACGGTGACCGCCGCACACTTCGCGAGTGTCGCCTACACCTGGTCAGACGGTGAGAGCCCGCAGGAAGGCCTCCTGATCCTGGCCGGCGGCGCGTCCGGCGCGGATCCCGCCACCGCTGTGTGGCTGGACTCCTGGCACACGGGCAAGGCGCTGATGCAGTTCTCCGGCACTGTGGGCGGCGACGGTGTCCTCCGGCTCAACGGCTCCTATGCGGCGCCGACCGGCCCGGACTGGGGCTGGCAGATCCACCTGCACCCGGCGGACGGCTCGGGCGGACGCATCACCATGCACAACCTGGTCCCGGGCGAGGACCCCTACCAGGTGGTGGAGCTGGTACTCGACCGGTAGGGTACCGGCATGGACATCATCCTCGTACCCGGATTCTGGTTGGACGCCTCGTCGTGGGCGGACGTCACCCCGCCGCTGACCGCGGCCGGGCACAAGGTCCATCCGTTGACCCTGCCGGGCCTGGAGTCGGCGGATGCGCCGCGCGCCGGGATCGGCCTGCGCACCCACATCGACGCCGTCGTGGCGAAGATCGATTCCTTCGACGCGCCGGTGGTCCTGGTGGGCCACTCCGGCGGCGGGGCCATCATCCACGGCGCCGTTGACGCCCGCCCGGACCGGGTGGCCCGGGCTGTCTACGTGGACAGCGGTCCGCTGGGGGAGGGCGGGGTCATCAATGACGAACTCCCGGCCGACGGCGACGAGGTGCCGCTGCCGCCGTGGGAGCTCTTCGAGGACCAGGACCTCACCGACCTGACCGACGAGCTGCGCGCCATGTTCCGTGCCCGTGCCATCCCGCAGCCCCGCGGCGTGGCCCAGGACCGGCAGCAGCTCTCGGATGAACGCCGCTTCGAGGTTCCGGTCACCATCATCGCCTGCGAATTCCCGTCCTCGATGCTGACGGAAATGGTTGCCGGCGGCCACCCGTTCGTGGCGGAGCTCGGACGGATCCGCCAGGTCGACTATGTGGACCTGCCTACCGGACACTGGCCGCAGTTCACCAGGCCGGCCGAGCTCGGCGCCGCCATTCTGGCCGCCGTCGACCGCACCTAAAGGAACCGGCTGGCCGGGTCACTGCTGAACTGGGGAAATCCCGCCGAAATTCCCCACCTTTGGGACCCGCCGCCGGCGCGTGCGCCCAAACCGCCGGCGATTTCCTGCGCATCGGCGTCAAACGTGGGGAAATCCGCGTGCAGCAGCGCCCAGCCGCGGCCGTCAGTGGCCGAACGGGTCCGGGTCCACTCCCGGCATCCAGGTCAGGCCGGGAACGCCCCAGCCGCTGCGCTTGGCCTGCTTCATGGCCCGGCGGGCATAGCGGTCAATGAGCCGGTTGACGTAGAGCTTGCCATCGAGGTGGTCGTACTCGTGCTGGATGACCCGGGCGAACCAGCCGGTCGCCTCGAATTCCACCGGCTTCCCGTCACCGTCGAAGCCCTGGACCCTCGCCCATTCCGCCCGCTTGAGCGGATACTGGCCGCCGGGGAAGGACAGGCAGCCTTCCTCTTCCTCGTCGGGGTCCGGCAGGGCGCCGGAGATCTTGGAAAGTGTCAGGACAGGGTTGACCACGACGCCGGTGGGCGCGGCGCCGTCGTCGTTGTCGTACTTGTACACGAAGAGCCGCTTGCCGACCCCCACCTGGGGGGCCGCCAGCCCGACGCCGTTCGCGGCGTCGTTGGTCTCGAACATGTCGGCTATCAGGCTGCGGAGCTCGTCGTCGAAGACTTCGACTTCCGCGGCCCGGCGGTGCAGCACGGGCTCGCCCCAGATCGTGATGGGCAGGACGGTCATATCAGGAATATTCCTCGGGTGCAGGTGGAGTCGCGGCGTCTCAGCCGGCGATGGTGCGGCCGACGACGTCGCGCATGATTTCGTTGGTGCCGCCGAAGATCGTCAGCAGCCGGGCGGCGAGGTAGGCCTGGGCCACCGGGTATTCCATGATGTAGCCGTACCCGCCGTGCAGCTGCAGGCAGCGGTCCGTGACGGACTTGGCGCGCTCGGACGCCCACAGTTTGGCACGGGCGGCGCCTGCGGCGTCGAGCTCTCCGGCGTTGAACGCCAGGATGGCCTGGTCCACATACGCTTCGGTGACCTCGACCTCCGTGAGGATGTCGGCGAGTTCGAAGCGGCTGTTCTGGAAATCGATGATCCGCTCGCCGAAAGCGTTGCGGTCCTTCGTGTAGCGGACAGTCGCCTCGTAGGTGGCGCGCACGACGGCGGAGCTGGCCACGGCGATCGCCAGCCGGCCCTGGGGGAGCTGTTCGGCCGCGTACTGCAGGCCCTTGCCCTCCTCGCCGACGAGGTCCGCGTGCGGGACGCGGACGTTGTCGAAGAACAGCTCGGCCGTGTCGGAGGCCTTGAGGCCCATCTTGTCCAGCTGTTTGCCGGTGTTGTAGCCCTCGCCCTTCTGGACCATGAAAAGCGAGAACGAGTCGCGGTTTCCGCGTCCGGTACCGCCGTCGGTGCGAGCCAGGACCAGGGAGGCGTCGCCGGAGATGCCGTTGCCGATAAACGTTTTCTGGCCAGTGATCAGCCAGTCGTCGCCGTCGCGGACCGCCTTGGTGCGGATGCCGCGCAGGTCGGAGCCGGCCCCCGGTTCGGTCCAGGCGACCGAGGTGACCTTTTCGCCCGAGACCATGCCCGGGAGCCAGCGGGCCTTGAGGTCATCGGAGCCGTAGGCCAGCAGGTGGGGGAGGACCATGTCATCGTGCAGGTGGAACGCCAGGCCGACCGCGAGGTGGTTGCTCTTGGCGAATTCTTCGTCCAGCACTGTCCGGAAGCGGTAGTCGGACATCCCCATGCCGCCGAACTCTTCCGGCACGGCCAGGCCCAGCAGGCCCTGCTCGCCGGCAGCGGACCACAGTTCCCGGGGCATCATGTGGTCCTCGTCCCACTGGGTGTAGTGGGGAGCGACCGCGCGCGCGTTGAACTCGGCGGCCATCTCACGGAACATCTCGTGGTCTTCTTCAAACAGCTTGCGCTTCACTGCGATTCCTTCCCATACAGACAACAAAGGCCGCACCGGATAACCGGTGCGGCCTTTGGAAAAGGTCGGACAATCACTGCCGTCCTTCATGAGGGTGAGCGACGGGGGTTGAACCCGCGACCTCCTGGACCACAACCAGGCGCTCTGCCAACTGAGCTACGCCCACCATGTGCCATATCAGGCCCTCCGGCGAACCGGCTGGCTGGAAAGGCAACGACAAATAGCTTACCTGCTGTTTGGGGGTGGTTTTGCCACTTTTGCGATTTTCGCCGAAATTTCCGCGAAACGTGGCGCAGATTACTTTTCCGCGCCACGTCCCCGGCGACGTTTCACCGGCCCCGCTGCGCGGAGGGTAGGTGTGCGGCCGCTACTCCGCCGGGGTGGGCTCGGCTGGTTCGCCGCCCATGACGCGTTTGGCGATCCGCTGCGCCGTGGCACTGTCCGGGCCCGGCGCGGGGACAAACACGGCCTCGCGGTAATACCGGAGTTCGTCGATGGAGTCCTTGATGTCGCCGAGCGCCCGGTGGCCGCCCAGCTTGGCCGGGGACTGGAAGTAGGCCCGGGCAAACCAGCGGCGGGAGAGTTCCTTGATGGTGCTCACATCGATGACCCGGTAGTGCAGGTGCTCCACCACGTCGGGCATATCGCGGACAAGGAACACGCGGTCGGTGCCCACCGAGTTGCCGCCGAGCGGGGCCTTCCGGGGATCCGGCACCCATTTCTTGATGTAGGCGAGCACCGCTGCCTGCGCTTCGACCATCGTCTTGCCGTGCGGAAGCTCCGCCAGCAGGCCGGAGCGTGTGTGCATGTCCCGGACAAAGTCGTTCATCTGGGCCAGCGCGGCGTCGTCGGGCTTGATCACGACGTCGACGCCGTCCCCCAGGATGTTGAGCTCCGAATCGGTCACCAGCGCGGCCACCTCGATAAGGGCGTCATTCTTGGTGTCCAGGCCGGTCATTTCGCAGTCGATCCAGACGATGCGTTCGTTAGTAATAGGCACCCGCCCAGCCTACCGTTCCGACGCCACAGAGCCGTCCGGTGCTAGGATTTCGAATACGCGGCCGCCGAATTATTTCGGCACTGATTTCTTCGACGCGGCGCCCCGGGCCGGACACTGCGGCCGGCTGTGGGCGGAATTGTGGCCCACAACAGATTGGACGATCCTGACATGACGGCGCCTGTGCCTGCGGCGGGGGAAACGGCTGCCGGTACGTCCCGCCCGTCCACGTCCCGCCCCTCCGCGTCCGGCCGGACCGCGCTCACCCCGGCTGCGGCCTCCACTGAGGGGGAAGGGGCCGTCGGCGACGTCGACAACCCGCGGTCCCCGATCCTTGCCGGGTTCCTGGGCTCGCTGTTCATGACGATCGGTTCGATCGGCGTCGGCTGGCTTGCCCCCGCGTCCGAACTCCGCCGCGTCCCGCTGTTCATCTTTATGCGCACCGAGGCCCTGGGCGTCGCCCTCTGCATTGTCCTGCTGGCCTTCGGCGGCATGCTGCTGGTCCGCGCCTGGCTCCGGCTCGGCCAGCGCGTCCGGGTCTGGGGGGCCGGCGCCCGCAAGGCCACGCTCCAGGCGACGGCGGCGTGGGGGCTGCCGCTGATGTTCTCTGTGCCGCTGTTCAGCCGCGACGTCTACGCGTACATCGGCCAGGGCCGGCTCATGGTGGAGGGCTTCAACCCCTACGAAAACGGCATTTCGGCGCTGTCCAACTACTTCCAGCTGGGCGCCGACAGAATGTGGACCGAAGCCCCCGTCCCCTACGGGCAACTGTTCCTGTGGATCGAACAGTTCGTGGTCTGGGCCACCAACGTGCACCCTGAAGGCAGCATCATGCTGTTCCGGATCGCGGCCCTGGTGGGCGTGGTCCTCTGCGTGATCTACGTGCCCAAACTGGCCGAACTGCACGGAGTGAACCCGAACCGGGCCCTGTGGCTGACGGCGGCCAACCCGCTGTTCCTCACCAACTTCATCGCCAGCGTCCACAACGATGCCCTCATGATCGGCCTGGCCCTGGCCGGCCTTTATTACTGCGCCACGCGCCGGGTCATCCTCGGCATCGTGCTGGTCACGCTCTCCATCTCGGTCAAGCCCATCACGGTGGTCTTCCTGCCGTTCATCGGCCTGCTCTGGGCGGGCAAGGGCGCCAGCTGGCCGCGCAAGTTCGTCTTCTGGGCCCTCACGGCCGGCATCAGCCTGGCCTTGCTGTATCTCATGAGCCGGGTCAATGGCTTCGGCTTCGGCTGGATCAACGGGTTGTCCGCCCCGGGCAGCATCTGGATCTGGTACGCGCCTGTTGGCCTGGTGGGCCTGATCGTGGCCTCCATCTCCAACGCCTTCGGGCTCGACGGCTGGGGACTGGCCAAGTGGGCGTTCGACGCCGGCAAGCTGCTCGCCGTCGGCATCGTCGCCTGGCAGATCTTCCGCGGCGACTACGACCGCCTGATGCGCCGGCTCACCCTAGCGTTCGCCGCCGTCGTGCTGCTGTCCCCGATGATCCAGTCCTGGTACATCGTCTGGCTCATCCCACTCTTCGCCGTCACGGGCATCCGCGACGACTGGCAGGTCAAGGCGCTCTACTTCATCGTGTCCTTCTTCATGGTGTACGCGATCTCGGACCAGCTCGACGTCTTCCCGTACCTGCAGACCGCGGATCTGGGCCTGGCCCTGGCGCTGGCCCGCAACGCCGCGGCGATCATTGCGTTGCTGTTCGCGCTGTACCTGATCTTCCTTGACCCGAAGACCAAGCTGCTGTTCACCAAGTCGGACGAGCCGGTCACGACGCGGCCGATCATCTAGCGCTGATTCTGGCTAAGCCGCCAGATTTCTGAGCGCTTCCTTGCGCGAGAGCGGACTGAGCTGGTCCGCATGCCGCCGCACGAACGCTTTCACCCGGGCCGGATCCGTCCTGGCGTACTGGCGCAGCGGCCACCCGATCGCCTTGCGGATGAAGAACTCCCGGTCCTCGAGGTTGGCCTCGATCACAGCGGCCAGGAGCTCCGTGTCCGTGGCGTCCTTCGCCCCCAGCTGTGCGGTGATCGCGGCCCGCCGGACCCAGAAGTCCTCGTCCCGGCTCCAGCGTTCGAGCACCGGCGTCAGTTCTGCCCGGTGGGCCTGCAACAGGGCGCCCAGCCGGTGGGCCACCCCGTCCACCAGGTCCCACCAGGCTCCGGTGCGGATGATTTCCTCATAGAGGGCCAGCATGCTCAGTTCCCCGGCTGCGGGCTTGAGACCCGTGAGCTCGATCGCGGCGTAGCGTTCCTCACGGTGGCCGGCGTTGCGCCACAGCACAAGCACCGCGGACTGCAGTTCCGCCAGGCTGCCCGGCGGGTGGTCCGCGGCCGCGGCCCTGACAATGCTGCGAACCTCGGGAACCCGCACGCCCAGGGATGGCATCTGCGATTTCATGTAGGCCTGTGCCCCCGCGGCGCGGCCAGGATCGGCAGCAGCCTGGAGGCTGCCGCGGATCGCGTCAATGAGTTCCGCGGTGGTCATGAGGCCACTGTAGACACGCCGCGGCGGGCTTTAGAGTTGAAGCCAGCAAGCCGCGGCTCCGCGTCGGAAGGGAAAGCCATGTCCATGATCAAGAGTCCCGAAGAGATCGCACTGATGCGCGAGGCCGGCCGGGTGGTCGCCACCACCCTCGCCCGGGTCCGCGACGCGGCCGCCGTCGGCGTTTCGCTCAAGGAACTGGACGATGTCGCCGCAGCGTCAATCGCCGATGCGGGAGCCACGCCGGCGTTCCTGAACTACCGGCCGCGGTGGGCGTCAGTGCCGTTCCCGGGGGTCATCTGCACGTCCGTCAACGACGCCGTCGTGCATGGCATCCCCAACGAGTACCGGCTCCAGGACGGGGACCTCCTGAGCGTGGATTGCGGCGCGTTCCTGGCCGGGTGGTGCGGCGATGCGGCAGTCAGCTTCATCGTGGGGACCGTGGACCCGGTGGACCAGGCCCTCATCGACGCCACGGACGCCGCCCTGGCCAGGGGGATCGAAGCGGCAAGGATCGGGAACAAGATGGGGGATCTCGCCTACGCGATCGGCGGGGCAGCGCGCCGGGCAGGCTACGGGCTGCTCGCCGACCACGGCGGCCACGGGATCGGCCGGACCATGCACGCCGAGCCGCACGTGCCCAACGACGGGCGTCCCGGTCGCGGCATCAAATTGACCGAGGGCCTGGTCATCGCCATCGAGCCAATGCTGATTCTCGGCCGCAAGGACGACTACTACCATGACGACGACGAATGGACCCTCCGCTCAGCGAACGGCCGCCGCGCCGCGCACAGCGAACACACCGTTGCCATCACCGCCGACGGGCCGGTGATCCTGACCCTGCCCTAGCGCCCGCGGTCCCTGCCGGGCCGGGGCACCATCAGGCGGACGACGGCGCGTCCCGGCACCGCGCCGCTGACCACTTCGCCGCTGACTACTGTGAAGCCAGCCGCCAAAAAGAGTCCCAGCGTGCCGTGGTAGAGGTCTGCCGGGCCGGCCTTGGGCCGTTGCGCGGGGTCGACCGGATAACCCTCCACCACCGTGGCGCCGTGCGCGGCGGCGTGTTCGACGGCGGCGGCAAGCAACGCCCCCGCCACGCCGGTCCGTCGGTGGCCGGGGGAGACGACAAAGCAACTGACGGACCACACATGGTCCACGCCGGGATCCCGGGCGGCGTCAGGGGCCGACGCCAGCACCTTCGAGCGCAGGATCCTTGGGTAGCACCCGCGGGGCTCGACGGCGCACCAGCCCACCGGATTCCCGTCGCGGAAGGCCAGGACCCCGGGCGCCGGCTGGCCGCCGTCGAACTTGTCCCGCAACTGGTTCTTCCGCTCCTCCGGGGTGGACGCGGACCACTGCGGGCCGGTCAAGGCAAAGAACCGGCACCAGCATCGTGAGGGCTCGCCGCGGACGCCAAAGAGACGCTCGACGTCGGGCCAGTCCGCCGCGGCGGTGGTGATGGCTGCCTGGGCCCGGGGTTCTGCGTCGCGCATGGAAAGAGGGTAGCGCCTGGCGGTTTCCGCGTCAGCGCGTGCGCGTGCCCGGGCTGGCCTGGCGGCGGACGCGGTGCGCGGCGAGCCGGAGCTGGATGATGCGGGCGGCTCCGGCGATGGCGACCAGAACGCCGCCGCCGACGGCCGCGATGAACAAGGCGATGCCCAGCGGGACCGAGCCTTCGAGGCCAAAGAACTTCACCTGCACGTATTCCTGATTCTGCAGGATGAAAGCGATCAGCAGGATCAGCACCACGAGCGCGCAGGCAACCGCGGCCCAAACCATTCCCGCACGGGTGACCTGGCGCGTGTCCGGAGCGGGCGCCGGCGCGGGAGCCTGAGCCGTGGGTTCCTCGGGGCGGGAGGTTTCGGCGCGCCCCGCCGTCGTGGCGGCCACATCGGTGCCGGTCGCGGCCACGTCCGTGCTGAGGCCTTGCTCGGCGGACGAGGGCCCGGGCGTGGCGTCAGCGGACCCCGCGTACTGGGAGGTGGAGGCGTCGTCTGGATTGGTGGGGTCGAATCTGCGGGGTGTCTCGGTCATGGCGGCCGTACCTTTCGATTGCGGGCAGGGCGCACAGGCTATCCCTGCCGGCCTGCCAGTCCACTCAATACTAAGCGTGCTGAGGGCTGGCGGGGCTCAGGGCAGACGGTGTGCACGGTTCGGGCGATCTGCCCCAAGCCAGCATCTGTGCTTTGGAGCCCTGGCGGCGGCCGTCGGCGTCGTTCTTCCCGGCAGTCTTTCCGGGGAATGTTCCCGGAAAACCAGCGGCGCCCTCGGGGCAGTGCGGACTGTTGGCACCGGCCCGGGGAGGGTATAACGTCACAGCAAAGCGAATGCCTTGAAGAGGAGGCGCGGCCGTGACGATTATTGACAACGCCGTCTATGTGGACGGTCACCGGACCGCCGACCCGGAAGGGCTCGAGGAGACGTACTTTCTGCTGCGGCAGCGCCAGGGCATGGCCTGGATCGGGCTCTACCGGCCCGAAGCCCAGGAGTTGCGCTCCGTGGCCGAGGAATTTGACCTGAGCCACCTGGCCGTGGAGGACGCGCTCGCCGGCCACCAGCGGGCCAAGCTGGAACACTATGGCGAGACGCTGTTCCTGGTGCTGCGGCCCGCGCGGTACCTGGACGATGTGGAGAAGGTCGAGTTCGGCGAGATCCATGTGTTCTCCGGCCCGGACTTTGTGGTGACCGTCCGCCGGGCGGAGTCTCCCGACCTGGCCCGGGTGCGCCGGCGGATGGAGTCCGAGCCGGAGTTCCTGGCGCTCGGACCGGATGCGGTGTTGTACGCGATCCTGGACCAGGTGGTGGACGAGTACGAGCCGGTGGCGGCAGGGCTGGAAAACGATATCGATGAAATCGAAGACGACCTGTTCGCTGCCGACCCCGGCGTATCGCGCAGGATCTATGAACTCTCCCGCCAGGTCATCACGTTCCAGCGTGCCACGGCCCCGCTGGCCGGAATCCTGCAGAGCCTCATGGGCGGCGGACCGGACGGCGTGCCGGACCCCGAACTGCAGGATCATTTCCGCGACGTCCTGGACCACGCCATCAGGCTGGGGGAGCGGGTGTCTGCCTTCCGGGCGTTGCTGCAGAACGCCCTGGCCGTCAACGCGGCCCTGGTTGCCCAGCGGCAGAACGACGAAATGCGGCTCCTGACGGAGTCGAGCTTCGCCCAGAACGAGCAGGTCAAGCGGATCTCGTCGTGGGCTGCCATCCTGTTTGCGCCGACGTTGATCGCGTCGATTTACGGCATGAACTTCCGCGACATGCCCGAGCTCGACTGGATCTTCGGCTATCCGATGGCACTCGCGCTCATGCTCGGCATGGGCGGGATCCTGTTCCTGACGTTCAAACACAACAAGTGGATCTGATGTTCTGGTTGAAATCGGAGTTGGCGTAGGAAGCGGCCCTGACCTTGCGTTGTCGCAGGTCAGAGCCGCTCTCTTGTGCCCCAGGAGGGAATCGAACCCCCGACCGGCGGATTAGAAGGCCGCTGCTCTATCCCCTGAGCTACTGGGGCGCGCTGGCGCCCACCGGCTGCTGCCGGTGACGCCTCAAAAAGTTTACAGTGCCGGACGGCCGGTGGAGGTCAACGCCGTCCGGTTGGCTGGCCCTGCCGGCCCTGACTTCTCCCCAACACGGTCCCCACACCGTTGCCGGCAGCCGGTTATCCACATGGCACAGCCGGGTCCTCCCCGGCCACGGTCCACGGCGGGATGCTGGAACTGCCCGGCAGGGCACGACAATTCGAGACAGGACATGAGAATGAGCGACAACATTACGGTCCGTGGCTTCGTCGCCTCGGAGATCAGAAGCTCGACCACACCCGGTGGCGTGGCCACGGCGTCCTTCCGGTTCGGCGCCACCGAGCGCCGGTACGACCGCGGCTCCAGCACCTGGGTGGATGGCAACACCAACTGGTTCACCGTCCAGGGATACCGGCAGCTGGCCGGCAACATTGGCTGCAGCATCAAGAAGGGCCAGCGGGTCATCGTGGTTGGCAGGCTGAAGATGCGGAGCTGGGAGAAGGACGGCAGGGTCTACCACGTCGCCGAAATTGACGCGGAGTCAGTTGGCCACGACCTCATGTGGGGCTCTGCCAACTTCACCCGCTCAGCCGCAGCCGGAAGCCAGGCGGCCGCCGGATCCGGTTCCCCAGACGCGCCCGGTAGCGGTGACGGCGACGGAGGCGGACCGCAGAGCCAGCCAGGGGACGACGACGGGGACGGCGACCACGGTGCCGACCACCACGACCACGGGACCTTCATCCATGACGAGAGCGGTGAGGAGGAGGAGGTGGACCAGGAAACCGGAGAACTGAAAGGGGTCGCAGCCTGAATCCCCTAGACCGGCGGGCAGCGCCGTGGACGCCGGGACTGGGCACCGGCACGCCGGAACGCGGCACTGCCGCGTGGCAGAATTGCCCGATGCAACACGCCAGGATCGCTGCGGGACGGGCGGGCCCCACCCGCACCGCGGGAGGGGACGCCCGTCGCGGCGGCTGGGCCGTTCCGGCCGCCGCAACCTTGGTGCTCCTGCTTTCGGCCACCGCCTGTGCGACGCCGGCCGGCAGCAGCGGAGCCATGGCCTCTGAAGCCGCGGATTCTCAGGGGACACCTTCCGCAACGTCCCCGGCACCGGCCCCGACAGCCACTGCGTCGCCGCTGGCGAAACCCGGCCTGAAACCCGACAGGGAATCCGCCATGAAGTCCACGGTCGAGGCGGTCCTGAACGCCGCCATCCGCGCCGGCGGTCAGCCCGAAACGGCGGGCATCCGCGCGTCGTTGGTTAAGGCAGGGATTCCGGCCGACACTGTAGAAGTCACAGCCGGGCGGACGCCCACCGGCCTGGCTGTCGACGCCGTCGAGGCCGGAGTGCGCGACGGCAGCGACTGCATCGTGGCCCAGATCCGCACCGGCAGCGTCACCGTCGCTGTGCTGCCGGGTCTGGCCTCCGGCGGCTGCCTCGTGGGCGTCCGGGACTGAGCCGAACCCCCGGACGCCGTTAAGTGGCCGATCCGGGCTCACGGAATGTGAGTTATCCCGCCCGAACCACTAGATTTGTAGGCATGGCGGAATTTATCTACACAATGACCAAGGCCCGTAAGGCTGTCGGCGAAAAACTCATCCTCGATGACGTAAGCATGTCCTTCTTCCCGGGGGCCAAGATTGGCGTTGTCGGCCCGAATGGTGCCGGTAAGTCCACCATTCTCAAGATCATGGCCGGCCTGGACACTCCCTCCAACGGTGAGGCCCGGCTCAGCCCCGGCTACACGGTAGGCATCCTGCTGCAGGAGCCGCCGCTGAACGAAGACAAGACCGTCCTGGGCAACGTCCAGGAAGGCGTCGGCGAAATCTACGGCAAGATCCAGCGCTTCAACGCGATCTCCGAGGAAATGGCCAGCCCCGACGCTGACTACGATGCCCTCCTCGAGGAAATGGGACAGCTGCAGGAAGCGATCGACGCGGCCGACGCCTGGGACATCGATTCCCAGCTGGAACAGGCTATGGACGCACTGCGCTGCCCGCCCGCCGACGCCGACGTCACCCTGCTCTCCGGTGGTGAGCGCCGCCGCGTCGCGCTGTGCAAGCTCCTGCTGCAGAAGCCGGACCTGTTGCTCCTCGACGAGCCCACCAACCACCTTGACGCCGAGAGCGTGCTGTGGCTGGAGCAGCACCTCTCCAGCTACTCCGGTGCCGTCCTTGCCGTCACCCACGACCGGTACTTCCTCGACCACGTGGCCGAGTGGATCGCCGAAGTCGACCGCGGCCACCTGTACCCGTACGAGGGCAACTACTCCACGTACCTGGAGAAGAAGCGCGCCCGTCTGGAGGTCCAGGGCAAGAAGGACGCCAAGCAGGCCAAGCGCCTGACCGAGGAACTCGAATGGGTCCGGTCCAACGCCAAGGGACGCCAGACCAAGTCCAAGGCCCGTCTGGCCCGCTACGAGGAAATGGCTGCCGAGGCAGACCGTACCCGCAAGCTCGACTTCGAAGAGATCCAGATCCCGCCGGGCCCGCGCCTGGGCGGACTCGTGCTGGAGGCCAAGGGGCTCCAGAAGGGCTTTGATGACCGCACCCTGATCGACGGACTGTCCTTCAGCCTGCCCCGCAACGGCATCGTCGGCGTCATCGGCCCCAACGGCGTCGGCAAATCGACCCTCTTCAAGACCATCGTGGGCCTGGAACCGCTCGACGGCGGCGAACTGAAGATCGGCGATTCCGTCAAGATCTCCTACGCCGACCAGAGCCGCGGCGGCATTGACCCGAACAAGACCCTGTGGGAAGTCGTCTCCGACGGCCTCGACTACATCCAGGTCGGCCACGTCGAAATGCCGTCCCGCGCCTACGTGGCCGCTTTCGGCTTCAAGGGCCCGGACCAGCAGAAGAAGGCCGGGGTGCTCTCCGGTGGTGAGCGCAACCGCCTCAACCTGGCGCTGACCCTCAAGCAGGGTGGCAACCTGCTGCTCCTCGACGAACCGACCAACGACCTCGACGTCGAAACCCTCAGCAGCCTCGAAAACGCCCTGCTCGAATTCCCGGGCTGCGCCGTCGTCGTCTCGCACGACCGCTGGTTCCTGGACCGGGTGGCCACCCACATCCTCGCCTACGAAGGCGACGAGGAGAACCCGTCCAAGTGGTACTGGTTCGAGGGCAACTTCGAGTCCTACGAGGAGAACAAGGTCGAGCGCCTGGGCCCGGATGCGGCCAAGCCGCACCGCGTAACCCACCGCCGCCTCACCCGCGACTAAGCCCGCAAGGCTTACAGCGCCACGAAAAAGCCGGCTCCCGCCTGAACTGTTTCAGGGGGAGCCGGCTTTTTGTGTGCAGTGGACCTGTGTGCGGTGGGCCTGTGTGCCGTTGACGCTGTGTGCCGAGGACGCCGTGGGGGAGTACTGGCAGCCCTCGGCTTTGCTGATCTGGTGCTGCAGCGCCCTCGATCAGACGGCGGCCTGCACGGCGCCCTTCTCTGTGTTCTTCAGGTCGGTGTTTTTGAAGTCGTTCGGGACGCGGATCATGCCTTCCTGGGCCACCGTCGCCACGTGCCGGCCGTCCCGGCTGAAGATTTTGCCCGTCGCGAGGCCCCGTGCGCCCTGGGCGCTGGGCGATTCCTGGACGTACAGGAGCCACTCGTCGACCCTGACCGGCCGGTGCCACCACATGGCGTGGTCCAGGCTTGCCACGGACATTCCCGGCGTAATCCAGCTCATGCCGTGCTTGCGGAGGATGGATTCGAGCAAGGTGTAGTCGCTCGCGTAGGCCAGGGCCGCCCGGTGCAGGCCGGCGTCGTCGGGCATCGGACCGAAGGTCTTCATCCACACGGCGTTGCGGGCTTCCCGGGGTCCCTTGGCCGAGACATACAGTGCCGGATCGACGTGGCGGATGTCGAACGGCCGCTCGTAGGCCCAGTGCCGGGCCACGGGGTGATCGAACTTGCCCAGCAGGTCGGCCGTGCTCGGCAGCGATTCGGGGTCCGGGATCCCGGCGGGCATCTCGGACTGGTGCTCGATCCCCTCGTCCTCGGCCTGGAAGGACGCGATCATCGACAGGATGGGCATGCCCTCCTGATAGGCGTGGACCCGGCGGGCCGAGAAGGACCGCCCGTCGCGCAGTCGCTGCACACCGAAGGTGATCGGCTTGTTGGCGTCTCCGGGCCGGAGGAAGTAACCGTGCATGGAGTGCACGCTGCGGTCCGGATCGACGGTGCGGCTGCCGGCTATCAGGGACTGCGCCAGCACCTGGCCGCCAAAGACGCGCTGCTTGGGCTGTTGCTGGGAGGGACCCATGAAGATGTCCTCGTCCGTCCGGGCGCCCTCGAGCTCGCCGAGGTTGAGAAGTTGGATGAGCGAGGAGGTGGGGTCCTGGGTCGGGAGCCCCAGCAGTCCGGCTTCGGCTTCAGTCATGGTCTGACTCTAGACGGCGTCCAGCGCCGCTCCAAAGAAGCGCAGCCGGTAGAGTCAGTAGTGTGTCTGATGTCCTAACCCAGCCCCTGCAGTTCACCGATCCCCGCGACCTCGACGACCTGCGCACCTTCGCGACGCGCGCCAGGTCCATTGACGACGGCGCCATCCGGCTCCAGGCCGCGGGCCCCGTCCTGGCCGCCTACGTCTGCGTCCTGCGGCCCCGGCTCCTGGGCGAATCCACCCCCACCATCCTGGGCCTGCGGACCATGGCGCTGGCGCAGCCGGCGGACACTGACGTGACAGTGCCGCTGTCCGCCGTGCTGGACCGCCTGGCACGGGCGGGGGAGCACGACGTCGAACTTCCCGTCCCGCCGGTGACCGTCAGCGAGTCGTGGGCCGGGATCGGCGCGCCGCGGGCCGGCTGGGAACTGCTCGGCACCGTCCAGGACACTGCCCTGCGGACCGCAGCGGAGGCCGGGATCAGGGAGATCGCCGCGATCATTCCGGACAAGCCCGGTGCGCTGATCGTCAACAACGCCAGGGCAACGGTCTGGGGCCGGGAACTGCCCGACGCCGGCGGCCTGCCGGCCGGGGCCGCGTTCGCCGCGCTCACCCTGGGTTTCCTGGCAGAGAGCGAACAACGGCTCTACCGCGCCGGGCGCTGGTTCCGGCTCAGCGGCACCCGCGGCCACGTGCTGGTCCGGACCGGCACCGGGCTCTAGGAAGCTCCGGCGCCCTCCGCACTCAGGCCTCTGACGGGCTGTTCACCATGGACAGGGCTGCCCGCTCCATGTAATCCCAGAGCGTTCCCTCATACAGCGGCGGCAGTTCCAGGGCATCCACCGCGGCACGCATGTGGAACAGCCAGCGCTCCTTGGCCTCCGGCGTCACCCGGAACGGCATGTGGCGCATCCGCAGCCGCGGATGCCCGCGCTCCTCGCCGTACGTCGTCGGCCCGCCCCAGTACTGTTCCAGGAACATCAGGAAGCGGCGCTTGGCCGGGCCAAGGTCCTCTTCCGGGTACATGGCGCGCAACAGCGGATCTGTTGCGACGCCGTCGTAGAAGACGTCGATGAGCTTCACAAAGGTCTCGTGGCCGCCCACGGCGTCATAGAAGTTGTCCGTGTAGCCGGGCTGGCTGAACGGATCGTTCTGCAGCAGCTGCCTGGGCTGGCTGGGTTCGCTGGCGCTGGGAATCGTCATTTCACTATTCTCCAGCCTTCTGCTGGGGTGCGCTGTCGGCCTCGTCCGCCGGGGACGTCTCGGGCGGAATGTACGTGCCCTGGGAGCGGTTGCCCACGCGCAGGATTTCGCCGTTGCGCAGGTACCAGATGGTGCCGTCGTCGGCCCGGACCCGGGTGATCCGCAGGTTCATGGCCTCGACCGTGCCCACCACCTCGGAAGTCTCGATAATGTCGCCAATGCCGTACTGGTCCTCGAAGGTAATGAAGATGCCGGCGAGGAAGTCGCGGATCAACTGCTGGGCCCCGAAGCCGATCGCCACACCGAGGATCCCGACGCTCGTCAGGATGGGAGCCACGTCCACGTTCAGGTACTTGAGCACGTACACGATGGTGAGGACGGCGATCAGGACGCCGACCACGCTGCGGAGCAGTGCGCCGATTGTCTCTGCCCGCTGGACGCGGCGTTCATGGTCCAGGGCGCGGAACGCCGGAGCCACCCAGCGGAAGTGCGACTTCTTGAAAAGTGTGCTGCCCGCCGCGACCCGTTTGGTGATTCCGGTGATCACGAAGGATGCCACCAGCCACACGGCGACGCCGATGCCCAGGCTGATGAGGCCGCCTGGCAGGTTGACAGCCGAGATGTCCGGTGCGGTGATGGGTTCGATGGTGGTCAGGCTGATCATCGGTGAGGGAAAACTCCTTGTTTACTGCAACCCTGCTGCCGGCCGGCAGCAGGGCTGGGCGTCCGGAAAGGCAGCTGGCGTTCGCCGGGCGCATAACGCTCTGGTCTACTTCAACACTAGCGCCGTAGCGTGGCCCCATGCGCATCCTGGTCCTTGGCGGCACCGTCTTCCTGTCAGCTGAAATAGCCCGGCAGGCCCTCGCCGCCGGTCACGACGTTACATGCCTGGCCCGCGGTACCGCCGCCGCGCCGCCCGACGGCGCCACCTGGCTGCGCGCGGACCGCGCGCAGGGGAAGGCCGCGTACCAAGGGGCCGCCGGCAGCGGCGGGTGGGACGCTGTCGTCGACGTCTCGCGGGACCCCGCCCAGGCACGGGCGGCCCTCGAGACGCTGGCCGGCTCGGCCCGGCACTGGACCTTCATTTCCAGCTGCTCGGTCTACGCTGACCACTCAGTGGCCGGCGAGGCCGAAGACGCCCAGGTGCTCCCGCCGCTGGCCCCGGGCACGGAACTGACCATGGATAACTACGGCGAGGCCAAGTCCGCGATCGAGCACCTGACCCGGGAACTGGCAGGGGACAAGGCGCACCTCTGCCGCGCCGGCCTGATCGGCGGCCCCGGGGACGGCTCCGACCGCTACGGGTACTGGCCGGCCCGATTCGCCCGGGACAACGATCCCGTCCTGGTCCCGGACATCCCCGCCGACGCCACCCAGATCATCGACGTCCGCGACCTCGCGGCCTGGATCCTCACCGCCGCCGAAAACGGAACCACAGGGGCGCTGAACGCCGTCGGTGAGCCGGTGCCCTTTGCCGCCTACCTGGAGGAAGCCCGCCAGCTGGCCGACGCCGAGTCAGAGGTGGTTGTCGCCCCCGAGGACTGGCTGGCGTCGCACGGTGCGAACTACTGGGCCGGCCCGGACTCGCTGCCGCTGTGGCTGCCGCCAGGCCACGAGGGCTTCGCGACCCGCAGCAACGACGCTGCCCGGACAGCAGGGCTGCGGCTCCGGCCCTGGATGGACACGCTGCGGGACACCCTGGCGGATGAACGCCGCCGCGGACTCGGCCGTGAACGCAAGGCCGGAATGAGCCCGGAGACGGAGCGCCGGCTGGTGTCCGAGTACCGGACAGAGGCCTCGGCCGACCCGGCTGACGGCGCCGCCTGAAAACTATTCAGTCAGCCTGGCCCTCCACCACAGCCGTCGGCTTGTGCAACACCGGGAAGTTCACGCTGCGGGCGATGAAACAGACCTTGTTGGCCTCCACGTGGAGTTCCTCGAGGACATCCGGTGCCGCCGCTTCCGCCACCGTCACCCGGGGCCTCAGCGTGACGGATTCGAACTGCCCGCTGCCGTCCCTGTTGGTCCGCATCAGGCCCTCGGCCCGGTCCTCGTAGGCCGTCACCACAACGCCGTGCTTCACGGCCACGTGCAGGAAGGAGAGCATGTGGCACTGCGAGAGCGCAGCCAGCAGGAGCTGTTCGGGGTTGTAGCGCTCCCGGTCCCCGTGGAAGGTCGGATCGGCCGAGCCGCGCAGCACCGGCAGCCCGGGGATCTCGACGTCGTGGTCCCGTGAGTAACCGCGGTACGAGGACGTCCCGGCCCCGCGGTTCCCGGTCCAGCGGACGGTCAGCGCATAGTGATGTTCGTCAAGGCTCATGACTCCAGCCTAGAACGACAGAACCCCGGCGCCGCACAGGGGCGGCGCCGGGGTTCCAGGCTTGCCGGGGATCCGGTGCCTTGGTCGTTAGCCGACGTCGGCCTGGCGGGCGCGCAGGGCCCGGGCAACGCCGTCGCGGTTCTCCAGCATCATCCGGCGCAGCGCCGCACTGCCCTCCGGCAGCGAGGCCAGGAACTCATCCGTGCGGTCCACCGTGGCCTGCGTGGTCAGCTGGGCCGGGTAGAGCCCGACGACGATCTGCGAGGCCAGCGCGTGGGTGCGGCTTGCCATGATGCCGGGGACGGCCTCGAAGTACTTCTCGGCGTACGGCTCGAGCAGGGACGTGTCCAGGACCCGGGTAAAGCCGGTCACCGCGGAGCCCTGCAGGGCGTTGGACAGATCGCCCTTGACCACGATCGATTCCCAGGCCGCGGCCTTGGCCTCCGGGGTGGGGATGGCGGCCGTGGCCAGGGCCGCCGCGTTCTGGCCGTTGGAGGTGTTGTCGTGCTCCAGTTCCTCGTCGATCCGCTCCTGTCCGGCGCGGCCGCCGGCCACGAGGGAGGCCAGCAGCTCCCACCGGAGGTCCTGGTCCACGCTCAGCCCATCGAGGGTGAGTGAGCCGTCCAGCAGCCCGGAGACCGTGTCCAGCTGCCCGGCGCTGCGGGCCAGCAGGGCGTAGGACTTCACGAACTGCAGCTGGGCGTCCGAGCCGGCCGGCACCGCCGAGGCGAGCTCCCAGAGCTTGTCGGCCGCGGCCACGGCGGTGGCCTCCTGGTGCTCCTCGGCCACGTAGAAGGTCAGCGTGGTGGCCAGCTGCCGGAGCTGGACCAGGATCACGGAGGAATCGGATTCCTCGGCAATGTTGGCGAGGATCAGCTCCACGTACCCGCGGGCCGGGGACTCGCCGTCGCGCGCCGCATCCCAGGCCGAGCCCCACACGAGCGTGCGGGGGAGGCTCTGGCTGAAGTCCTTCAGGTGCGCCGTTGCGGTGGCGAGGGACTTCGGATCCAGGCGGACCTTGGCATAGGCGAGGTCGTCGTCATTGAGCAGGATCAGGTCCGGCTGGGCCAGGCCGGCCAAGGCCGGAACTTCGGTGCGCTCGCCGTCGACGTCGAGCTCCTCGCGGTGCACCCGCTCCAGCTTGCCGGCCCCGTTGAGGTTGTAGAAGCCGACCGCGAGGCGGTGCGGCCGCAGGGTCGGTTCGCTCTCGATCGCCGACTGCACGATGGCGAAGGACTCGATGGTGCCGTCCGTGGCCGCCGAGATTTCCGGTGTCAGGGTGTTCACGCCGGCGGTCTCCAGCCAGAGCTGCCCCCACCGTTCCAGGTCGCGGCCGCTGGCCTTCTCGAGTTCGGCCATGAGGTCGCTGAGCTCGGTGTTCTGCCAGGCGTGCTTGCTGAAGTACTCCCGCACCCCGGACATGAATTGCTCCGGGCCCACCCAGGCGACGAGCTGGCGCAGCACCGACGCGCCCTTGGCGTAGGTGATCCCGTCGAAGTTCACCTCGACGTCCTGGAGGTCGTTGATCTCGGCGAAGATCGGGTGCGTGGTGGGCAGCTGATCCTGCCGGTAGGCCCAGGACTTCTCCACGGACGCGAACGTGGTCCAGGCGTGGCCGAACTCGGTGTTCTCGACGGCGGCCAGATGGGACATGTATTCGGCGAAGGACTCGTTGAGCCAGAGGTCGTTCCACCAGCGCATGGTGACGAGGTCGCCGAACCACATGTGCGCGAGCTCGTGCAGCACGGTGATCGCGCGGCGTTCCACCTGGGCGTCGGTGACCTTGCCGCGGAAGACGTAGCCTTCCAGGATGGTGACGGCCCCGGCGTTCTCCATGGCGCCGGCGTTGAACTCCGGCACGAAGAGCTGGTCGTACTTCTCGAACGGGTATGGGCAGCCGAACTGGGCCTCGAAGAACTCGAAGCCCTGCCGGGTGAGTTCGAAGATGTTGTCCGCATCGAGGTACTGCATGAGCGACTTGCGGGCGAAGATGCCCAGCGGGGTGACCTTGCCCGCCGCCGACGTGACCTCGCTGCCCACCGACTGGTACGGCCCGGCGATCAGGGCGGTGACATAGGAGGACAGCCGCGGTGTCGGCGTGAACTCCCAGACAGAGCGGGCGCCCCCATCCGCGCCGGGGATGGTCTCCACCGGCACCGGGGTGGGGGAGTTGGACACGACATCCCAGTGCGAGGGGGCGGTGACGGTGAACGTGAAGCTGGCCTTCAGGTCGGGCTGTTCGAAGACGGCGAACATGCGCCGCGAATCCGGGACCTCGAACTGGGTGTACAGGTAGACCTCGTTGTCCACCGGATCCACGAAGCGGTGCAGGCCTTCACCGGTGTTCATGTACGGGGCGTCGGCGACCACCAGCAGGTGGTTCTCGGCCGCGAGGTCCGGGAGCTGGATCCGGACGCCGTCGGAGACCTCGGCCGGATCCAGTTCGCGGCCGTTGAGGCTCACGCTGTGCACGGCGTGGGTGACGGCGTCGATGAAGGTCGACGAGCCCGGCTTGGCCCGGAACTTCACGGCCGTGGTGGAGCCGAAGACCTTCTCGCCGCGGGTCAGGTCCAGGCTGACCTCGTAGGAGTCGACGTCGATCAGGGCGGCGCGCTCGCGGGCTTCGGCGCGGGTCAGGTTCATACCGGGCAAAGGGGCCTCCAGAAGAAGATGGATACTGCCGGCCGGCCGCGGCCGCGGCCGCCGGCGATACTGTGAAATTATTCTTTCACGTTAGCGGCCCTTGGCAAGTTAGCCCGGTCACAACCGGCCCCAAGGCCTCCGCATCCAGCCCACGATTTGCCACGAATGGCCGCTTAGCCGATGCCCTTGGCGGCCGTTCGTGTCAGATGGGTGCGGTTGGGGCGGCCACGTTGACGTTGCCCCGGCGGTCTCTTCTTGCTCGTGGCGAGGTCCGGGCGCCGGACTACGTGCCTGATCCCACATTTGCTTCCCGTCCACCTCCTGACCTGCGCGCACGTCCCCAGATCCATCAAGGGGCGTCCGCGGTAGCGTTGGAGCATGGGAAAGATCCGTGACTCCGTCGATGCCAGGGCGCTGCGCTTTGCCATCGGTTTCCCCCTGATGCTGGCGGCAGGATTCGTGGTGTGTGCGCTTCTGGTACGCCCGGATCTGCCCGAGCCGCTGGCCGTCCGCTGGACCGCCGCCGGTGCCGCCGACTTCGCGCCGTTCGTGACGGTCGCGGGAGCCGGAGCCTCGCTGATCGTGGTGATCGGCTGGGCCGTGCTGCTGCAGGCCGTGCCGCTGTCGCGCCCCGCGATGATGCGCCGCATCATGATGGGCGCCGGCCTGTCCATGAGCCTGTTCGTCGCCACAGTCCTTGCCGCCGTGCTCGTGGGCCAGCTGGGCCTGCCCGATGCGCGGGGATCCCATGTGGACGCCTCGGTCCTGGCCCTCGGCAGCGGCGCGGCCCTCGGCCTGGGCATTGTGATGGGTTTTGTCTTCAAGGCCGACGAGCGCTGGTCCGTTGATGACGACGTCGCCGTCCGGCAGGCCCTCGAGCGCGAACAGGATCCGGATTTGGCCAGGGACCGGGTCAGCCTCTGGGTCCACGCCCGCAGCTCCATCTTCGTCATGCTCGGCATCGCAACGCTTCTGCCGGCCGCCCTCCTGACCGTTGCCGTGCCGTGGCTGTCTGTCCTCCTGGTGGCGGCGGCCCTGGTGGCCGCGGCGTTCCTGGTGGCCCGGATCCGGGTTGACCGCGGCGGCCTGCACGTCTTCGCGGCAGGCTTCGTCCGGGTCATGGAGGTTCCGGCCGCGGCCATCGACGCCGCGACGCCCAGGGACGTCACGGCGGCGGACTATGGCGGGTGGGGTTACCGGACCCATGGCAACACCACCGCGATGCTGGTCAGCAGCGGCCCCGCGGTGGTCATCGACCGCTCGGACGGGCGCCGGCTGGCGGTGAGCGGCGGCAGTGCCACCGCGGCGGACAATATCGCCCAAACGCTGTCCCGGGTGGCGGACAGGGCCCGGCGGAACGGCGGGACCACCGCCGTGTAGCACGGCCGTGTAGCACGGCGGTGTCGGTCCCCGGTGGAGTAGGACGGTGGAGCAAGACGGCGGAGTACGACGGCGTGCCGGGCCTGTGTAACACGACCGTCCAGTGAGGGGTCCGGCGGGCTGCAGCAAGGTCCCGGGAGGCCCGGCCTAGTACGCTTGGACCAGACCCCAACCGCCCCGGCCGCCGCCCGGCGCCGCAACCGAACGGAACAGCCGTGACCATTTCTGACCTGCCCCGCGTGCACATTGCCACCGACCACGCCGGAATGGAGCTCAGCGCCCACCTGGTCAGCCACCTCGGCGCCAAGGGCTATGAGGTGGTGGACCACGGACCGAAGGTCTACGACGCCCTGGATGACTACCCGTCGTTCTGCATCAACGCCGCCCTCGCCGTCGTCGCGGACCAGGAGGCCGGAACCCACGCCCTCGGCATAGTCCTCGGCGGCTCTGGCAATGGCGAGCAGATCGCCGCCAACAAGGTCAAGGGCGTCCGTGCCGCGCTGGCCTGGAACCTGTCCACCGCCCAGCTGGCACGTGAGCACAACGACGCCAACGTCGTCGCCGTCGGCGGCCGCCAGCACAGCGTCGACGAGGCCACGGAAATCATCGAGGCGTTCCTGGCCGAACCCTTCAGCAACGATGAGCGCCACGTCCGCCGGATCGGCAAGATCGCCACGTACGAGCGCACCGGCGAGGTCATCGACTAGTGCCGGAGGGGCATTCCGTCCACCGGCTGGCCCGCCAGTTCGGGGACGTCTTCGCGGGGGAGCGGCTCGCGGTCTCCAGTCCGCAGGGCCGGTTTGCCCAGGGCGCGGCGCTGCTGGACGGCCACACCCTCGTCAGTTCCGTGGCGCACGGAAAGCACCTCTTCCTGGAGTTCGGGCACGGGCTTCTCCTGCACGTCCACCTGGGCCTCTATGGCGCCTGGGATTTCGGCGGTGACGCCACCTTCCGCGGCGCCTCCAGCATTGGCGCGCCCCGGAAGGTGGGGGAGCGGGAAGTCTACGACGACGCTGAGGCGGCCGGGCTGGCCGCATATGAGGGCCCGCCCGCGCCGGTCGGTGCCGTCCGCGTCCGGCTCGCCGGCGCGCACGGCTGGGCCGATCTCCGCGGCGCGACCACGTGCGAGGCGATCACGGACGCGGAAGCGGCGGCCATACTGGCGCGGCTCGGCCCGGACCCGCTGCGGAACCTTCCGGGAGACCGGCACACCTTCAGCGCCAGCGTGGCGGCCAAACGCACACCGCTGGCGGCCCTGCTGATGGACCAAAAGGTGATTGCCGGCGTCGGGAACGTCTACCGGGCCGAACTCCTGTTCCGGCAGCGGCTCAACCCCTGGCTGCCCGGCGCCGAACTGTCACCGGACGCGGCCCGCCGGCTCTGGGACGACACCGCGGCCATGATGACCGACGGCGTCCGGGACGGCCGGATCATCACGACGCCGCCGCAGTACTGGAACGGGGCCGGAGCCGGCATATCCCGCGGCGTCCTGCCGGCCCCGGAGGAGGCGCACTTCGTCTACCGGCGGCACGGACTTGGCTGCAGGGACTGCGGAACGCCGGTGGCGCTGACCGAGCTCGGCGCCAGGAAGCTTTACTGGTGCCCGGCCTGCCAGCCGGCCTGAGCCGGTACGCCTGCCCTTGCACGCCTGCCCTTCCAAGCCCCGGCCGCCGGGGCCTGGAGGGCAACGAAAAAAGCCCCTCCGGAGAGGGGCTTTTTTCGTCATATTTCTGAGGGGACGACGGGAATCGAACCCGCGTAATCAGTTTGGAAGACTGAGGCTTTACCATTAAGCTACGTCCCCGGGATCTCACTGGAACTCCAGCAAAACTTCCGGGCGGCTGTTCAAGCCGGATACAACTAAACCCAATTCAAGGCCCCGGTGTCAAATGTGCAAATCGGCACAGTATGACCGTAGACTGTTCTGTGCACTTACGGGGTGTAGCTCAGCTTGGCTAGAGCGCCTGCTTTGGGAGCAGGAAGTCGCAGGTTCAAATCCTGTCACCCCGACTCTGCAAGCACTGCCAGCACGTGGCAATGCAGAACCCCATACCCCCCACACCAGGAGTACTTAGACTGTGAAGAGCGCTGTCGAGAACCTCACCCCCACGCGGGTCAAGCTCAATGTTGAGGTCCCCTTTGAGGAATTGAAGCCCAGCATCGCAGAGGCATACAAGACTGTTGCTTCGCAGATCCAGGTCCCCGGTTTCCGCAAGGGCAAGGTCCCCTCCAAGCTCATTGACCAGCGCGTTGGCCGCGGCTACGTCCTGGAGACGGCCATCAACGAAGGCCTCAACGGCTGGTACCAGGCCGCCGTGCAGGAAACCGGCATCCGCCCGCTGAGCCGTCCCGAGGTCGAGATCACCGAGGTTCCGGACCCGTCCGCCACCGACGGCGAGCTCAAGTTCCACGCCGAGGTTGACATCCGCCCCGAAATCGAACTGCCCGACTACGCAGGCATCAAGGTTGAGGTCGCCGCCGCCGAGTCCTCCGACGCCGACGTCGACAAGGCCCTGGACGAGCTCCGCGGCCGCTTCGGCACGCTGAAGTCCGTGGACCGCCCGGCCGCCGATGGCGACTTCCTGACGATCGACATCGCAGCCTCGATCGACGGCGCCGATGTTGACTCCGCTTCCGGCCTGTCCTACCAGGTTGGCGCCGGCACCATGCTCGAAGGCCTCGACGAGGCCGTCACCGGCCTCAGCGCCGACGAGGACGCCATCTTTGACACCACGCTGGTCGGCGGCGAGCACGCCGGCGAGTCCGCTCAGGTCAAGGTCACCGTCAAGGCCGTCAAGGAGCGCGAGCTCCCCGTCGCCGACGACGACTTCGCCCAGCTCGCCAGCGAATTCGACACCTTGGCCGAACTCCGTGAGGACCTCGCCAAGCAGGCCGCTGAGTCCAAGATTGTTGACCAGGGCGTCGAGGCCCGCGACAAGGTCCTGGACAAGCTCGTTGAGCTCGTCGAGGTTCCCGTCCCGGCGTCGATCGTCGAAGAGCAGCTCGAGCAGCACTTCAACGCCGAAAACGCCCACGGTGAAGGCGAGCACGACACCGAGGAGCACCGCGCCGAGGTCAAGGCCAACACCGAACGCGCCTTCCAGAACGAGATCATCCTCGACGCCATCGCGGAGAAGGAAGAAGTCAACGTCAGCCAGAACGAGCTGATCGACTACATCGTCACCACCGCCAGCCAGTACGGCATGGATCCGAACCAGTTCGCCCAGATCATCGATCAGAGCGGCCAGGTGCCCATGATGGTTTCCGAGGTCCGCCGCCGCAAGGCACTGGCCGTCGTGCTGGGCCAGGCCGAGGTCACCGACTCCGAGGGCAACAAGGTTGACCTGAGCGACTTCGTCCGCCCCGGCGACGAAGCCGCCCCGGCCGCCGAGACCGTTGAGGACGAAGCGGCTTCGGCAGAAGCCAGCACCGAGGCCACGCCGAGCGATGACCCCGCAGCAGTGAAGTTCTAGCAGTCACTGAGACTTAGAACAGTCGGCCCCCGGATCACCGATCCGGGGGCCGTCTGTTTTAAGCCCCCGCCTGCGGCCATGCCCGGCCGGCACGGTCTGTTCGGGAGCCGGGAAGGGCCCGCATCCAGGACCCGGCGCGCGGGGTCCCGGCAATCGTGCGCCGTCAGCGAACAGCCCGGCGCCAGCGAACAAAGCGGGCGTGAAAACGGTTAGTGTCGCTGTAGGAAAGTTCAGTGATGTCGTCCAGTGGCGTCACCGTCGCCAGCGAGAGGTAAGTACATATGTCACAGCAAGCAGGGACACCCCGGATGGCCACGGTCGATCCGGCAGCCCAGGATAACTACATTTACAACCGCCTGCTGAAAGAGCGCATCATCTGGCTCGGCTCCGAGGTCCGCGACGATAACGCCAACGCGATCTGCTCCCAGCTGCTGCTGCTCTCGGCGGAGAATCCTGAAAGGGACATCTACCTTTACATCAACTCACCCGGCGGCTCCGTCACCGCCGGCATGGCCATCTACGACACCATGCAGTTCATCCCGAACGATGTTGTCACGGTCGCCACCGGCCTCGCCGCGTCCATGGGCCAGTTCCTGCTCTCCTCCGGCACCAAGGGCAAGCGCTACGCCACCCCCAACGCCCGCATCCTCATGCACCAGCCCTCCGGCGGCATCGGCGGCACGGCGTCGGACATCAAGATCCAGGCCGAGCTGATCCTGCACATGAAGAAAGTCATGGCCGAGCTGACCGCGGACCAGACCGGCCAGAGTGTGGACACCATCCTCAAGGACAACGACCGCGACAAGTGGTTCACGGCCCCGGAAGCCCTCGAATACGGCTTCTTCGACAAGATCGCCGCACACGCCGGATCCGTGGCAGGCGGCGGCGGAACCAACGCCAACGGCTCCGGGAACAGCGGCGGCGCTGCGACAGCCACCGAGAACTGACCGGCAGGTAGACAGCAATGAATTCAGGAGCAATGAACATGAACTACAACTTCGGTTCGACTGCCGGCAACCTGCCGAGCAGCCGCTACGTGCTGCCCCAGTTCGAAGAGCGCACCCCCTACGGCTTCAAGCGCCAGGACCCGTACACCAAGCTGTTCGAGGACCGCATCATCTTCCTCGGCGTCCAGGTCGACGACGCCTCGGCCGACGACGTCATGGCCCAGCTGCTGGTGCTCGAGTCCACCGACCCGGACCGCGACATCACGCTCTACATCAACTCGCCTGGCGGTTCCTTCACCGCCATGACCGCGATCTACGACACCATGACGTACATCCGGCCCGAGATCCAGACCGTCTGCCTCGGCCAGGCGGCCAGCGCCGCCGCCGTGCTGCTCGCGGCCGGCACGCCGGGCAAGCGCCTCGCACTGCCGAACGCCCGCGTACTGATCCACCAGCCTTCGCTGTCCGGCGGACAAGGCGGGCAGGCCTCGGACCTCGAGATCCAGGCCGCCGAGGTCATGCGCATGCGCTCCTGGCTCGAGGACACGCTGGCCAAGCACTCCGGCCGGACGCCGGAACAGGTCAACAACGACATCGAGCGGGACAAGATCCTCACGGCCGCCGAGGCCATGCAGTACGGCCTCATTGACCAGGTCCTCGATTCCCGCAAGATCAAGCCCCAGGCAATCGCGCGCTAATCAGCAATCCGCGGCGCCGGTGCGGCATTTTTACTTGGCCGCACCGGCGTCCGCTTTCCACCCAACGGGCCCAAAGTGACCTAGAGTGGAACATGTCACAGCCAGCAGCAAGCTACTAAAGGGGTTCACACATGGCTCGGATTGGCGAGAGCACAGATCTGCTGAAGTGTTCTTTCTGCGGAAAGAGCCAGAAGCAGGTCCGCAAGCTCATTGCCGGGCCCGGCGTCTACATCTGCGACGAGTGCATCGAACTCTGCAACGAGATCATCGAAGAGGAACTCGCGGAAGTAGCTGACCTGGGCAGTTTCGAGTTGCCCAAGCCCCGCGAAATCTTTGATTTCCTGCAGGAATACGTGATTGGCCAGGAACCCGCCAAGCGTTCGCTCGCCGTCGCGGTGTACAACCACTACAAGCGGATCCAGGCCGGCCACGCGCCGAAGAGCGGCAGCCTCGCCGACGGCGTGCACCACGACGACGTCGAGATCGCCAAGTCCAACATCCTGCTGATCGGACCCACCGGCTGCGGCAAGACCTATCTGGCCCAAACCCTCGCCCGCCGCCTCAACGTCCCGTTCGCCGTCGCCGACGCCACGGCCCTGACCGAAGCCGGCTACGTCGGTGAGGACGTTGAAAACATCCTCCTCAAACTCATCCAGGCCGCCGACTACGACGTCAAAAAGGCCGAGCAGGGCATCATCTACATCGATGAGATCGACAAGATCTCACGCAAGAGCGAGAATCCGTCCATTACCCGGGACGTCTCGGGTGAGGGCGTGCAGCAGGCGCTCCTGAAAATCCTCGAGGGCACGGTGGCCTCGGTCCCGCCGCAGGGCGGACGCAAGCACCCGCACCAGGAATTCATCCAGATCGACACCACCAACGTGCTCTTCATCGTGGCCGGCGCCTTCGCGGGGCTCGAGGACATCATCGGTTCGCGGTCCGGGCGCAAGGGCATCGGATTCGGCGCCCCGCTCAACGAGGTCAAGAACACCACGGATTCCTACGGCGAGGTCATGCCGGAAGACCTGCTCAAGTTCGGGCTGATCCCGGAGTTCATCGGCCGGTTGCCCGTCATCACCACCGTCTCCAACCTGGACCGCGCCGCGCTCATCCAGATCCTCTCGACGCCGAAGAATGCCCTCGTCAAGCAGTACCAGAAGATGTTCCAGCTCGACGGCGTCGAGCTCATCTTCGAGGACGAGGCCCTCAACACCATTGCCGACCAGGCGCTGGAGCGCGGCACCGGGGCCCGGGGGCTGCGCGCCATCATGGAGGAAGTCCTGCTCCCGGTCATGTTCGACCTCCCCAGCCGCGACGACGTCGCCAGCGTCGTGATCACCGAAGAGGTCGTGACCAAGAAGGCGGCGCCCACGATGATCGCCCACGACGAGGTCAAACGGCGCAAGTCCGCCTGATCCGGAATATTATCGCGGCCAAGGTCGCTGTAATTTTTAGCGCGCCGTGTGCGTGATCCGCCCCGGCGCTTTCCCCGCAGACTTCCCTAAGGAGAACACCTGTGTCTGAAACCATGACCAACAAAGCCGACTTCTGGTTCGACCCGATGTGCCCCTTCGCCTGGGTCACCTCCCGCTGGATCGGTGAAGTCGAAGAAGTCCGCGACATCAAGACCGAGTGGCATGTCATGAGCCTCGCCGTGCTCAACGAGGGCCGCGAGGAACTGCCCGAGCAGTACCGCGAGTTCATGAAGAAGGCGTGGGCTCCGGTCCGCGTCATCACCGCCGCCGCTGAACAGCACGGTGCCGAATTTATCAAGGCGCTCTATGACTCCATGGGCACCAAGATCCACAACGAAGGCATCAAGGACATTGACGAGGTCATCGCCAAGTCGCTGGCCGAGGCCGGACTGCCGGCCGAGCTTGCCGCCGCGGGCCAGAGCGACGAATTCGATGCAAAGCTGCGCGCCAGCCACGAGGCAGGCATCTCGCTGGTCGGACAGGACGTGGGCACACCCGTCGTCGCCTTCAACGGCACGGCCTTCTTCGGCCCGGTCCTGACGCGCATCCCGCGCGGCGAGGAAGCAGGACAGATCTGGGACGCCACGGTGACCCTGGCATCCTTCCCGTACTTCTTCGAAATCAAGCGCAGCCGTACCGAAAGCCCGGTCTTTAACTAGGCCTGCCGGGCCGCTGCCCGGCCTCCCGGGAGCCCCGGCAGAACTACTCCGATGTAGTTCTGCCGGGGCTCTTGTGCACAGCAGGCCGGAGGACAACAATGGAACTTACCCACTTCGAAAGAAGAGGGACGCAGGAACCAAAGATTCAGTGACACTCATCCGACGCAGCCTTCGGCAAAGTCAGATGATGGCTACCAGTGACGAGGTAGGAAGACCTGAAAGTCTAAGGATCCCGCCAGATTGTCTATGACGTCACGTGACAATCGAAAAGTCGAAGCCCCACCAACGGCTAACGCTGATGGGGCTTCCCCTTTGCCCAAAAACACTTTGCTTTGCCCAAAAACACCTTGCCCAAAAACAGTGCGGCCCAAAGCAGTGTGACCAAATTCGTCAGATCGCCGTCCACGGGCGCTTCCGGGGTGCAGACTGGGCATTGTGCAGGTGCGCACGACCCGGGAGGAGTCATGCGCACCTGCGGGTGCCCGGGGCCGGCTCCGCGTTGTCAGTCGCGGGGGTCAGCCGCGGGTGTTAGTCGCGGCGGTCTTCCCGGCGGTCGCCGCGGTCGTCACGGCGGTCTTCCCGCCGGTCGCCGCGACGGTTGATCCCGTGGGCGACGACAACGGCCCCGCCGACGGCGGCTGCGGTCCTGCGTCTGCGTCGTGCTGCCAGTGGCATGTCAGGCTCCTTCTATCGCTTCTTCAGGGGACTGGTCTTCGGCATCGGCCTGGAAGGCGGCGATGACGGCCTGGGTCGGGATCCGGCCGCTGGCCACGAGTTGGCCGCCGGCCTTGCGGACTGCCGTGCCGAACGGGGCCGCCCACAGGTTCTCCCAGACGAGCACCGCGGCGGAGTGGCCGGGCGCGATCGTCTCGGCCAGGTCCATGACATCCTGCTCAGAGAGCACCATGGCCAGGTCGGCCTCGGCCGTGCGCACCTCGCCGAGCTCGCTCGGGTCCAGATCGGAGATCTCCGCCGTCTCGAGAGTGCCGTCCTCCATCTTCCTCAGGAACACCATGTCGAGCACCCTGACGAGGTCACGCTGGACCAGGTCCTCCAGGAACGGGGCGATCTGGCCCTTGCCGAAATCGGGTCCGGGGAATTCAACGACGATCCAGTCGACCGGCCCCAGTTCATCGAGTGTCTCAGTCATGCGTATGACCTCCGCTTCTTCTTGGGGTTCGAGGCGATCCGACGGACCGCTGCACCTTCATTCTGTGCCCCCGGTGAGGTGCGGCGCCTCACCCGTGCCGGGTGACCTCACTCCTCAGCGGTAGGACTTGCTTGTGCCGCCCCGGGTTCCGGGCCGAAGGAACAAGCCCGGCGGCCCGGCTGTTGCTTCCAATGACGGGGCAGCGGTCCCCGTGCCGTGATCTCCGGGCAACCCGCCCGGTTGTACCCGGTTTTGTCCTGTCCCCACCTGCGAACATTGGAGCGCCATGCCCGTTACAGCCCATCTCGACTTGAACGTCAAAGCCGAAGCCCTGCCCACGGCGCCCGCGGTGCTCCGCGATATTCTCTCCGATACGCGCGCCTTTGACGGCTGCCTCGGGGTCGATGTGCTGGTCGACAGCGCGGATCCGGCGCATTTTCTCGTGGTCGAACAGTGGGCATCGATGGAACACGACGCCGCCTATCGCGCCTGGCGCGCAGGCGACGGCGCGAGCGGGCTGGCAGAACTCCTGGCCGCCCCGCCGGTGCTGACGCACTTCGAGACGTCCTTCGCGGTCTGAGCCTCCCCGCGACGCCGAAGGGGCCCCGCCGGATCAGAATTGCTTCTCTGAACCGGGCCGAGGGCCCCTTCGTGTTGTTTCCGCCGGAGACTACGCCTGGACAGGCGGCTCGGCAGGTGCCAGCACAACGTCGCTGACGGCCAGTTCACCCTCGCCGGCGACAAGCGCCAGTTCACGGGCGTTGGCCGCGGCCTTGAGGTCGGCGAGGCCGGCCTTGAGCTGGGTCGTGAGGGATTCCGAGGCCGTGATCGTCGCGGACAGCACCTCGGTGCGCTGCTTGACCTTGGCCTCGGACTTGGCCTTGCGAATGCCGCTGAGCGCGGTTCCCACCGTGGCCAGGAGGGTCGTGTCGCCGTCGACCGTGATGGCGGAGGGCCACTGGGCGCGGTGCACGGAACCGGTGCGCCACCAGCTCCAGACTTCCTCCGTGGCGAACGGCAGGAACGGCGCGAAGAGCCGCAGGAGGGTGTCCAGGCTCGTCGCGAGGGCGGCCAGCACGGATGCCTGCTGCTCCTCGCCGGCCGCACCGTAGGCACGGTCCTTGATGAGCTCCACGTAGTCGTCGGTGAAGTTCCAGAAGAAGCTCTCGGTGATCTGCAGCGCCCGGGCGTAGTCGTAGCCCTCGAATGCCTTGGTCGCCTGCTCGACGACGTCGGCGAGCTGGGCCAGGACGGCCCGGTCTAAGGGGTTGCTCAGCACGGACAGGTCGCCGGAGACGACCGAGTCCTCGGTGGCGCCCAGGTTCAGGACGAACTTGGAGGCGTTGAGCAGCTTGATGGCCAGGCGGCGGCCGATCTTCATCTGCGCGATCTCGTAGGCGGTGTCCGCGCCGAGCTTGGCCGAGGCAGCCCAGTAGCGCACGGCGTCGGAGCCGTACTCCTCCAGCACATCCGTGGGCACAATGACGTTGCCCTTGGACTTGGACATCTTCTTCCGGTCCGGGTCCAGGATCCAGCCGGAGATGGCCGCGTGCTTCCACGGTGCGGTCTTCTGCAGCGCGTCGGCGCGGACGGCGGAGGAGAACAGCCAGGTCCGGATGATGTCATGGCCCTGCGGGCGCACGTCGAAGGGGTAGACCTTGGCGAAGAGCGCCTCGTCGGTGCTCCAGCCGCCCACAATCTGGGGGGTCAGGGAGGACGTGGCCCAGGTGTCGAGGACGTCCGCGTCGCCGGTGAAGCCGCCGGGCACGTCGCGCTGGGCTTCCTCGTAGCCGGGGGCCGCATCTGCCGCGGGGTCCACGGGCAGCTGCGCGTCCGACGGGACGATCGGTGCGTCGTATTCGGGGTTGCCGTCGGCATCCAGGGGGTACCAGACCGGTACCGGCACGCCGAAGAAGCGCTGGCGGGACACGAGCCAGTCGCCGTTGAGCCCCGAGATCCAGTTCTCGTAGCGGGAGCGCATGAAGGCGGGGTGGAACTCGATCTCGTTGCCGCGGCCGATCAGCCGTTCGCGCCGGTCCTCGTCGCGTCCGCCGTTGCGGATGTACCACTGGCGTGAGGTGACGACCTCGAGGGGCTTGTCGCCCTTCTCGAAGAAGTTCACCGGGTGCATGATCTTCTTGGGCTCGCCGTCAAGCAGTTCCGCGGCGGCCAGGAGCTCCACCACGGACTCCTTGGCACTGAACACCGTTTTGCCGGCGATGGCCGCGAAGTTGGCGCGGCCTTCTTCGGTGGTGATCCACTCCGGGGTCTCGCCGATGATGCGGCCGTCGCGGCCCACGATCGCGCGGGTGGGCAGCTGCAGTTCGCGCCACCAGGTGACGTCGGTGAGGTCGCCGAAGGTGCAGACCATGGCGACGCCGGAGCCCTTGTCTGCCTTGGCCAGCGGGTGGGCCTTGACCTCTACCTCGACACCGAACAGGGGAGAGGTGACCTTCTTGCCGAACAGCGGCTTGTAGCGCTCGTCGTCGGGGTTGGCCACGAGCGCGGCGCAGGCGGCCAGCAGCTCGGGGCGGGTGGTTTCGATGAAGATCTTTTCGCCGTCTTCGGTGAAGAAGGGGTAGCGGTAGTAGGCGCCAGCGACTTCGCGGTCTTCGAGCTCGGCCTGGGCCACGGCGGTGCGGAACGTGACATCCCACAGGGTGGGGGCCTCGGCCATGTACGCGTCGCCTGCGGCCAGGTTGGCCAGGAAAGCGCGCTGCGAGATGGCGCGGGACTTGTTATCGATCGTCCGGTAGGTCAGATCCCAGTCCACGGACAGGCCCAGTGTCTGGAACAGGTGCTCGAAGACCTTCTCGTCCTCGACCGCGAGCTCTTCGCACAGCTCGATGAAGTTCTTGCGGGAGATGACGTCGAAGTCGCGCTGGTTCTTGGCGGGCTCGGCCGGGGGGCGGTAGCCGGCGTCGTAGGCGATCGCGGGATCGCAGCGCACGCCGTAGTAGTTCTGCACGCGGCGCTCGGTGGGCAGGCCGTTGTCGTCCCAGCCCATGGGGTAGAAGACGTTCTTGCCGGTCATGCGCTGGTAGCGCGCCAGGACGTCGGTCTGGGTGTAGGAGAACATGTGTCCCACGTGGAGGGATCCCGATGCGGTGGGCGGGGGAGTGTCGATCGAGTAGACCTGCGCCCGGGTGGTGTCCGGGTTGAACTTGTAGGTCCCTTCGCCAAGCCAGCGCTGCGTAAGCGCCTCTTCCAGCCCCTCCAGGGCGGGCTTGTCCGGAACGTTGATGGGGGCGGTGGTGGGCGTGTCTGTACCCTGATTGTCTTCAGCCATGGGCCAATTCTTCCACTAACTTCCATCCCCTGATGTACGGGATGCGGCCGGCGGCGGGATCTCCGGGTGTGGGCGCCGCCCAAGTAACGTGAAGTAGCATGCGCAGATGGGCAATTCTCAGGGTAATTCTGCCGGAACCTTCGTGATCAAGCGCATCTACGACGACCCTTCCGACGACGACGGCTGCCGGGTCCTGGTGGACCGGCTCTGGCCCCGCGGAGTCAGCAAGGAACGGGCCCACCTGGAGCTCTGGCTCAAGGACGTGGCACCGTCTGCACCGCTGCGCAATGAATTCGGGCACATGCAGGAACGGTTCGCGGACTTCCGGGCGGCCTACGAAGCCGAGCTCGAGGGCAACCCGGCCGTGCAGACGCTGTACGGACTCGCGGCGGAGCACGGGAAAGTGACGCTGCTGTTCGGTGCACGGGACCCGGAGACCAACCATGCCCGGGTGCTGCAGGAGTTCCTGGAGCACGGCAGCAGCAGCAGGAAATGAGCCCGGCATTGCCGTTACTGTGGTGCCATGACTGAGGGAATCGACAACAACACACAAGAATTCACTGCAGCAGGAGCCAAAGCAGCAGTAGTCACCGGCGCCAGCACCGGAATCGGCGAGGCCACGGTGCGTGCGCTCCGCAAGGAAGGCTGGACCGTGTTCGCCGTCGCCCGCCGTGCCGACCGGCTCGAAGCGCTCGCCGCCGAAACCGGCGCCGTCGCCCTTCCCGCCGATGTGACCGACGACGCCGATGTGGCCCGGCTGCTCGATGAGGTGACCCGCGCCGGCGGCATCGACACGCTGATCAACATCGCCGGTGGTGCCCGCGGCGCCGACAAGGTCGCCGGGGCCAAAACCGAGGACTGGGAATGGATGTTCCAGGTCAACGTGCTGGGCAGCATGAAGCTGATCCGCGCGTTCCTGCCCATGCTGCGTGCCTGCGGCGAGGGAACCGTGCTGAACCTGACCTCCACGGCCGGGCTCGCGGCCTATGAGGGCGGCGGCGGCTACAACGCGGCCAAGTTCGCCCAGCACGCCCTGACCGGCGCCCTGCGGCTCGAAGAGGCCGAGCACAACCTCCGCGTGATCGAGGTGGCCCCCGGGCTGGTGCAGACCGAGGAATTCGCCCTGAACCGCCTCGGCGACCAGGACGCGGCGGCCAAGGTGTACCAGGGAGTCGAGAAGCCACTGACCGCCGAGGACGTGGCCGATGTGGTCCGCTACGCCGTCGTCGCGCCGCACCACATCAACCTGGACCAGATCGTGATCCGCCCGGTGGCGCAGGCGGCCAACTACAAGCTGATCCGCAAGAACCAGTAGGGCGGGGCCAGGAGCGGGGCCAAGGGCGGGGCAAGGGGCCGGGACATCCGGCTGCGACACCTGACGTTCACCGAGGCGTGGGGCGCAGGTCAGGCTGCGCTGGTCCGGAGTTGGCCGGGGTTGGGCAAGGTGGCGCATGCAACTGCACACCACCAGAGTGGAGAACTTTCCCATGCGAACCCCGACGAAGCTCGGCGCTGCCGTACTCAGCGCAGCCCTGCTCCTCGCCGCCGCTGCCCAGGCAAACGCTGCCCAGGCAAACGCCGCCGAGGCCCACGCGGCCGACACGAACCCCAACGGCCAGGGCAACCACTTTGACCTCGAGGCCCATCGAGGCGGCATCGGCTTGACTGTCGAGTCAACCCTGGCGTCCTTCGCCAAGGGGATCGAGACCGGCGTCTCCACCCTCGAACTGGACCTCCAGATCACCAAGGACGGCCACGAGGTCATCACCCACGACCGCAAGATCAGCGGCCAGAAGTGCCTGGATACGGCTCCTGTCACGCCGAACGACCCACAGTTCCCCTACGTGGGCAAATACATCAAGGACCTGACGTTCGCGCAGGTCCGCAGCCTGGACTGCGGCACCCTCACGCTGCCCCAGTTCCCGGGCCAGGTGGCCTCGCCGGGCGCCAAGATGCCCACGCTGGCCGAGGTCTTCGCCCTGGCGGACTCGCACCGCGCCAGCCAGGTGAAGTTCAACATCGAAACCAAGGTCGAGGCAGGGGCGCCGCAGGAAACGGCCCCGCGGGAGCAGTTCGTCGACGTCGCGCTCCGCGAAATCAAGGCCGCCCACATGCAGAGCCGCGTCTCAATCGAGAGTTTCGACTGGGGCTCACTGCGCCTGGTCCAGCAGCGCGATCCCCAGATCCGCACCGTGGCCCTGACCAACAAGGACTTCCTCCAGGCAGGCCGGCCCGGCAAGTCGCCGTGGCTGGGCGGCATCGACGCCGATGACTTCGGCGGTGACCTCGTCGCCGCAGCCTCGTCCCTGGGCTTCGACGCCATCTCTCCCGTGCACGGCACGCCGCAGGACGGCGCCGTGACGGATCCGGGCTATGTTCCCTACGTCACCGCCGACATGGTCCGCCGTGCCCATGCGGCAGGCATGCAGGTCATTCCGTGGACCGTTGATGACAAGCCCACCATGCGGGCGCTCATCGGTGCCGGCGTGGACGGGCTGATCACGGATTACCCGGACCGGCTCCGGGACGTGATGGCCGAGTCCGGCATGAAACTGCCGCGCAGCTAGTCCGCCGCGGGGACGGACAACGTGGCCAGGACCGCCGCGTGGTCCGTCCCGGCCACCGGCAGCACGGCATAGCCGCTGCTGCCCACCTGCGGGCTGGTCACGATGTGGTCGATCACCACGCCCGGCAGCGGGGGCCCGGCCATCGGCCAGGTCGGAACCAGCCGTGCCAGGGCGGCGGCGCCCGCGTCGACGCGGGGGCCGCCGGGCCCGGTGCCGTCAGGGCCCTGAAGGATCTGGCGGAACTCGGCGTGGTCGAGGGTGGCGTTGAAGTCGCCCAGCAGCAGCATGCTGCCGGGACGGGCGGCAAGGCGGCCCAGGGCAGCCAATTCACTCCGCCACTGCCCGGCCCGGCCCCACACCGGAGCCTTGGTGTGCACGTTGGTCACGGTGAGGGGGGCCGGCCGGCCGCCGGCGTCGAGCTCCAGCTGCACCGTTGGCATGTGGAAGGCGGAACCGTCCACGGAGTCCACCGGAATGATCGGGCGTGAGGAGTACACGGCGCCGCCGCCCGCGCCGTCCCTCGAGCGGCTGATCCGGTGCGGAAGCAGCGCGTCCAGCCCCTCCGCGTCCAGCCGTTTTTCCAGGTCCGGGGAGAGTTCCTGGACGGCGAGCAGCCCGACACCGTTTTCACGCACCAGCCGGACAACTTCCGCGGCGTCCGCCTGGCCTTTCCAGGCGTTGAGGCTCATGACCGTAAGTTCCGCCGTCGCCGCCGGGGCTGTGGACTGTGCCTGCCCCGTGCTCCGTTGCTCGCCAGGCAGCGAATCCGCCTGCCGGGGCAGAAGCCTGTCCGCCACCCGGTCCGGCGGGAACAGCCACAGCAGCTGGAGGGCCAGGAGGGCGCCGGCCGGGAGGGCCGCCCAGGGACGCCGCCCCGGCAGCGCGAGCAGGAGGGCCGCGCCCGCAGGGAGCGCGAACCAGGGCGTGAAGGCCACGAGCTGGACCACCGGGGCCGGCCAGGGCCCCGGGACCGCCCGGAAGATGGATACCACCGCAACGGGCGCGGCGCAGAGGACAGAGGACACCTGCCACCGGCGGCTGGCGCTGCGGCGCTTCACGGGTAGGCCCGGGGCGGCCGGGGGACGGTCATGGCATGAGTCTATGCAGTCGGACCGCCGGCGTCGCCCCTCACAGCGGAGTTAGTAGCTGTGAAATGCAGTCGCACTGCCCGTCACTGCAGCGGGGCAGTGAAACGCACTATTTTCTCCGGTACCATCGACGTAGCAGCTTTGACCCGGCCATCACCGGTGAGCTTCCGGAAGAACACCCTCGCGTGAGGTGGAGATTTAGTCGCCACGGTGCGTGCACGGGCCAGTAGAACCGGACGGGTAAGCCCGTCACAGCAGTAATGAGCGGCCGACGCCGGTGCAGAACCTTTCGCGAAGGGGAGCGGACCGGTGGCGGTAAGTGAGGTGGTACCGCGGTCCGTGGTGTCGGAAGACAACAGGGCCGTCCTCGCATCCTGAATGCATGTGTTCACCAGCTCAACCCAGGATGTCGAGATGACTTATTACCCCAAGGCCTCCGCCACAGGCGCCGGCTCCACCACCTCTGCGTCAAACGCGGCTTCCAACGCAGTTTCCAACACCTCCGGTGTGTCTGCCTCCGTGAAGTTCCCGGAGATCGAAGAGCGCATCCTCAAATACTGGGACCAGGACGGCACCTTCCAGGCGAGCATCGACCAGCGGGATGCTGGTCAGGACGGGTCCAACGAGTTCGTCTTCTACGACGGCCCGCCCTTCGCCAACGGCCTGCCGCACTACGGCCACCTCCTGACCGGCTACGCCAAAGACCTCGTGGGCCGCTACCAGACCCAGCGCGGCCGCCGCGTGGAGCGCCGCTTCGGCTGGGACACCCACGGCCTGCCCGCCGAGCTGGAAGCCATGAAGCAGTTGGGCATGACGGACAAGACCCAGATCGAGGCCATGGGCATCGACAAGTTCAACGACGCCTGCCGCGCCTCCGTCATGAAGTACGCCGACGAATGGAAGAGCTACGTCACCCGCCAGGCGCGCTGGGTGGACTTCGAAAACGACTATAAGACGCTCAACGTCGAGTACATGGAGTCCGTGCTCTGGGCCTTCAAGCAGCTGCACGAAAAAGGCCTGACCTACAACGGCTACCGCGTCCTGCCGTACTGCTGGAAGGACGAGACGCCGCTGTCCAACCATGAGCTGCGCATGGACGACGACGTCTACAAGAACCGCCAGGACCAGACCGTCACGGTCACGTTCCCCATCACGGCAGGGGACTCGGAGCTGTCCAGGCAGCTCGCCGGGGTACAGGCACTTGCCTGGACCACCACGCCCTGGACGCTGCCCACCAACCTGGCGCTCGCCGTCGGGCCCGACATCAGCTACGTGGTCCTGCCTGCCGGCCCGCACGGGATCAAGGCCGCGGCGGCCGACGCCCCCGTCACGGGCAGCTTCCTGCTGGCCGCGGACCTCCTGGCCGCCTACGCCAAGGACCTCGGCTACGGCGACGGGGCCGAGGGTGCCGCCGCCGCGGAAGCCGCGATCACCTCCCGCCACACCGGCGCCGAGCTCAACGGCTTGAGCTATGAGCCGCTCTGGGACTACTTCCACGACGCCGAAAAGTACGGCACCGAGAACGCCTGGCGCTTCCTCGTGGCCGACTATGTCACCACCACCGACGGCACCGGCATCGTCCACCAGGCCCCCGCTTACGGCGAAGACGACCAGAAGATCTGTGAAGAGGCCGGCATCCCCGTTGTCCTCTCGGTCGACGAAGGCGCAAAGTTCCTGCCGCTCTTCGGCCACGGCGACCTCGCCGAAATCGCCGGGCTGCAGGTATTCGAGGCCAACAAGCCCATCACCCAGGTGCTCCGCGCCCAGGGCCGCCTGGTCCGCCAGGCCAGCTACGAGCACAGCTACCCGCACTGCTGGCGCTGCCGCAACCCGCTGATCTACCGCGCCGTGTCCTCCTGGTACGTCGAGGTCACCAAGTTCAAGGACCGCATGTCCGAGCTCAACCAGGACATCAACTGGATCCCGGGCAACGTCAAGGACGGCCAGTTCGGCAAGTGGCTCGCCAACGCCCGCGACTGGTCCATCAGCCGCAACCGCTACTGGGGCAGCCCCATCCCCGTCTGGCAGTCCACCGACCCGGACTACCCGCGCACCGACGTCTACGGCTCCCTGGCCGAGATCGAGGCCGACTTCGGCCGCCTGCCGCTGAACAAGGCCGGCCAGGTGGACCTGCACCGGCCGTTCATCGACGAGCTCACCCGCCCGAACCCGGATGACCCCCGCACTCCGGAAGAAGGCCAGTCCGTGATGCGCCGCGTCGAGGACGTCCTGGACGTCTGGTTCGACTCCGGTTCCATGCCCTACGGCCAGGTCCACTACCCGTTCCAGAACGAGGAATGGTTCGACACGCACAACCCGGCGGACTTCATCGTCGAGTACATCGGCCAGACACGCGGCTGGTTCTACATGCTGCACATCCTTTCCACCGCGCTGTTCGACCGTCCGGCCTTCCGCAACGTCATCAGCCACGGCATCGTGCTGGGTTCGGACGGGCAGAAGATGTCCAAGAGCCTGCGCAACTACCCGGACGTCTCCGAGGTCCTGGACCGCGACGGCTCCGACGCCATGCGCTGGTTCCTGATGTCCAGCCCGATCCTGCGCGGCGGCAACCTCGTGGTCACCGAGCAGGGCATCCGCGACGGCGTCCGCCAGGTCATACTGCCGCTGTGGAACGTTTACAGTTTCTTCACGCTGTACACGAACGCGGCAGATGGCGGGCGCGGGTACGACGCGAAGCTCCGCTACGACGGCTACGCCGACACCCTGGACCAGTACCTCATGGCCAACACCGGGGACCTGGTCCGGAACATGACCGCCCAGCTGGACAGCTACGACATCTCCGGCGCCTGCGACGAGCTGCGCAGCTACCTGGACATGCTCACCAACTGGTACGTCCGCCGCAGCCGCCAGCGCTTCTTCGACGAGAGTGTGGACGCCTTCGACGCGCTCTACACCGCGCTGGAGACCGTCACCCGCGTGGCCGCCTCTCTGCTGCCGCTGATCTCCGAGGAGATCTGGCGCGGCCTCACCGGCGGGCGTTCCGTGCACCTGGCCGACTGGCCGGATGCCGGACTGTTCCCGGCCAACCCGGGCCTGGTCGAGGCGATGGACCGGGTGCAGCAGATCTGCTCCACCGGCTCCTCGCTGCGCAAGGCCGCGAACCTGCGCGTGCGCCTGCCGCTGCAGGAACTCACGGTCGTGGCACCGGGCGCGGACGCGCTGGGCGGCTTCGCCGCCGTCGTCGCCGATGAACTGAACCTGCGCTCGGTCCGCCTGCTGGACGCCGAGAGCGCCTCCCCGGAGGAGTTCGGCATCGAGCAGAAGCTCGTGGTCAATGCCCGGGCCGCCGGCCCGCGCCTGGGCAAGAACGTCCAGCAGGCCATCAAGGGCTCCAAGTCCGGCGACTGGTCGGTCAGCGACGCCGGGGTGGTCACCGCCGGCGGCCTCGACCTCGAACCGCAGGAGTACACCCTGGAAACCGTCGTGGCCGAGGCCGCGGAAGGCGAAGGCTCACGCGCGGCCGCCGTGCTTCCCGGCGGCGGCTTCGTGGTCCTCAACACCGAGGTCACCCCGGAGCTGGAGGCCGAGGGCCTGGCCCGTGACATGGTCCGCGCCATCCAGCAGGCCCGCAAGGACGCCGGACTCAATGTCAGCGACCGGATCAGCACGTCCGTCACGGCGAAGCAGGACGTCGTCGAGGCGCTGCTGGCCAACGCGGAGCTGGTCAAGACCGAAACCCTGACCGTCGAGCTGGAAACCCTGGCGGCCGACATCAAGGACCCACAGGTCAGCGTTGCCAAGAAAGTTGGAGCCTAAACCATGACCGATGAATTCTCCGTTGAAAGCGTCTACGCCGAGCTCCTGGGCCGGGCGCCGGAAAACAAAATGGAGCCGCGGCTCGCCCCGCTGCACCGGGCCATGGAAATCCTGGGGGAGCCGAACAAGGCGTTCCCGATCATCCACGTCACCGGCACCAACGGCAAGACCTCCACGGCCCGGATGATCGAGGCCGGGCTGCGCGCCCACGGCCTGAGCACCGGCCGCTACACGAGCCCGCACCTGTCCAAGGTCACCGAGCGGATCAGCATCGACGGCGCCCCGGTGCCGGATGAGACGTTCGTCCGGATCTGGGACGAGATCCGTCCCTACCTGCAGATCGTGGACGGCGAACTCGAGGCGGCGGGCCAGCCCCGGCTGACCTACTTCGAGTGCCTGACCATCCTGGGCTTCGCGGTCTTCGCTGACCAGCCGGTCAACGTCGCCGTGATCGAAGTGGGCCTGGGCGGCATCACCGACGCCACGAACGTCGGCGATGGCCAGGTGGCCGTCGTCACCCCGATCTCGCTGGACCACACCGATCTGCTGGGCGACACCACCGGGGACATCGCCTACGAGAAGGCCGGCATCATCAAGCCCGGCAGCTTCCTCATCAGCGCGGCGCAGCCGGTCGACGCGGCCCAGGTCCTGCTGGAAAAGGCCAAAGAGGTCAACGTGCCGTTCCGCTTCGAGGGCGTGGAGTTCGGCGTCGAATCCCGCACCGTCGCGGTCGGCGGCCAGATGGTCACCATCCAGGGCATCGCCGGACGCTACGAGGACCTGCTGGTGCCGCTGCACGGCGCGCACCAGGCCGAGAACGCCGCCGTCGCCATTGCTGCGCTGGAAGCGTTCTTTGGCGGGGAAAAGGCGATCGACGCCGAGATCCTGCAGGAGGCCTTCGCCTCCGTCACCTCCCCTGGACGGCTTGAGGTGGTCCGCACCGCGCCGACCATCATCGTGGACGCGGCCCACAACCCGGAGGGCATCCGGGTCTCCGCCGAGGCCATCCACGAGGCCTTCAACTTCACCAAGCTGGTGGTGGTGGTCGGCGTGCTGCGGGAGAAGGATGCCGAGGAGATCCTGCGCCAGCTCAAGGAATCCCTGGGCGGCCTCGCCACCGAATACTGCTTCACCCAGTCCAACTCGCCCCGGGCCGTCCCGGCCGAGGACCTGGCCGAAATCGCGGTTGACCTGGGCTTCGGCGAGGAGAACATCCACGTCGCCGGGAAGCTCGATGATGCCCTCGAATGGGCCGTGGAACGGGCCGAAGCCGATGACGAGCCCGCCGGCGGGGTCCTCGTGACCGGTTCCATCACGCTCGTCGCGGACGCCCGGATCCTGCTCGGAAAGGCGGACGCTTAAGCGATGGCGAAGCTCACCAAAGCCCAGCGCGAATGGCGCCCGGGCATGCCCAAAAAACGACGGTCGACGAAGGTCATGTTCGCCTCCACGGTCCTGCTGCTGGAAGCGTTCGTGGTGCTCTTCGGCACACTGGCCGTCTTTGGACTGCACCGGAACGAATACCCTGCGGCCCTGGTCTTCTCGGTCGGGATCGGCCTGTGCCTGGTCTTCGTCTTCACCTGCGCTGTCCTCTCGAAGCCGTGGGGAGTGGCCCTGGGCTGGGTCCTGCAGCTCGTGCTGATCCTGGGCGGCATCGTGGAACCGGCGATATACCTCGTCGGCGCGCTCTTCGCCGTGGCGTGGTGGTACGGGATCCGGACCGGCATCCGGATTGACCGGGAAGCTGCCCAGCGGGAGCGCGAGCAAGCTGACTGGGATGCGGCCCACCCCCAGGGCCCCGCGCCGGGAAAGAGCGCCTGAACCTCCATCCCGGGCACCTGGCCCGAACCCCGTAGACTTGACCCAAATCCCACCCCAACACATTGGAGCAGCTGTGAGCATTGAGCGCACCCTCGTCCTGATCAAGCCCGACGGCGTCGCCCGCAACCTGTCCGGCGCCATCCTGAGCCGGATCGAAGCCAAGGGCTACACCCTGGCCGAGCTCAAGAAAGTCGACGCAAGCCGCGAACTGCTGGAGCAGCACTACGAGGAGCACGTCGGCAAGCCGTTCTACGAGCCGCTGGTTGAGTTCATGCTCAGCGGCCCCGTGGTCGCCGCGATCTTCGAGGGCCACCGCGTGATCGAGGGCTTCCGCACCCTCGCCGGCACCACGGACCCGACGACGGCGGCGCCCGGTACCATCCGCGGCGACTTCGGCCGCGACTGGGGCCTGAAGGTCCAGCAGAACCTGGTCCACGGCTCGGATTCGGCGGAATCCGCCGAGCGCGAGATCAAGATCTGGTTCTAGCCCGAATTTCGGGACGCCCTCCGCCAGCGAGGGGACGGTTAAGGCCAATGTTCGTACCGGACATTGGCCTTAACCGTCCCCTCGCCGTTTGGGACCTCGCGGCGGGTGGGGCTTCGCTGCGTGCTCCGGGTCCGGAGACCTCTCATCGGCTGGCGAGGCGCACTAGATTCGAGAACTGACGGGTCTGCATGACCCAATGCGCGGGCTCCAGCATGGTGATGCTCAGGATGGGTTGCAGCCATTGTGGCTGTAGCGACCAGTAGCCGCTGACTACCAGCCGGGTGCGCTCACCCGCGGCCTCCCGCAGCTCGAATCCCCAGAGCGAGTCGGTGCAATAGCGCGGCCGGGTTCGTGCCGGGTCGAAGGGACGCCCCCGGAGATCGACCGACATACGCAGGCCCAGGAACCTCTCGGGTTCAAGCGCCGCGACCGCCCACCACTCGCTGCCGTCGGGCTTCGCCGCCAGACGGTCACCGATGGCGATGTCCTGCCACTCCGGATGGATGCGCCCTGCGCTGCGGCGCCCGAAATTATCGAGACGGTCCCAGCTGTACCAGCCGGCGCGATCCGTTCCCATCTGCACCAGCCAGGGCCACACGCGGGAAGGGGGCGCATCGATGGTCACCGCCATGGTCGCGCTTCGGGTGCTGCCCGGAATCAACCCGGCGCCCGGGTAAGGTCCCCGCGCTTCGTCAACGGTCGCACCCCAGCGAAGCAGGCGTGGCCGCGCAACGGCCAGGTAGCCGGTGGTGAAAACGGCCACGGCACCCGCTGCCAGCAGGGATCCCCTCGGTGCAGGGTGCATCATCGCGCTTCCCCCTCAGTGATCAGGTGTTCCCGGAAGAACCCGAGGATGCGCAGGCGCGCGTCCTCGGCGGAGGGCTCGTGGTAACCGGCAGCGACCAGCTTCGCGAGCAACTTGTCCCCGAACGTGAGGTCCGACGGGCCATGCCTGTTGAGGAAGCCGTGACCGGCGTCTGGATAGACCTTGATGTCATGCTCTATTCCGGCCTCGGCGAGCAGCGGCTCCAGACGCGCCGGCACCTTGCGCACTCCGGGCCAGCGGTCCCTGGCGCCGTAGCTGCCAACGATGGGGCAGGCCCGGGGCATTGCGCGGGCAGTCCCGTCATCGAGTCCACCGTAGTTGACGCTTGCCGCGGCGAAATCATGGTCCGGGGCCAGCATGAGGGCGAACCCGCCGCCCATACAGAAGCCGATCACGCCGATCCGGCCGGTGCAGCCGTCCCGTCCGGCCAGCCACGCTCGGGTGAGGTCCAGGTCGCCGAGGGGCCGCCAGCCGCGGATGAGGGACCACAAGCAGGCTCTCCTGCTGCCCCAGTAAAACAGGTCAGGCGCCACGGCGAGGAACCCCTCGCCGGCCAGCCAGTCGGCCTGGTCCCTGGTGTCACGGCTCAGGCCGAGTGCGTCATGGATGACGACGACGCCGGGCCACGGACCGGTACCGGCCGGCGTCGCCGCGTAGGCAGGCATGTCCCCTCGTTCGGCGTGAATGCTCACAACGGTCATGGGTCCTCCCGTGCACGCCCCACCGCGCCGGGCGCCGCGGCCGGGATGTGCAGTCCCGACGGCATTAGCCTGTGATGCTGCCTGATGACGTGGACGAAGCAGGTTTAGCGAGTTGGGCCGTAATCTGATCCGTCCATTCGTCCACTGCCGCCCAGTCCCGCAAATCCCCAAATCGGCCGCCGGTGAGCCGGAACAACACCCGGAGCGGTGCCGGCATCTGGCCTGCCTGGTAGACGCCGGAGAAGAGTTTGTGGCCTCGAAGTGGAACTTCTTTGATCAGGACTTCTGCCAGACGTTCCTGTTGCAGTGCCGCGCCGCGCCGGCGAATGGGCTTAGGCAGCGCATCCGCCATCCCTACACTGAAGGCCCAGACGGGCCGACTGGCCAGCTCGCGGGCGTGGTGTTTGAAGAACAGCAAAGCCGGGGGCAGCCAGGCCTGGTTGTGGACGGCGCTGCCGACGACGACAGCCTCATAGCGGGAGAGGGCCCCGACGTCCTCCACGGACCGGCACTCTACCTCGCCCAGTGCACCCGCCATGCGGGATGCCATATGTTGTGCCATCTCCCGGGTGGAGCCCAGGGCGCTTGCGTAGGCAATTAGAACAGTCATCAAGAGGCCTCCGGTCTTCCTTCCTCCAGCCTTATGTAACCTGCGCGCGCGGGGTCGTGCCATAAGTCCCGACATGGGCCCGGACCCTCTCACCGAAGTGACAGGTAAGGCCAATGCCCGGCGCGAGCATTGGCCTTAACTGTCTCTTCGATGCGGTTGGGGCGTTTAGTAGCCGGAGGTTCCGATGAAAACCTGGATGAAGGCGAAGAAGATCGTCGCGACGACGGCGACGTACAGCAGCGCCGTAATGATCCAGCCGGAGTCGCCGATCACCTTGGTGGGACCGGCGGGCAGGGCAATCACGCCGTGGGAGATGTTCCGGACGCTCACCCAGACGAACAGCGGGATCATCACGGCCCAGACGATCATGCAGAACGGGCAGAGGATGTGGATGGCGTACAGGGCCTGGGACCAGAGCCAGACCACGAACGCGAAGCCCAGCGTCACGCCCGCCTGGAGCCCCAGCCAATACCACCGGGAAAACCGGGCGCCGGCGAGGATACCCATGGCCGTGGTGATGATCACGGCGAAGGCGACGATTCCGATGAACATATTGGGGAAGCCGAACACGGAACTCTGCGGTGTCTGCATGACCTGGCCGCAGGAGATCCACGGGTTCACGTCGCAGACCGTGACGTGGTTCGGGTCCTTCAGGACCTCCAGCTTCTCCAGCACCAGGGCCCCGGATGCGAGCCAGCCGATGACGCCGGTGATCAGCAGGAGCCAGGCGAACGGGCGGTCGCGGGTCATCGTGGGAAGGGGCCGCGCCGCGGGGGCCGGGCCGGAACCCGGTTGGTGCACGGTCGCGTCGCCGGCGGTGCTGGAGATGCTGGGCATGGAAATTGAGTCCTTTTTTAGTCGTCTTGACCGGGTGCTTCTTGCCCCGATTGTAACGCCGGAGGCTGAGCAGCGCCGGAGAACGGCCCCGCCCGCCACGCCCGGCCGCGCCTGTTGCACTTCCGGCCCCGCCTGCCCCTGCTTTCACGGCTCCTGTGAGACAATGATCGTGGCTGGAACCCGATCCACATCCGGATTCCGGTCCGGCGATTTTGTTTCAAGACCGCCAATGATGAGCAGGGAGCTGCGGATCCTCTGATTCCAGCTGTCCCGCAATGCCATTGGACGGCACCTGGTTGTGGCGTGTAGGTCAACGGGTTCCAAAACAATCTCGCCGGCCCTCCAGGGCTGCCGCACCCCACTGCCGGTGCGAACCTGAGGGTATCCAATTGACTTCTGTCAATGCCTGCGGGTGTTGACGCATATTTGCCCCCAAGGGGCGCCGAATGTGGCGGCGCATCAGGGGCAGGAGTGTCGCCACATATGGATAATGACCAGGTAGTAGCCGGAAACGAAGAACTAGTAGTCACCGGGGAAGCGCAGGGAACTGCGGAAGCAGAGGCTCCGGTAGCGCCGAAGAGGGCCGTACGGACCCGCCGGAAGGCGCCCGTCGCCAAGGTCAACGCCGCGGAGGCGGCCGAGGCTGTCGCCGAAGCCGCGGCCCTGGCCGACGCGGCCGGTTCAGATGAACCCGTCCGGGGCCGCCGTAAGCCGGCCAACGTCGAAGCAGCCGGATCTAAAACTGTTGAACCCGAAGCTGCTGTATCTGAAACTGCTGCCGCCGGGACTGCGGCCAAGGCGCCCGCGCGGCGCACCCGGACCCGGAAAGCTGTAGCAGCCCCGGAACCGTTGCCTGCCTTCGCCGGCGATGCCGAAACCGGCGCACCTGCCGCGGCAGAGGCCCCCGCAGCAGCTGGCACTGACGCAGCTGCCGCCGCAGAAGCCCCCGCACAAACGGCCGCAGAGACGGTTGCGGAAAAGCCGGTCCGGCGCCGCGTCAGCCGTGCCAAGGCCGCCCCGAAGACCGAAGACGCACCCGCAGCAGTACTCCCGGCCGAAGAGGCCGCCGCTGCGGAAGCACCCACCGCGGAAGCCGCCGCAGCCCAGCCCGAAGAGCCGGAAGCCCGGCCCGAGGAAAGCCCGGCCGCGTCGCTGTTCATGGAACCGGGTGCCCTCACTTCCGTCATCTTCCAGGCCCCGGACCTGAGCACTGTGGTGCGTCCGGCCCCCGTTGCCGCCGCAGCAGCTGAGCCCGAGGACGAGGAAGGCGACGAGGACGAGGACGCCGGCAACCGCCGTCGGCGCCGCAGCCGCGGCCGGCGCGGCCGCACCCGCACCTCTGCCGAGTCCGACACCGAGTCGGAAGGCACCGAAGAAGAGGGCGACGAAGGCTCCGAGGTAATCCTCGAAGACGGTGTGACCTCCCGCCGCCGCCGCCGCCGTCGCCGTGGAGACCAGGACCTCGAGCTGACCGGCGGGGAAGGCGACGATCCGCCCAACACGGTGACCCGCGTCCGTGCGCCGCGTGCCATGGCCGAGGCGCCGGTGAACAACCGCGTCACATCCGTCAAGGGCTCCACCCGCCTGGAAGCCAAGAAGCAGCGCCGCCGCGAATCCCGCGACACCGGCCGCCGCCGTACCGTCATCACCGAGGCCGAGTTCCTGGCCCGCCGCGAGTCCGTGGACCGCCAGATGATCGTCCGCCAGCGCGACGACAGAATCCAGATCGGTGTCCTTGAAGACGGCGTCCTGGCCGAGCACTTCGTGTCCAAGACCCAGCAGGACTCCCTGATCGGCAACGTCTACCTGGGCAAGGTCCAGAACGTGCTGCCCTCCATGGAGGCCGCTTTCGTGGACATCGGCCGCGGCCGCAACGCCGTGCTCTACGCCGGTGAAGTGAACTGGGAATCCGTCAACCTCGAGGGCAAGCAGCGCCGCATCGAGAACGCGCTGAAGTCCGGCGACTCCGTGCTGGTCCAGGTCACCAAGGACCCGGTCGGCCACAAGGGCGCCCGCCTCACCAGCCAGATCTCGCTGCCCGGCCGGTACCTCGTGTACGTGCCCGGCGGTTCCATGACCGGCATCTCCCGCAAGCTGCCCGACGTCGAACGCAACCGCCTCAAGCGGATCCTCAAGGACCGCCTGCCCGAGGACGCGGGCGTCATTGTCCGCACCGCGGCCGAGGGAGCTTCCGAGGAAGAGCTGACGCACGACATCAACCGCCTCCGCGCGCAGTGGGAAGGCATCGAGAGCCAGTCGACGTCCACCAAGATCCTCGCCCCCGAGCTGCTCTACGGCGAACCTGACCTGACCATCAAGGTGGTCCGGGACGTCTTCAACGAGGACTTCTCCAAGCTGATCGTCTCCGGCGAGGAAGCCTGGGACACCATCGAGGCCTACGTCACCTACGTCGCGCCGGACCTCGTGGGCCGGCTCGAGAAGTGGACCAAGGACACGGACATCTTCGCGGCCTGGCGCATCGACGAGCAGATCCACAAGGCCCTGGACCGGAAGGTCTTCCTGCCCTCGGGCGGTTCGCTCGTGATCGACCGCACCGAAGCCATGACCGTGGTGGACGTTAACACCGGCAAATTCACCGGCTCCGGCGGCAACCTCGAGGAAACCGTCACCAAGAACAACCTGGAAGCGGCCGAGGAAGTCGTCCGGCAGCTGCGCCTGCGCGACATTGGCGGCATCATCGTGATCGACTTCATCGACATGGTGCTCGAATCCAACCGCGACCTCGTGCTGCGCCGCATGGTGGAGTGCCTGGGCCGGGACCGGACTAAACACCAGGTGGCCGAGGTGACCTCGCTGGGCCTCGTGCAGATGACCCGCAAGCGGATGGGCACCGGGCTGCTGGAAGTCTTCGGCGAACAGTGCGAAACATGTGCGGGCCGCGGCATCGTCACCCACGACGAGCCGGTGGAGCACCGCCGCGCCAACACGGTCGCCGCGGAGCACTATGTGCCGCGCACCGAGGCGCAGCCTGCTGCCCGCCCGGAACGCAAGAGCCGTCGCCGCGGCCGGGGAGGCCAGGGCGGAGAGACCGCGCCGGCCGCACCCGCGCCCGTCCACGCCGAACCCACCGAGGCCGAACGCCACGCCAAGGCCGAGGCCACCCGTGCCGCGCTGGCCAACATCGCTGCCGCAGCGCACGCCGCGCACCTGCACGACGGGGAGGCAGCCGCAGCCAGCGACGCCGGGGCCCGCCAGGCCGCCGTCGACGCCGTCACGCAGCTCGCAGCCGCCGACGAGGCAGCCGGCCGCCCCGCAACGGTGCTGACGTTTGGCGGCGAGCAGGTGGCCCTGCCCTTCGTCGAGCACGCGGAGGACGCGCCGTCACCGGCCCTGACCCTGGACCTGCTGACCGAGGCCTTCGCAAACCTGGGCGAAGCCGAGGCCGGCAAGCCGGACCAGGCCGCCGGCCTGGCGGCCGGTCAGGCAGCAGCTGTTGCCGCACCGGAAGCCACGGCGCCCGAGGCGCCGTCGGCCGTCCGCGCTGCGGAGGCGCCGGCGTCACGCACAGCTGACACCACGACGCTGCGCGGCCGCCGCGGGCGCCGCAACCGGAGTGCCAGCCGCGCCCAGGGCGCAGCCAACGAAACCTCCGTGGAGCACCGCGAGGCAACCCGGCCGGCCGCGGCCGGATCGGTCCACGAGGCCAAGGCTCCCGCTGCGGCCGGGCCTGCGTCCATCCCGGCCGGCAACGAGCCGATCATCCTCGGCGTCGGCGTGCCGGCGTCGGAGCTGTAGTCCTCCGCGACTGACCACGTCCCCGTCCGGTCATTATTTCGACTGGTCGGGCCGCGGGTCCGGGTCATGGCAGACGTAACATACGTCCGCCCGGGCCCGGGCCCGCTCGTGCGTTAACGGGTCCTCCGGGTGGCAAGGGCTAGGCTGGAACACTGACACGGGGTGCCGGGCATCGGGCCGGCTGAGATCCAGACCCGTTGAACCTGTCCGGTTAGCACCGGCGAAGGGATGTCTTCCTTGTCCGCGAAATCGAATCCGTCCGAGTTCCTCCCGCCCAATTTTCTGCACAACGAGTCTCTGCCGGCCCCGCCGCGCATTCCCCGCGTGCTGGCCATCGCCGGCTCCGATCCCTCCGGCGGGGCCGGAATCCAGGCCGACCTGAAGAGCATCGCGGCGAACGGCGGCTACGGCATGGCCGCCATCACCGCCCTGACAGCGCAGAACACGCAGGGCGTGCGCGCCGTCCACGTCCCCCCGGCGGCGTTCCTCACGGCGCAGCTGGACGCCATCAGCGACGACATCGGCATCGACGCCGTCAAGATCGGCATGCTCGGTGACGCCGCCGTGATCGACGCCGTCCGCGGCTGGCTGGAAAAGGTGCGCCCCGCCGTCGTGGTCCTGGACCCGGTGATGGTCGCCACCAGCGGTGACCGGCTCCTGCAGGAATCGGCCGAGGCCGCCCTGCAGGCCCTCCTGCCGCTGGCGGACCTCATCACGCCCAACCTCGCCGAACTCGCCATCCTGCTCAAGGAACCCGTCGCTGCCGAGTGGTCCGAGGCCCTGGCGCAGGGCAAGCGGCTGGCCGCCCTGACCGGCACCACCGTCCTGGTTAAGGGCGGACACCTCCAGGGCGCCGGGCCGGGGGACGGGCATGCCCACGACGCCGATGCCCACGACGCCGATGCCCACGACGTCGACGGCCACGGCGCCGGCACCGGCTGCCCGGATGCGCTGGTCAACACCGGCGGCCTGCTCGGCCAGGAAACGGTGGTGGTGCCGGGGGAGCGGATCGCGACGCGCAACAGCCACGGCACCGGCTGCTCCCTGTCCTCGGCCATGGCCACCGTGCAGGCCAGGGTGGGGGACTGGGAAGCGGCGCTGCGGGAAGTCAAGCCGTGGCTGCTGGGCGCGCTCCGCGGAGCCTCGGCCCTGGACGTCGGCTCCGGCACCGGCCCGGTCCACCACTTCCACCACCTGCAGCACCTCCAGGCCGGGCAGGGTCCGGCGGCGGGGGAGTTCGCCGCAGCCCTGCGCGCAGGAGCCGCGGGCGATCTTGAGGCGATCTACGCCCTCGACTTCGTCCGCGGACTGGCCGACGGCACCTTGCCCGAGCACGAGTTCGCGTACTACCTCGCCCAGGACGCCATCTACCTCAACGGATACTCGCGGGTCCTGGCCCGGGCCGCGGCGATTGCCCCCACCGAGGCCGAGCAGCTGTTCTGGGCCCGTTCGGCGCAGACCTGCCTGGAGGTCGAATCCGAGCTGCACCGTTCCTGGCTCAGCACCCGCCCCACGGCCTCCACCCTGGGCCCGGTCACGAAAGCGTATGTGGACCACCTGCTGGCCGCCTCGGTCTCCGGCAGCTATGGCGTCCTCGTGGCGGCGGCGCTGCCCTGCTTCTGGCTCTACGCCGAGGTCGGTTCCACGCTGCACCGGGAGTTCCTGGCCGGCGGCGCCCCCGGGGAGCACCCCTACGCCGGCTGGCTGCGGACCTACGCCGACGAGGACTTCGCCGCCGCGACCCGGCAGGCCATCGCGTACACGGACACGGCGGCCGGGCGGGCATCGGAGAGCGAGCGGCAGGCCATGGCCCTGGCTTTCCGGCAGTCATCGCGCTACGAAGTGGACTTCTTCGACGCGCCGCGGCTGTACGCCTGACGCGAGCTGGTCCGGACTACCGGTACGATGGTGGGGCACGGTTCCGGAAGTCGTTGCGGCAACACAGCTCAAGATGGTCAAGATCCCGGCCAAGAACATTGGCAGGGACTTTGCATCAAGATGTTGTGGCGCCTATCACGGACTACCCGCCGGAACCAGCCTCATTTGCGGCCGAAGGCAAAATTAGCGTATTCTAGATCTTCGGTGCTTACGCCAACACTTGGGTTATGACCCTGAGAACGGTCCGCTTGGAATTCCAAATGGATTTGTTCCGGGGATAGCTCATGGGTTCCCCCGAGGAATCCACCGGCGTTGAGGCACAGCGTGAGCCGGTCCAAAGAATTTGGCCCCTGGTTCCGCACGCAAATCTAGTAATAAACGTCGAGAGAAGTGAGTTCCCCAGTGGTGTACGCGATTGTCCGCGCAGGCGGCCGCCAAGAGAAGGTTTCCGTTGGAGACTTCGTTACCCTGAACCGCGTCCCCGGTGGAGCCGGCAGCACCTTTGAGTTGCCCGCACTGCTCCTGGTGGACGGTGACAAAGTCACGTCTGCTGCTGCGGACCTGGCCAAGGTAACGGTTACGGCTGAGATCCTCGAAGACCTCCGTGGTCCGAAGATCGTCATCCAGAAGTTCAAGAACAAGACCGGTTACAAGAAGCGTCAGGGCCACCGTCAGGAACTGACCAAGGTCAAGATCACCGGTATCAAGTAACTCTTCGTTACTGTTCAGGTTCCAGCAGATTCCCCAGAATTTTTGAAGGCAGGCATTTCAAATGGCACATAAAAAAGGCGCGAGTTCCACTCGCAACGGTCGTGACTCCAACGCCCAGTACCTCGGCGTCAAGCGCTTCGGTGGCCAGGTAGTTTCCGCAGGCGAGATCATCGTCCGCCAGCGCGGCACCCACTTCCACCCGGGCGCCGGCGTAGGCCGCGGCGGGGACGACACCCTGTTCGCCCTGACCCCCGGTGCTGTCGAGTTCGGCACCCGCCGTGGTCGCCGCGTTGTGAACATCGTGGCTGCTGCAGCTGCAGAGTAACAATAAGTTCTAAATCGGTGGGGCGGGCCATTAGGTCCGCTCCACCGGTGTTTTAACCGCATTACAATCATCTTGGGCGCCTTTGGGGGTCCGGGGAACAGCACTGAGGAGATCCACGTGGCGAGCTTTGTAGACCGGGTAGTACTGCACGTATCCGGCGGTACCGGCGGCCACGGCTGTGTCTCCGTCCACCGCGAGAAGTTCAAGCCCCTCGGCGGTCCCGACGGCGGCAACGGCGGCAACGGCGGCGACGTCATCCTGCGCGTTGACCCCCAGACCACCACCCTGCTCGACTACCACCACGCGCCCCACCGGCACGCCACCAACGGCGGCCCCGGCATGGGCGACTGGCGCGGCGGCAAAAACGGCGAAACCCTGATCCTTCCGGTGCCGGTGGGCACCGTGGTGAAGTCCAAGTCCGGCGAAGTCATCGCCGACCTCGTGGCCGAAGGCGACGAATACATCGCCGCCGCCGGCGGGATCGGCGGCCTCGGCAACGCCTCGCTGTCCTCCCAGAAGCGCCGCGCGCCCGGCTTCGCGCTGCTCGGCATCGAAGGCGAATCCAGCGACGTCGTCCTGGAACTGAAGTCCATCGCCGACATCGCCCTCGTCGGCTTCCCCTCCGCCGGCAAGTCCAGCTTGATCGCCGCAATGTCCGCCGCCCGGCCCAAGATCGCGGACTATCCCTTCACCACCCTCATCCCCAACCTGGGTGTCGTCCAGGCCGGTGAAGTCCGCTTCACCATTGCCGACGTCCCCGGCCTGATCGAGGGTGCCAGCGAGGGGAAGGGCCTGGGCCACCACTTCCTGCGCCACGTCGAGCGGTGCGCCGCCCTGGTGCACGTGCTGGACTGCGGCACGCTCGAATCGGACCGCGATCCGCTCTCCGACCTCGCCATCATCGAGGCCGAGCTGGAGAAGTACGCCGTCGACATGAGCTACAGCGGGTCCGACGGCGAAGTCGTTCCGCTGAACCACCGCCCCCGCCTCGTGGCCCTGAACAAGGTTGACCTGCCGGATGGCAAGGACATGGCCGAGTTCGTCCGCCCGGAGCTCGAATCCCGGGGCTACAAGGTCTTCGAAATCTCGGCGACGAGCCACGAAGGCCTCCGCCAGCTTGGCTTCGCCATGGCCGAAATCGTAAAGGCCGCCCGCGACGCCGTCGCCGCGACCCCGCCGAAGGTACACGCCCCCGTGCTGCGCCCCCGCGCCGTCAACGAGACCGGCTTCACGATCCGCCGCGAGGAAAAGAACCTTGAGCCGCTCTTCCGCGTCCTCGGCGACAAGCCCGTGCGCTGGGTCAAGCAGACAGACTTCACCAACGAGGAAGCGATCGGCTACCTCGCCGACCGCCTGGCCAAGCTCGGCGTCGAAAATGAACTGTTCAAGCAGGGCGCCAAGCCGGGCGACATGGTGGTCATCGGCGAGGACGACGGCGTCGTCTTCGACTGGGAGCCGACCATGATGGCCGGTGCTGAGCTGCTCGCCTCGCCCCGCGGCACCGACGTGCGCTTCGCCGACATCGGCGACCGCCCGACGCGTGGCCAGAAGCGCGACGAACAGCAGGAACGCCGCGACGCCAAGGCCGCCGCCCGCGCCGAGCTCGAAGCCGAACGCAAGGCCGGCATCTGGACCGAATCCGTCAGCAGCCGCCGCGCGCGGCAGCCGCTCAAGGAGAGTGGACTGGGCGAAGCCGATGACGAGTAAGGCCGTCGTCGAGCACCGGTCCCAGCCGCTCAGCGCTCAAGACCTCAAGGCCCAGACCATCAACGCCCCGGACCGCACCGCGCTGTCCGGGGCGCGCCGGATCGTCGTCAAGGTCGGCTCGTCCTCGCTGACGTCCATCAAGGGCGGGATCTCCGAAGAGGCCCTGACCGGACTCGCCGACGCCCTGGCGCACAAGCGCAACGCGGGCGCGGAGATCATCCTGGTGTCCTCCGGTGCGATCGCCGCCGGCCTCGCCCCGCTCGGCCTTGAGAAGCGCCCCCGCGACCTCGCCACCCAGCAGGCCGCCGCCAGTGTGGGTCAGGGCCTGCTGATGGCCCGCTACACCCACGCCTTCGGCGCGCACGGGGTTACCGTCAGCCAGGTGCTGCTGACCGCCGATGACTTCATGCGCCGCAGCCAGCACACCAACGCGTTCCGCGCGCTGGACCGGCTGCTGAACCTCGGCGTTGTCCCGGTGGTCAACGAAAATGACACCGTAGCCACCCACGAGATCCGCTTTGGCGACAACGACCGCCTCGCTGCCCTGGTGGCTCACCTGGTCCGCGCCGACGCGCTCGTGCTGCTCTCCGACGTCGACTCCCTGTACGACGGTCCGCCGTCGCACGGCGCCAAGCGGATTCCGCACGTCTCCGGCCCCCACGACCTCGACGGCGTCTCGATCGGCAGCACCGGCAAGGCCGGTGTGGGCACGGGCGGCATGGTCACCAAGGTCGAAGCCGCCAGCATCGCCGCGGGGTCGGGTATCCACGCCCTCGTAACATCCACGGCCAATGCGGCCGCCGCGCTGGCCGGCGAGGACGTGGGCACATGGTTCTCCGTCAACGGCGCGCGCAAGCCGATCCGGCTCCTGTGGCTGGCCCACCTGGCATCCGTGCGCGGCACCCTGGTGCTCGACGACGGCGCGGTCAAGGCCGTCCGCGACCGCCGCACCTCGCTTCTGCCGGCCGGAATCGCCGCGGTGAAGGGCGACTTCGAGGCCGGCGACGCCGTGGAGATGGTGTCCGTGGACAACACGGTGATTGCCCGCGGGCTGGTCAACTATTCGGCCGCCGAGCTGCCCAAGATGCTGGGCCGCTCCACCCATGAGCTCGGCAAGGCACTGGGCCGCGGATATGACCGCGAAGTTGTTCATGTTGACGACCTGGTGCTGGTCTAGGTTCCCCCGACGCCTAAACTGGAAGCATGACTGAGGCCCTGACTTCCGCTGCCGTGACTGATGTGCCTGCCGGCACCGTTCCCGCCGGTAACGCCGCGCCCGCCCAAGGGTTCGCCGCGGCGCCGGATCCGGCGGCGGCCCCTGGCACGGCAACGGAGACCGAAGCAGCCGTCCACGCGGTCGCAGACCGCTCACGCCACGCCGCCCACAGGATGGCACGCGCCAACCGGGCCTGGAAGGACCGGGGCCTGCGCGCCGTCGGCAAGGCGCTGGTGGATCACAAGCATCAGATCCTGGCCGCCAACGCCAAGGACGTCGCGGCCGGCCGGGCCGCCGGCACCAGCGCCGCCCTGCTGGACCGCCTGACGCTGACCGAGTCACGCATCACGGCCCTCGCCGCCGCACTGGAAAACCTCGCCACCCTGCCCGACCCCGTCGGGAACGTGGTGCGGGGCCAGACTCTCCCCAACGGGCTGCGCCTGCGCCAGATCAACGTACCCATGGGCGTGGTGGCCGCGATCTATGAGGCCCGCCCGAACGTCACCGTCGACATCGCCGGACTGGCCCTCAAGAGCGGCAACGCCGTCATCCTGCGCGGCGGATCCGCCGCCGCTGCCACCAATGCCGCCCTGATCACCATCCTCCGGGATGCGCTGGAATCAGTGGGCCTGCCCGCCGACGCCGTCCAATCCGTGGACCAATACGGCCGCGACGGCGCCAACGCGCTCATGCGGGCGCGCGGCCGGGTGGATGTGCTCATTCCCCGCGGCGGGCGCGAGCTGATCCAGGCTGTCGTGACGAACTCCTCCGTGCCGGTCATCGAGACCGGTGAAGGCAACGTCCATATCTTCCTGGACGCTTCCGCCAGCGAGGAAATGGCCGTGGACATCCTCCTCAACGCCAAGACCCAGCGGCCCAGCGTCTGCAACACCGTCGAAACTCTCCTGGTGCACTCCAAGTCCACCGTCCTTCCCGCGGTCGCCGCCGCATTGCGGGCTGCCGGGGTCACCCTGCACGTGGACCAGCGCATCCGTGCGGCCCTGCCGGCCTCGGTCCAGTCCGTGCCGGCCACGGAAGACGACTGGGCCACCGAATACATGAACCTGGACCTGGCCGTGGCCATGGTGGACAGCCTGGACGAGGCCGTCAGGCACATCCGCAAGTGGTCCACCGGCCACACCGAAGCGATCCTGACCAACGACCTCGCCAACGCCGAGCGCTTCATCGCCGAGGTCGATTCGGCGGCCGTGATCGTGAACGCCTCCACCCGCTTCACCGACGGAGGCGAGCTCGGCCTCGGCGCCGAAGTGGGCATTTCCACCCAAAAACTCCATGCCCGCGGCCCCATGGGACTGACCGAGCTGACCACGACCAAGTGGATCGTGCAGGGCGAGGGCCAGATCCGGGGCTAGCAACGCTGTAACATGGAACGGAAGACCGGAACGGCGGACACCTCCGCCGTCGTCAAATTTTGAACTCACTAGGGGAGAACATGCTGTCGCAGCAGATCGCCACTTTCGTCGCCGCCGCCGGCGAATCGGGCCACGAGGAACTCGCACCGCTCATTGCACCGCCGTTTGTCATTGGCGGCACCATGTTCGCGATCCTGGTGGTCCTGCTGCTGATCACCCTGTCCTACTCCAACCTGGGACGGCGCCACGTGGCTGTCGAGGAGCACTCGGACCCGCACCGCCAGCACCCGAACAAGCACGATCACGGCCAAGGTCACTAATATTTCCGCCCCCACGAAGCAGCGCGGCGCCCAGCGCCGCCTGCGTCTGGGTGTGATGGGCGGCACGTTCGACCCCATCCACCACGGACACCTTGTCGCGGCCAGTGAGGTCGCGGCCAAGTTCGACCTCGACGAAGTCGTTTTTGTGCCCACCGGACAGCCCTGGCAGAAGATGGCCAAGAAGGTCAGCGAAGCCGAGCACCGGTATCTCATGACAGTCATCGCCACGGCCTCGAACCCGCGCTTCACCGTGAGCCGCGTGGACGTGGACCGTCCGGGACCGACCTACACGATCGACACCCTGCGTGACCTGCGGACCCTGCGTCCGGACGCCGATCTGTTCTTCATCACCGGCGCGGACGCCCTGGCCCAGATTTTGTCCTGGAAAGACATCGATGAACTCTGGTCCCTCGCGCACTTCGTGGGTGTAACCCGGCCGGGCCACGTCCTGGACGGCATGGGCCGCAAAGACGTCAGTCTCCTGGAGGTCCCGGCCATGGCCATTTCCTCCACGGATTGCCGCACGAGGGTGGCCGAAGGCAACCCGGTCTGGTACCTCGTGCCGGACGGGGTGGTCCAGTACATCGCCAAGTACGGCCTGTACCACGCCAGCCCCGACGCCGATCGCCTCGAAGCCGGACACGCCGGGACCGCCAACGCCGGAAACGGCGCGGCAGGGACTGCCCCCGCACAGCACGATCCAGCCTTTGAGATAACCCAACCAGCCAGCACTGAATGAGTTTGCCATGAGTCAGGAACAGCCTCCCATCCGCAGCCGCCGCGAATTGCGGCAGGCCAGAGATGAACGTCTGGACACTCCGGGCCCGGGCGAGCCGACGGAGGCCGAAATCACCGGCCGGAGCCGTCGCGTTGCCGACGCCCCGGTTGACTCTGTGCGTGCTGATTCTGTGCCCGCTAGCACTGAGCGGTCTTCCCAGGTCCGGGCACGGGACCGCGCCGCGCTGCGGACCATCAAGGAACTCGCAGAGAAGGAAGGCCAGCTGGCCGGCGGAGGGCCGCCCACGCGACGCCAGTTGAGGCTTTTGGAGCTGGCGACCGAAACTGCCCCGGCCACCCAGGCCAACACCATTGTCCCGGTGTCGCCGCGGACCCGGGCCACCCCGGTGGTTCCCCCGGCCCCGAAGGACGCCGCCCCGAAGGGCGCCGCCCCGAAGGAGGCTGCCCCGGCTGGGGCGGCCGCCCCGGCGCCCATGGACCCCGCTGCGCCCAAGGCTCCCGCGGCCGACGGCGCCGGACCGGGCGGGGCGACGCCCGAGGGCATGACCCTGGAGCAGGCGCTGGCCGCCCGCGAACTCCTCGCGGAGCAGGCCAAGAACCAAGTGGCCAAGATGGAACACATTGCGGCCACGGATCCGGATGCCGTTGATCCGGCCGTCCTGGCCGAGCAGATCGCCCTCGCCGAGCGTGCCGCGATCCTGAACCGCCGCGCCGCCGCCAAGCAGAAGCTTGCCGAACAAAACAGCCAGCCGGCGGCGCCCCGCAACGATCCGACCACGGCCAACAACCTGGCCATGGTCACACCCTTGGAATTCGAGAAGGTTCCCGGCGTGGAGCGGCCCGTCATGAAGCGCCCTGCCACGTCGTACGTTCCGGTTGTCACCAACCCGGGTCCGCGCGTGGACGCGCCACGGAAACCCGGCCTGCGGCGGCCGGGCATCTCCCGCCAGAAGGCCGCAGGTCCCGCCACGGGCTCTGCCGCTGGCAGGGCCGGCGTCCTGGCCCGTGCGGAGGCAGCCGCGAAAGCCGGAACGGCACGGCCGGCAAACGCTGCAAACGCGGCAAACGCTGCAAACGCGGCGGGGGAGGCCGAGGAAAGACTCGTGGGCGGGGAACCCGTGGCCGCGAATGCCGCCTACGGGCTCGAACCCCTGGATGCCGCTACCGCCGGACTCGGCCGGGCGCGCCGCCTGCGCATGCTCCAGCTCGGCGTCCTGGCGGTGGGGATCGTTGCCCTCATCGCCGGCATCACGCTGATCGTCACCGGGCTGGCCCACTAGGTCTCAGGCCGCCACTGGCGCCACATTTTCATCACCATAATTTTTCATCACTACAAGGAGTCCCGTGACTGCAACCGATTCATCCATCACTACCGCCCGCCACGCAGCCCGCGCTGCCTCGGAGAAGCTTGCCGAGGACATCGTGGCCCTGGACGTCAGCGAACGGCTGGCCCTGGCCGACGTCTTCCTGATTGCCTCGGCCCCGAGCGAACGCCAGGTCAACGCGATCGTGGACGGCATCGAGGACGAGCTCTCCAAGTTTGACCAGAAGCCCGTCCGCCGCGAGGGCCGCTCCGGCGGCCGTTGGGTGCTGCTGGACTACTCCAACGTCGTCATCCACGTCCAGCACGAGGAAGACCGCGTGTTCTACGCCCTCGAGCGCCTGTGGAAGGACTGCCCCGTCGTCGATCTGCAACTCGGCGACGACGCCTCCGCCAAGGCCACCGCCGGCACCGACACGGAGTAGCGCCCGCGTTCAGGCCACCTCCGGACGCCAAACCGGGCCGAATATGCCCGATTTGGAATTTTCCGGAGGGCTGGTCTAAGATATTTGAGTTGCTTCGGAGAAATCCGGACAAAAAACCGGAACATCGCACGTCGGCAGACATGCTCGGAGCAGCGAAAATTCGGGGCTGTGGCGCAGCTGGTAGCGCACCTGCATGGCATGCAGGGGGTCAGGGGTTCGAGTCCCCTCAGCTCCACCGGATTATCCGCCGGAATCGAAAGATTCCGGCGGATTTTTTTGTGCCCCGTTCCGCACCCCTGTTCCATGAGTCAGCGCGCCGATTAGCGCGAACGCGATTTGTGGTTTAGGCTATTCAGGTTGCTTCAGGGAGGACGAAACTTCCAGGCAAATGAGGGGCTGTGGCGCAGCTGGTAGCGCACCTGCATGGCATGCAGGGGGTCAGGGGTTCGAGTCCCCTCAGCTCCACCAGAAAGGGAATCACCGCCATGCGGTGGTTCCCTTTTTCGTACCCTCCGCAGCTATGCGGGACTTCGAAAGTCGCATCCGTCAAGACCGTCTCATGACGGGACGTCATAAACTGTCATTTAGGCTCTCCACCCTGAGCTGGACCTTGCTATCGTCGCTAAGAGACAGCCGCCCTGCGGCTTAGCTGGAAGGCCATTTCCGGCTCCACGACTAAGGAACATCATGAAGCGCACACGACTTTCCGTTATTGGCCTCATCGCCGCTGCAGGACTCGCCCTGGCAGGCTGCGGGTCGGCGTCCACCACCCCGGCCAGCTCAGCGCCGGCAGCCGGTGCGGACACCTCCCTCAGCGACGTCAAGAGCGCAGGCGTGCTCAAGGTCGGCACGGAAGGCACCTACAAGCCGTTCACGTTCCACGCCAACGGCAGCGGTGAACTGACGGGCTACGACGTGGAGATCATGAACGCCGTCGCCGCGAAGCTGGGCGTCAAGCCCTCCTACCAGGAGACGCAGTTCGACGCCATCTTCGCCGGCCTCGACGCCAAACGGTTCGACGTCGTCGCCAACCAGGTTTCCATCACCGACGAGCGCAAGGCGAAGTACGACTTCTCCACCCCGTACACGGTGAGCACCGGCGTGATCGTCACGAAGTCGGACAACGACAGCATCCACTCCTTTGACGACCTCAAGGGCAAGACCACGGCGCAGTCCCTGACGAGCAACTGGTACAAGCTGGCGCAGCAGAGCGGCGCGAACGTCGAGGCCGTCGAGGGCTGGGCGCAGGCAATCACGCTGCTCAAGCAGGGCCGCGTCGATGCCACCATCAACGACAAGCTGACCTACCTGGACTCCCAGAAGACCGACCACGACGCCGACATCAAGATTGCCGCCGAGACCACCGACAAGTCGCTGAGCGCGTTCACCCTGCGCAAGGGATCCACCAGCCTGACCGATGCCATCAACAAGGCCCTCGGCGAACTGGCGGCCGACGGTACCCTGACGAAGATCTCCCAGAAGTACTTCGACGCCGACGTCTCGAAGTAGCCCTGTGCAAGCCGCAGAGAAACGCCGCGTCCGGGCATGAGCATCAACTGGGAACTCGTGTGGTCATCGCTGGGCCCGCTCCTGACGGGTGCGATCTTCGGCACCATTCCCTTGGCGCTGGCCTCGTTCAGCCTGGGCCTGCTGCTGGCTCTGGTGGTGGCCCTCATGCGGCTGAGCCGCAACCGCCTGGTTTCGGCGGTGGCGCGGACCTACATCTCCGTCATCCGCGGAACCCCGCTTTTGGTCCAGCTGTTCGTCATTTTCTACGGGCTCCCTTCCGTCGGAATCACCATCAGCCCCTGGCCCAGCGCCATCATCGCGTTTTCCCTGAACGTCGGCGGCTATGCCGCGGAGGTCATCCGGGCGGCCATCCTGTCGGTTCCGAAGGGCCAGTGGGAGGCCGGCCACACCATCGGAATGTCGCGCCGGCAGACGCTCGTGCGGATCATCCTGCCGCAGGCCGCCCGGGTATCGGTTCCGCCGCTGTCGAATACCTTCATCAGCCTGGTCAAGGACACGTCGCTGGCGTCGCTGATCCTCGTCACCGAACTGTTCCGCGTGGCGCAGCAGGTGGCGGCCTTCAGCCAGGAGTTCATGCTCTTATATCTGGAGGCGGCCGTGATCTACTGGATCATCTGCCTCGTTCTCGCCAGCGGACAGTCCGTCCTGGAGAAGAGATTGGACCGCTATGTCGCCCACTGAACCGCAACCCTCTGACGTTCCTGTCCCGGACGAGCCGCTCCTGACCGTCACGGGCCTGCGCAAGTCGTTCGGCCACCATGTTGTGCTCAAATCCATCGACCTTGAAGTCCGCCGCGGCGAAGTGGTCACGTTGATCGGGCCGTCGGGATCAGGAAAAACGACAGTCCTGCGCTGCCTGAACGGCCTCGAAGTGCCCGACGCCGGCGTCGCCGAATTCGCGGGGCAACTGACCGTGGACTTCGCCACACCGGTGGCGAAGAAGCAGGTGCTGGCCTTGCGCGACCGCAGTGCCATGGTGTTCCAGCACTACAACCTCTTCCCGCACAAGACCGTCCTGGAGAACGTGATCGAGGGCCCGGTCCAGGTGCAGAAGCGGCCCAAGGCGGACGCGATCCAGGACGCCCGGGACCTGTTGGCCCGCGTCGGCCTGACCGGCAAGGAGAACAGCTACCCGTTCGAGCTCTCCGGCGGCCAGCAGCAGCGCGTCGGCATTGTGCGTGCCCTCGCCCTGCGCCCGCAACTGCTGCTCTTCGACGAGCCCACCTCTGCGCTGGACCCGGAGCTCGTGGGCGAGGTCCTGGCCGTCATCAAGGAACTCGCGGACGAAGGCTGGACCATGGTGGTGGTCACCCACGAGCTCGCGTTCGCCCGTCAGGTGGCCGACGAGGTCATCTTCATGGACGGCGGCGTGGTGGTCGAACGCGGCCACCCCGACACCGTTCTGCGGGACCCGCGGGAGGAACGCACACGGCAGTTCGTGGACCGCCTGCTGAACCCGTTCTAGGGCGCCCCGCCAGCGGCGAGAAAAAGCGGCGAGAAATAGGCCGTCAGCACGGGCGGGCACAAGCGGCGACTAAACTTGGTCGGGTGAACGACTCCCTGCCCCCGTGCCCCGAATGCTCCAGCGAATACACCTACGAAATGGGGGCGCTCCTGGTCTGCCCGGAGTGCGCGCACGAATGGTCCGCATCCGCGGAGACTGACACAGAAGCCGACGCCCCAGCGGCCGCCGTCATCAAGGACGCGGTGGGCAACCTCCTCGCCGACGGCGACACCGTCACCGTGGTCAAGGACCTGAAAATCAAGGGCAGCTCCACCGTCATCAAGGTCGGCACCAAGGTCCGCGGCATCCGCCTGGTCAACGGTGTTGGCGACCACGACATCGACTGCAAGGTGGACGGCGTGGGCCCCATGCAGCTCAAGTCCAGCGTCGTCAAGAAGATCTGACCGGGGACGCGACCGTGACCGTGACCGCGGAGACGGTGCGGGCGGCCGACGTCGTCGTGGTCGGCGCCGGCCAGGCGGGCCTGTCGGCGGCCTACCACCTTCAGCGCCGCGGCTTCGTCCCGGCCGGCCCTGACGCGGCCGGCCCGCCACCGGCCGGGACGTACATCGTGCTCGATGCCGAGGACGGGCCCGGCGGAGCCTGGCGGCACCGCTGGAAGAGCCTGCTCATGGCCACGGTGAACGGCATCAGCGACCTCCCGGGAATCCCGCAGCCGGATGTGGACCCCGCCGAGGCCAGCTCCAGTTTCCTCACCCGCTATTTTGGCGGGTACGAGCACGACCTCGGCCTCGCGATTGAGCGGCCGGTCAAAGTGCAGTCGGTGAGCCGCGAGGACGATGACCCCGCCGGGCGACTGAGCATCGCAACCTCCCGCGGCCGGTTCTCTGCCCGCGCCCTCATCAACGCAACCGGCACCTGGACCCGGCCATTCTGGCCCATCTATCCGGGCAAGGCCAGCTTCCGCGGCCGGCAGCTGCACGTCGCCGACTACGTATCCGCCGACGATTTCCGCGGGCAGCACGTCATCGTGGTCGGCGGCGGGATCTCGGCCGTCGGGCTGCTCGATGAGATCTCCAAGGTCACCACCACCACATGGTTCACGCGCCGGGTGCCGGTTTGGCGCGAGGCCGCGTTCGACCGGCAGGCCGGCCGCGACGCCGTCGCCCTGGTCGAGGAGCGGGTGCGCCAGGGCCTGCCGCCGCAGAGCGTCGTCTCCGTGACGGGCCTGATCTGGACCCCGGCCCTGCGCGCCGCCGCCGCGCGCGGTGTCCTGGACCGGCACCCCATGTTCACCGCGATCGAACCCGACGGGGTCCGGATGGCTGACGGCAGCTTCCTGGCCGCCGGGGTCATCCTGTGGGCCACGGGATTCCGGGCCGAACTCGAACACCTCGCCCCGCTGCACCTGCGCGGACCCGGCGGCGGCATCGCGATGAACGGCACCCAGGTCGCGGGCGAGCCGCGGGTGCACCTCGTCGGCTACGGGCCTTCCTCGTCCACCATCGGCGCCAACCGGGCCGGCCGGGCCGCCGTCGCCGGAATCGTCACCCTGCTGGCCCGGTCCGGTATAACGTAAAACGTAAGACCTGCAGAGCAGCGCCGGGGGAGGCCTCACACCCGGCTCCCACTGCCAGCACCCATACCCAAGCCCGAGAAGAAACGGCGGCACAACGCGCGTGGCGGACAACAGCTTCGAATCCCTCTTTGCCCGGCTGAGAAGATTCCCGGACGTCGAGGCCGACAACCTGCAGGCCTGGGACGCCACGGACAGGCTCCTGCTGGACTCTGCCCTTGAGATGCCCGCGGCCGGCCTGCTGCAGCCCGGCGGCCGGCTCGCGGTGGTGGGGGACCGGTACGGTGCCCTGACTCTCGGTGCACTGGCCCTCGGTGCGGACGCTGTGCGCGTCCAGCAGGACCTCATCACCGGTGAACGGGCACTGCGGGCGAACGCCGGGGCCCTGGGCATCGACGGCGGCTTCGAGCAGCTCCCGCTGGGCGCCGAACTGCTGGAGGGAGCCTCCCTGGTCTTGCTGCAGTTGCCGCGGTCCCTGGCGGAACTTGAGGAAATCGCCGACGCCGTGGCCCGCTACGCGGCGCCCGAGGTGGTGCTGGTCGCGGGCGGACGCGTCAAACACATGGGCCTGGGCATGAACGCGGTCCTGGCGCGCTACTTTGAGGATGTCCAGCCCCAGCTGGCGCGGCAGAAATCACGGCTCCTGCTGGCCCGGAGCCCCAGGCCGGTCCCGGCCGCGCTGCCCTTCCCGGTCACTGAGGTCAACGCCGAACTGGGGCTCACGGTCTGCGCCCGGGGCGCCGTCTTTGCCGGCACCGGGCTGGATATCGGGACCAGGTTCCTGCTGGACTTCCTGCCCCGGATGCCGCACGCCACCCATGCCGTCGACCTTGGCTGCGGCACCGGAATCCTCGCCGCGATGTACGCCCGCGCCAACCCCGGCGCCCGCGTCACCGCGACCGACCGGTCCGCCGCTGCTGTCGACTCAGCCCTGGCCACCTCCCGGGCAAACGGCCTGGACGGTCGGATCGACGTGCTTCAGGACGATGCCATGAGCTCCCTCCCGGACGCCAGCGCGGACCTGGTGCTGCTCAACCCGCCCTTCCACCTGGAAGCGGCGGTCCACTCCGGCGCGGGGATCAAGCTGATCGAAGCGGCCGGCAGGGTGCTTGCCCCGGGCGGGGAGCTCTGGACCGTGTTCAACAGCCACCTGCACTACCGGCCGGCCCTGGAACGGCTGATCGGTCCCACCCGCGAGGCCGGCAGGAATCCAAAATTCACGGTCACGGCCAGCACCCGGCGGCCTTGACGCAAGAAACTTTGTGTCGGTAAAGCGCAAGTGTGGGCGCACGCCTGCACGTAACGTACGATTCTGACAACTGCTGTGCGTGGCCAAAACGTTTAGAGGTATCAGTGACCGAGTTCCGGCAACCCTCGCCGAGGCGAGGGACCAACCTACCGAAGATGGGCGACTTCAACCTCACAGTCATCCTCGACGCCATCCGCCGCACGCCCGGCGGGCTGAGCCGGGTGGAACTGGCCCAGATTGTCGGACTCTCGCCGCAGACCATCTCCAACATTTCCCGGCGCCTGCTGGACCAGCACCTGATCGTCGAAGCGGGCAAGGAAGGCACCGGACCGGGCAAGCCCAGGACCATGCTCCGGCTGAATCCCGCGGGGATGTATGCCGTGGGCGTGCACCTGGACCCGGCCGTCCTCACGTTCGTCGTGCTGGACCTGCTCGGCGCCGTCGTCCGGCACTCACGGATCACCACTCCGCCCGGCACCGACCCCAGGGCTGTCATTGACACCATCGCGGGCGAAATCAAGAGGCTCATCCTGGACTCCGGGGTGGACCCGGACCGGATCGCCGGGCTCGGGGTTGCGTCGCCGGGGCCCATCGACCTCAATGAAGGCGCCGTCGTGGACCCGCCGCTGCTGCCGGGCTGGGACCACGTGGGGCTGCGGGATGGCCTCGCGGAAGCCACGGGCCTGTCGACACTCATGGACAAGGACGTCACCAGCGCAGCCGTGGCCGAAACCTGGGCCGGGGGCCCCAGCGGCGAGGGCAGCTTCGTCTTCATGTATATGGGGACCGGGATCGGCTGCGGGATCGTGCTCAACGACGAAGTCGTCCGCGGGACCTCGGGCAACGCCGGGGAAATCGGGCACATCATCGTCGACCCGGGCGGTGCCCTCTGCGACTGCGGGCAGCACGGCTGCGTGAAGTCCTCCGCCATTCCGCAGGTCCTCGTGGCGCAGGCTGAGGCGGCCGGGATATTGAATGGTTCACGCCAGGACAGGAGCGCGCCGGCAGTTCAGGAACGGTTCGCCGAGTTGTGCGCGATCGCCGACGCCGGCAACGACGAGGCCAAGGAAATCATTCGTGGGTCCGCAGTGCTCGTGGCCCGTGCGGTGTCGGTCGTCACCAACGCCCTGGACGTGGACCGGGTAGTGTTTGGCGGCCCGTTCTGGACCTGCCTCTCAGCGGCTTACCTCGAGCTGGTCCCCGGTCTGGTTGAGGCGAACAGTGCCACCCGGAGGATTCATGGGATCGAAGTCGTGGGCACGGGGGTAGGCGAGGACGTCGGCGCCGTCGGTGCGGCCTGCCTGGTGCTCGAACACACGCTGGCTCCGCGTTCCCAGCGGCTGCTCCTGGGCGACTAGACAGGGGCTAACCGGGCGTCAGTCGATGTCCTCAACCACCGTCCCATACGGGATGGTGTCATCCAGATGCGCCTGGTGGCCATGCGGAAGCACGAGAATCCGGACCCCGTGCAACCTCTCTGCGGCCGACTGCATGAGGACTGGCCGGACGGTGTTGATGAAGCTCTCGCTCTTGCCGGCGAGGTACTGCTGGTAGCTGGCTGGAAGCTGGATCATGGCAACAGGATAGTCCTGCCGGGGTGCGTTGGGGAGAGCGGGCCGCGTGGGGCGAAAATGGCGCCTTGGGCGAACATTGTTCTGCCCGGCGCCGCAAACGGCCGTAAAGGTGCGTCTTAATTCGGGGACCGACTTGAAGGGCCCCACGGCCCGGCCTTAGAGTTCTATACAAGTTACCTCAGTAACGTGTCAGCGATCCTCCGCTGAAAGCTGCCCCCGGGCGGCCCAGGAGGGTGTGGGTGCCCCCATGTGGGCCTGACATTTGCTCACGGACAACTTCGTATCAGGCGTAACAGTCGCGGCTGCGCCCTGCTGAAGTTCCCTCCGTGTTCCCCAAACTCAATTCACTGACGACGGAGTTTCCGTTTCTGGTTCCGGTCCTTCGGGGCTTCCGGATCTCCCGGCGGCAGTGTTCAAAGCCAAGGACGCAAATGTCACCACGAAGCCTTATCGATACCCATCCCAATCTTGCCGGCGCGGCCCCTGTTGCGCTGTCCTACGAGCTGTTCCCGCCGCGGTCTCCCGCAGCCGCGGAATCCCTTTGGACCACCATCGGCGAACTGGAAGCCACGGACCCGGACTACGTGTCCGTGACCTACGGCTCCAACGGCTCCAACCGCAGCACCGCCGTCGATCTCGTCAACCGGCTCGTGCAGGAAACGACGCTCCGGCCCCTGGCCCACCTGACCTGTGTGGGGAATTCCCCGCAGGAACTGGCGGAGATCATCGGCGAACTGCTCGACGTCGGCGTCCGCGGCATCCTCGCCCTCCGCGGCGATCGGCCCAAGGATGGAGAAACCCCGCCGCCGGGATCGCTCCGGTACGCCCAGGACCTGATCGAACTCATCCGCCGCGTGGAGCAGCGCCGTTCGGCGCTGTTGTGCGCCGGCAGGGTCGCGGTCGGCGTCGCCGCCTACCCGACCCGGCACCCGGAATCCCCGAGCGAGGCGCACGACGTCGAGGTCCTGCTGGCCAAGCAGCGCTCCGGCGCCGACTTCGCCATCACCCAGGTCTTCTTCCACACCGAGCAGTACGCCGACCTCCTGGCCCGGGCACGCCGGGCCGGGGTGACCATCCCGATCATTCCCGGGGTCATGCCGCTCACCAGCCTCCGGCGGCTCGCCCGGCTCGGCGAACTGACCGGCGTCGAACCGGCCCCGGAACTGATCGAACGCCTCGCGGCTGCCGACACCGACGCCGAACGGACCCGGATCGGGGTCAGCGCCACCGTTGATCTCGCCAACGCAGCCCTGGACGCCGGAGCCCCCGGCATCCACCTCTACACGTTCAATGAGCACGCCGCGGCCCTGGATGTGCTGGACAAACTCGCGCTGCCCCGCCCGCACCGCGGAAACCGGCACAGCGGCAACAAGAACAGCGGCAACCGGCACACGGCCAGCCGCCGCCAGCTCGCCAGCTGAGCGCGCCAAGAGCACACAACTTCCCTCCGCACCACACCACCAACACTTAGGACTTCCCATGACTGCAGTGAACACACTCAACCCCACTCCGTTCCCGGCCGCCTCGATCCTGGGCTACCCGCGCATCGGCCGCCGCCGCGAACTCAAGAAGGCCGTCGAGGCCTACTGGGCCGGCAAGATCGACGCCGCAGCCCTGGACGCGGCCGCCAGGGAAATCCAGCTCGGCACCGCTAAGCGGCTCCAGGGCCTGGGCCTGACCGAAGCCGCCGCGGTGCCCGGCACCTTCTCCTACTACGACCAGGTGCTCGACGCCGCCGCCCACCTCGGTGCTGTTCCGGCCCGCTTCGGGAACCTCCTCAACGCGCAGGGCCAGCTCGACATCGACGGCTACTTCACCCTGGCCCGCGGCAACAAGGACCAGCAGCCACTGGAAATGACCAAGTGGTTCGACACCAACTACCACTACCTCGTGCCGGAAATCGGGCCGGAAACCAACTTCGCGCTGACCTCGAACCGGATCGTCGAGGAATTCGAATACGCCCTCGCCAACGGCGTCGAGACCCGCCCGTACATCGTCGGCCCGGTCACGTTCCTGCTGCTGAGCAAGGCCTCCGACGACGCCCCGGCCGGCTTCAGCCCGCTGTCCCGCCTGGAGGACGTCCTCCCGGTCTACACGGCGCTGCTTCAGAAGCTCGCCGCCGCCGGCGCCAGCTGGGTCCAGCTCGACGAGCCCGCCCTTGTGGTGGACCAGGACACCCCGGCCGTGGAAATCCAGGCCGCCGTCGCCCGCTCCTACGAGGCCCTGGCCGCCGCGGCCCAGCGCCCGCAGCTTTTCGTCTCCACCCCGTACGGCGCGCTCAACGGCCAGCTCGGCACCCTCGCCGCCACCGGCATCGACGCCCTGCACCTGGACGTCTTCAAGGGCGAGGTCCCGTCCGCCGCTGCCCTGGCCGCGCTGGGCAACAAGACCCTCGTCGCCGGCGTCGTGGACGGCCACAACATCTGGCGCAACGACCTCGCCGCCTCCGCGAAGAAGATCGCCGAACTGAAGAAGTCGGTGGCCAAGCTGGCCATCAGCACCTCCACCTCCACGCAGCACGTCCCGCACGACGTCGACGAGGAAGTCCAACTCTCCGAGCAGCTGCGCAGCTGGCTGGCCTTCGCCGACCAGAAGGCCGTTGAAGTCGTCACCCTCGCCGGTCTGCTGACCGACGAGGCAGCCGTCCAGCCCGCCATCGACGAGGCCACCCGCGTCATCGCCTCCCGCGCCGAGGCCGAAGGCGTCCGCCGCGGCGACGTCCGGGCCCGCACCGCCGCCCTGACCGGCGCCGACTTCAACCGCTCCGCCTACGCCGTCCGCGAGGCAGCCCAGGACAAGGCGCTGCACCTGCCGCCGCTGCCCACCACGACGATCGGCTCCTTCCCGCAGACCGGCGAAATCCGTACCGCCCGGGCCCGCGCCAACCGCGGCGACCTCACCACGGAGCAGTACGAGCAGCTCATGAAGGACGAGATCAAGCGCGTCGTGGAGCTGCAGGAAGAGCTCGGCTTCGACGTCCTGGTCCACGGCGAGCCCGAACGCAACGACATGGTCCAGTACTTCGCCGAGAACCTCGAAGGCTTTGACGTCACCGTCCACGGCTGGGTCCAGTCCTACGGCTCGCGCTGCACCCGACCGTCCATCCTGTGGGGCGACGTCACCCGCAGCGCCCCGATCACTGTGAAGTGGGCCGAGTACGCGCAGTCCCTGACCAGCAAGCCGATGAAGGGCATGCTCACCGGCCCGGTCACCATCCTGGCCTGGTCCTTCGTCCGCGATGACCAGCCGCTCGGCGAGACCGCCAACCAGGTGGCGCTGGCCCTCCGCGACGAGATCGCCGACCTCGAGGCGGCAGGCATCAAGGTCATCCAGGTGGATGAGCCCGCCCTGCGCGAGCTCCTGCCGCTGCGCAAGGCCGACCAGGCCGCGTACCTGGACTGGTCCGTGAAGTCCTTCCGGCTCTCCACCGCAGGTGCCGCGGACGCCACCCAGGTCCACACACACCTGTGCTACTCCGAGTTCGGCGCCATCATCGACGCGATCGACGGCCTCGACGCCGACGTCACCTCGATCGAGGCCGCCCGCTCCCGCATGGAGGTCGTCCACGACCTCGAGTCCCACGGCTTCGGCCGCGGCGTTGGCCCGGGCGTCTACGACATCCACTCGCCCCGCGTCCCGGGCGAACAGGAAGTCACCGAACTGCTCAGCACCGCCGTCAAGCACGTCCCGTCCCGCCAGCTCTGGGTCAACCCGGACTGCGGCCTAAAGACCCGCGGCTACGCCGAGACTGAAGAGTCCCTGCGCAACCTCGTCACGGCCACCAGGACGGTCCGAGCCGAACTGCTCTCAGCCGCCAAGTAACAGGCCACCAGGCAAGCAGCCGTCAAGGAGCCCGCTCCAAGCACAAACGACGCCGGCCGGTCACCCTCCAAGGTGACCGGCCGGCGTCGTACGTTCTTGATCATCGATTGCTGGGCAGCCGCGGTTTTGCGCGCCCGGAAGGGCATCTGCGGAGCAGTCGATGAAGGATTACCAGCGACTCAGGATGCCCGGGTCAGGACTCCCAGAGGATTTCGTCGTCGACGACGCCGTCCTCATCCGCGGAAGCGACGAGGACCTCGTCGGTGAAGTGCTGGCCCAGCGTGAAATCGAGGACGAAGTAGCGTTCCGGCTGGCCGGGGTAGATGCCCACGTGGCCGAGCTTGAGCGCCTTGAGGAAGACCTCGTCGGTCAGCTGGCTCTTGTCCTCGACGCCGAAGACCTTCTTGAGGTGTTCGTCCTTGATCGCGTTGCAATGGAAGTGGCGGTACTCCTGCGGACTGGTGCCTTCCTGGTCCAGTTCCTCGGCGATCATTTCGCGGACCTGGTCCACGAGTTCGGGCAGGAAGCGCAGGCGGTAGTCAACTTTATGCATGGCCGCTTCATCGAAATGGTCATGCGCGTTGACATTCAGATCAAGCTCCACGGTCTGGCCCGCCAGCTCATGCGTGGCGGTGAGATTATGCTCCCGTCCGTGGTTGAGCTCGACCTCGCCGAAGTGCTTGCTCGCTACCTTGTTCATATCTTCAACATAGTCCTGAAAACCGGACCATTCCAGCGTTGGCAGGGTTTTCCGTACCGGAGTCACCGGTACCGGACCGGCGGACGGCCGCATGACTGTACATTGATCGGATGCATCATGTAATCTCACCCGTCGGCCGTGCCCGGGCCGCGTTCGACGCCGGGACCACCCGCCCGCTCACCTGGCGGCTGGATCAGCTGCGCCGGCTGCGGCGCATGCTCGCGGAGCGGCACGCGGACTTCGCCGAAGCCCTCGCCCGCGACCTGGGCAAGCACCACACCGAGGCGCAGCTCGCGGAGATCGGGTTCGTGGACGCCGAGGCGGCGCACCTGGAGCGGCACCTCGAAGGCTGGCTGCGGCCCCGCCGCGTGCCGGTTCCTTTGACAGTGCGGCCGGCCCGCGCCTGGACCGAACTCACCCCGCTGGGCGTGGTGCTGGTGATCGGGCCGTGGAACTACCCGCTGCAACTGCTGCTCGCCCCGCTCGCCGGCGCCCTGGCCGCGGGAAACACCGTGGTCCTCAAGCCGAGCGAACATGCCCCGGTCACCTCGGCCGTACTGGCCCGCTGGATTCCCGAATACCTGGCCGGCGCCGCCGAAGTGGTTGAGGGCGGCATCCCGGAGACCACCGCCCTCCTGTCCGAACGCTTCGACCACATCTTCTTCACCGGGGGAGAAGCCGCGGCCAAGGTGGTCATGCGCGCGGCGGCCGAGCACCTGACCCCGGTGACGCTGGAGCTCGGCGGCAAGTCCCCGGCCTACGTCGATGCATCCACGGACCTGGCCACGGCGGCCAAACGCATCGCCTGGGGCCGGTTCATGAACGCCGGGCAGACGTGCGTCGCACCCGACTACGTCCTGGCCCGGGAGGAGGTCCTGGAGCCGCTGCAGGCCGAGCTGATCAAGGCCGTTACGGCGCTCTTCGGACCTGACCCGGCGGCTAGCCCGTCGTACGGCCGGATCGTCGATGACCGCCACTTCGCACGGCTCGCGGCCCTCGCCGACGCCAGCACGGTGGTGCACGGCGGACAGCGCGACGCCGCCAGCCGCTACTTTGCGCCGACCCTGCTGCGCCCGGCGCCCGGCGACGCCGTCATGGCGGAAGAAATCTTCGGACCCCTGCTGCCACTGGTGCCCGTGGACGGGCTCTACGCGGCCATCGAGGAGGTCAACGGGCGCGCCAAGCCGCTGGCACTCTACGTCTTCAGCAACGATCCGCAGACGCGCCGCGCCTTCGCCGGGCGGACCTCGTCGGGGGCCCTGTGCTTCGATGTACCGGCGGCCCACCTGTCAGTCCCCGGGCTTCCCTTCGGAGGGGTCGGCGGCAGCGGCATGGGGGCCTATCACGGGGAACATTCGGTGCGGACGTTCTCGCATGAGCGCCCCACCCTGGACAAGCCGCTGTGGCCGGACACGCTGGAACTGATCTACCCGCCGTACACCCGGACCAAGCACCGGATCATCGACGCACTCGTGGCGCCGGTCGGGAAGCGGGCCAGGAAGCGCTGAACGGCGCCGGCCTAACCGGGCCTCCACGCCGGCCCATTCGACCTCGACCCACCGCTGCCCGGTCCGTTCCGCCTGGTCCTTTCCGTCCGGTTTTTCGGCCCGCGCCCTTCGGCTCAGTCCCTTCCCGTGGTCCCGGGCCGGTGCATCGTCTCGGCCAGCAGCTCCACGAACAGCTGGACCTGGGCCGTCCGCTTCTCGTTGATCAGCAGGGCGAAAACATTCCGTGCCAGCCGGATCTCCGGCACATCGAGGACCACCACGCCGGCAGGCCGGTGCCGCAGGGCGAGGTCGGGGACCAGGGCGGCGCCGAGCCCGGCGGCGGCCATCTCAAGGCTCGCGTGGAAGTCATCGCTGTAGGCCACCACGCGGGGGTGCAGGTTGCAGCTCGCGAAGAGCCGTTCAATCACCGTGGCGTCGGACGTGCCGGGGTGGTGCATGATCCAGGGCATGTCCGATAGATGCGGCGCGGCGACCTTGGAATCCGTGCCGATGCCCCAGGCCGCCGGCAGCACCACGCGGAAGTCGTCGTCGCCGATCCACTGCCGGTCCACGGTGTGCGGCCAGGCGAGGCCGGACTGGCCCACCTGGTACACCAGGGCGACGTCGAGTTCGCCGCCGGTCCGCAGCCCCTGGATGGTCTGGGCCGGTTCCGCGACCGAGACCCGCAGGTCGATGCCGAGCTTCTTCCAGGCCGGGTTCCGCAGGATCGGCGGCAGCACATAGGTGGCGAGGCTCGGGAAGATGCCCAGCCGCAGCTCCTGGCTGGGACTTTCCTGCGCCCGGGAGGCGGCGGCCATCAGCGTCTCGATGTCCGTCAGGACCTTGGCGGCGTGCCGGGTCATGACGACGGCGGCTTCGGTCGGCTGGATGCTGCGGGCCGCGCGCTGGAACAAGGTGACGCCGGTGTCGCGTTCCAGTGCCGACATTTGCTGGGAGACGGCCGAAGCCGTGTAGCCCAACCGGGTGGCGGCGGCCGCAAACGATCCAAGCCGGATCACTTCCACAAGGGTCCGGAGATGGACGGGGTTGATCAAGGGCTGCCCTTCGCCTGGTTGCGGGTCCACGGAGACGGGACCGGAATTCCCGCTTCATTGTGGCATATCCGGCCCTCCGGCGGCCGTGCCGGTCTGCGTGCTGATGTGTCTGCCGGAATGTCCGCACGGAAAGTCTGCGCTGCGCGGCCGGGCCCATGCAGGAGAATCCGAGGAACCCAACTCGAGTGGCAGCTGACGGCGTCACTGGCGAGGGTCTGACAGCAGAACTGAAAAATCCCACATTCATACTCATCCGGCCGCCCGACGGCACCGAATTGCCCATAAGAGACTTCGGGCCAGACAACAGGAGCAGATCAGTGTCGCAAGCAGCAGGGATTCCGGCAGGCCGGCGCGTCGCCGTCATCGGCAGCGGAGTGGCGGGGCTGACCGCCGCGTACGTGCTGAACGGGCAGGACCGGGTAACGCTCTTCGAGGCCGACTCCCGGCTCGGCGGCCACGCCCACACCCACGATGTGCCGCAGCAGAACGGACCCACGCTGGGCGTGGACACCGGCTTCATCGTCCACAACGAACGGACGTATCCCACGCTCCTGCGTTTGTTCGCCGAGCTCGGCGTCGAAACCCAGGACTCCGAAATGAGCATGTCCGTCCGCTGCGACGGCTGCGGGCTGGAATACGCCGGCGCACGGGCCAAGGGGCGCGGGATCATTCCCCGGCCGTCCACCCTGCTGCGTGGCCGCTACCTGCGGATGCTGCTGGAAATCACCCGGTTCCACCGCCGGGCCCGCGCCCTGCTGGCCGAACCCGCCGCAGGCACAGGCACGGCATTCGCCGGACACGAGCTCACCCTGGGGGAGTTCCTGGCCCAGGAGAAGTTCAGCAGCTATTTCATCTCGCACTTTATGACCCCCGTGGTCAGCGCCGTTTGGTCCTGCGACCCCACCACCGCGCTGGCCTACCCGGCCCGCTACCTGTTCACCTTCCTGGGCCACCACGGCCTGCTCGGCGTCAAGGGCTCCCCGCAATGGCGGACCGTCACCGGCGGCTCGCGCAGCTACGTCGACAAGGTCGCCGCGACCCTGCCGGACATCCGGCTCGCCAGCCCGGTCACCACGGTGCACCGGCACGCCGACGGCGTCGACGTCACGTCCGCGCTCGGTGCCGGGACCGTGCGCGAGACCTTTGACGCCGTCGTCATCGCCACCCACCCGGCGCAGGCCCTGCGCATGCTCACCGACGCCTCGGCGGCCGAGAGGGCCGCCCTTGGCGGCATGCCGTATTCGGTGAACCAGACGCTCTTCCACCGTGACGAGGCCGTGCTGCCGGCCAGCCCCAACGCCCAGGCCTCCTGGAACTACCGGCTGCCGTCCTGCGACGCCCGGCCGGACAAGGTCCTGGTCAGCTACGACATGACCCGGCTGCAACGGCTGGAACCCGTCGACGGCGGCCGGTACATCGTCAGCCTCGGCGAATCCGAACTGATCGACGACGCCACGGTCCTGGACCGGATGGTCTACGAGCACCCGCAGTACACCCCGGAGTCGCTGGCGGCGCAGCAGCGGATCCTCGGACTCGGCGACGGGCGGCTGGCCTTCGCCGGCGCCTACCACGGCTGGGGATTCCACGAGGACGGCGCCCTGTCTGGTCTCAAGGCGGCCGCCCGGCTCGGCCGCGACTGGGACCAGCTTCCCGTTAACATCGGCACGGTGGCCGTGGACCCGGACCTCGCCCCGCCCGCAGTCCAGCCGGCCGCAGTTCCGCCGGCCGCGGTGGAGGTGCCATGAGCGGGCCGGCCACCATCCATCCGGCCGGCCTCCACGGCGCGGCCATCTACCGCACTGCCATCGCCCATGTGCGGCGGACTCCGCTGCGCAACGCGTTTACCTACCGCAGCTACAGCTGGTATGTCGACGTCGACCATCTCCCGCAGCTGCCGCGCCTGCTGCGGCCGCTGGCGGGATTCCGGGTGGAGGACCACCTCGGTGATCCGGACGGCACCCTGCGCGGCAACGTGGAAAACTACCTTGCCACCCAGGGGATAAAGCCCGACGGCGGGCGCATCACCATGCTTGCCAGCGCCCGGGTGTTCGGGCACGTGTTCAACCCGCTGAGCGTGTTCTGGTGCCATAGTGCCTCCGGTGAGTTGCGCTGCGTCGTCGCCGAGGTCCACAACACGTACGGGGAGCGGCACTGCTACCTCCTCGAAACCGACGCCACGGGCAGGGCGAGCGTCCCGAAGGCGTTCTACGTCTCGCCGTTCAACGACGTCGACGGCGAATATCGCATGAAGCTCCCCGAACCCGGCGAACGGCTCGCCGTATCGATCGTCCTGGAACGGGAGGGACAGCAGCCCTTCATCGCCACCATGGACGGCGTCCGGCACCAAGCAAGCGTGCGGAACATCGTGTCCGCGGCGCTCGCCGTACCCGCGGCCCCGCTGCGTGTCGCGGCGCAGATCCGCTGGCAGGGCATCAAACTGTGGGCGCGCCGCCTGCCCATCATCAAAAAACCACACCACCCTTCACAGGAGGCAGTTCAGTGACAATGACCGAAGCGACCGGATCCGGTACGGGACGGGCACAGGGCACCACTCACAGCAGCGCAGTAAACGGCAGCGCAGTTGCCGGCAGCGCCGTCGACAGCGGGCTCGTCACCAGCAGGGTGCCGTACACCGTTCCCCAGCCTCCCGCCACCATCGATGCCGCCATCTGGCCCAGCATCGCCACGGTGCCCTCGAGCCTCAAGGCCCGTGTGGCCGGACGCGCTGCGGACGCCATCTTCAAGGCGGCCGTGCGCAGGCTGCCGCTGGAAGTCCGGTACCCGGACGGCACAGTATTGGGCAAAGCAGCACTGGGCACGGCTCCCTCCGACCGGGTACCCGCCGGCACCGCCTCTGACCAGGCTGCCGCCGGCTATCCCGTCATGACCATCAACCGGCCCGTTGCCTTCGCCACCCGCCTCGGCGACGGCGGCCTGATCGGCCTGGGCGAGTCCTTCATGGCCGGCGACTGGGACGCCGATGACCTCACCGCCGTCATGGAGGTGTTTGCCTCCCGCGTCGGCACGCTCGTTCCCGAGCCGCTGCAGAAGCTGCGCGGCCTGTACCTGCCGCGCCAGCCGCGCAGGGAACGGAACACGGAGAAGAACACCCGCTCCAACATCTCCCGGCACTACGACCTCTCCAACGAGCTCTTCGCCTCGTTCCTGGACAGCACCATGACGTACTCCAGCGCCCTCTTCCCGGAAAGCGGCGACGCCCTGCGGCACGTGGCCTGGGACGGGCTGGCCGCCGCGCAGCAGGCCAAGATTGACCGGCTGCTGGACAAGGCCGGCGTGAAGGAAGGCACCCGGGTCCTGGAAATCGGCACCGGCTGGGGAGAGCTCGCCCTGCGCGCCGCCGCCCGCGGCGCCACCGTCTACTCCGTGACGCTCTCCAGCGAGCAGCAGGAACTGGCCCGCCAGCGCGTGGCCGAGGCCGGCTACGCCGACGCCGTCACGATCGAGCTCAAGGACTACCGCGCCGTGGAGGGCGAGTACGACGCCGTCGTCTCGGTCGAAATGATCGAGGCCGTCGGCTTCGAATACTGGGCCACCTACTTCCAGACCATCGAGCGGGTCCTGGCCCCTGGCGGCAAGGTGGCCATCCAGGCCATCACGATCGCCCACGACCGGCTCATGGCCACCCGCACCAGCTACACCTGGGTGCACAAGTACATCTTCCCGGGCGGGGTCATTCCGTCCGTTCGCGCCATCGAGGACATCACGGCGAAGCAGACCGGACTGCGCGTCCGCGAACGCCTCGCCATGGGTGAGCATTACGCCCAGACGCTGCGGCTTTGGGAAGAGCGGTTCATGGCCCGCGAGGACGAGGTGGGGGCCATGGGCTTCGATGCGGTCTTCCAGCGGATGTGGCTGTTCTACCTCTGCTACTCCCGGGCCGGGTTTGAAACGGGCTACCTCGACGTGCAGCAGATCGTGCTCGACTCCGCCTCCTAGCCCCGGTGTTAGAACAATCACGAATCGCTTGAGGCGGGCACCACGGTGCCCGCCTCTTTCGTGTGCCCGGACACCAGATGTAGTGGCCGGCGCCACCAACCCGGGTCCCCGCGGCGGCGCGCGACACGCCGTCTGCGGTGCGACACGCGGGCGTGATTAATGTGGCTAACTACTCCACAGGGTGTGGATTTCGTCCGCCAAAATGGCGGAAATCCGGACATTTGGAGGGCCCCCTCCTGTGGATTAAAGGTGGGTTAAATGACATACTTGTAATACATCATCTTGGGGTCCACATGAGGCTCTTGCACTACATGTAGTATCGACATACAGTTCCAGCAGAGCATCAGCGCGGGACATCCGGAGCCGGGATTGCGCTCCACAGAAGACTTCAACAAAGGGGACAGGACCATGACCGTTACGGTTTACACGAAGCCGGCCTGCGTTCAGTGCAACGCGACCTACCGCGCGCTGGACAAGAAAGGCATCGCCTACCAGAGCGTCGACATTTCCCAGGACGCGGAAGCCCTTGAGCGCCTGAAGTCCCTGGGCTACATGCAGGCCCCCGTTGTCGTCACCGACCAGGACCACTGGTCAGGTTTCCGCCCGGACAAGATCGAAGAACTGGCGCAGGCTGCCGCCGTCGCTGTAGCCTGAAACGCCCTGTCGCCTGAAAAGCCCAGGACGCCGCTACCAGGCAAGAATTCACGGTAGATGAGGTGACCACCGTGGCTGTAACAACTGAAGATCGGGTGGCTGCCACGGCTGACGGCGGGGAAGCGGTCAGCACGGCAGCACCGGCCACCACCACGCACTGCCGGCTCATCTACTTTTCCTCCACCTCCGAAAACACCACACGCTTCGTTGCGAAGCTGGGCGTCGACGCCGCCAGGATCCCCCTTTACCCGAGGGACGCTCCGCTGGTGGCCCGGGAGCCCTACGTTTTGTTGCTCCCGACCTATGGGGGCACCGGGGGAGAGGGATCTGTTCCAAAGCAGGTCATCAGGTTTTTGAACGATCCGGGCAACCGGAAGCTGATCCGCGGAGTGATCGGCGCAGGAAACACCAATTTCGGGGACAACTACTGCATGGCAGGGGACATCATCGCCGCCAAGTGCAAGGTCCCGCACCTATATCGCTTCGAACTCATGGGGACGCCGGAAGACGTCAACCGCGTACAACAAGGATTGGAAGAGTTTTGGACACGACTGTCGCAGACAAAGCAGTAACTGAAGGCGCAGGCCTGCACACGGGCACCGGCACAGCCGCCGCTGTTGAGAAGAAGCACGAGATGCCGGCCGCCTACAAGGGCCTGGGCTACCACGAGCTGAACGCCATGCTGAACCTCTACGGCCCCAACGGGGAAATCCAGTTCGAGGCCGACCGCGAGGCCGCGCACCAGTACTTCCTGCAGCACGTGAACAACAACACCGTGTTCTTCCACGACCTCGAGGAAAAGCTCGACTACCTCGTCAAGAACGAGTACTACGAGCGCGAAACCCTCGACCAGTACACGATGAATTTCATCCGCGAGCTCTACAACCGCGCGTACAAGAAGAAGTTCCGCTTCGAGACCTTCCTCGGCGCGTTCAAGTTCTACACCTCCTACACGCTGAAGACGTTCGACGGAAAGCGCTTCCTGGAGCGCTACGAGGACCGCGTCTGCATGGTGGCCCTGCACCTGGCCCGCGGCGACGAGAAGCTCGCCACCCAGATGGTGGACGAGATCATCGAAGGCCGCTTCCAGCCGGCCACCCCGACGTTCCTGAATGCCGGCAAGCGCCAGCGCGGCGAGCTGGTCTCCTGCTTCCTGCTCCGCATCGAAGACAACATGGAATCGATCGGCCGGTCCATCAACTCCGCCCTGCAGCTCTCCAAGCGCGGCGGCGGCGTCGCCTTCGCGCTGACCAACATCCGCGAGGTCGGCGCGCCGATCAAGCAGATCGAGAACCAGTCCTCCGGTGTCATCCCCGTGATGAAGCTCCTCGAGGACAGCTTCTCCTACGCCAACCAGCTCGGTGCCCGCCAGGGTGCCGGTGCGGTGTACCTGCACGCGCACCACCCGGACATCTACCGCTTCCTGGACACCAAGCGCGAGAACGCGGACGAGAAGATCCGCATCAAGACCCTCTCGCTCGGCGTCGTCATCCCGGACATCACCTTCGAGCTCGCCAAGCGGGACGAGGACATGTACCTGTTCTCCCCGTACGACGTCGAAAAGGTCTACGGCATGCCGTTCTCCGACGTCTCGGTCACCGAGAAGTACTACGAGATGGTGGACGATTCCCGGATCAAGAAGACCAAGATCAAGGCGCGCGAGTTCTTCCAGACCCTCGCCGAGATCCAGTTCGAATCCGGCTACCCGTACATCATGTTCGAGGACACCGTGAACCGGGAAAACCCGATCGACGGCAAGATCATTATGTCCAACCTGTGCTCGGAGATCCTCCAGGTCTCCCAGCCCACCACGTACCACGATGACCTGTCCTACGACCAGACCGGCAAGGACATCTCCTGCAACCTGGGTTCGCTGAACATCGCCAAGACCATGGACTCGCCGGACTTCGGCCTGACCATCGAGACGGCCATCCGGTCCCTCTCGGCCGTCTCGGACATGTCCAACATCACCTCGGTGCCCTCGATCGCCCGCGGCAACGACCAGAGCCACGCGATCGGCCTCGGCCAGATGAACCTGCACGGCTACCTGGCCCGCGAGCGGGTCCACTATGGTTCCGAAGAGGGCCTGGACTTCACCAACATCTACTTCTACTCGGTGGTGTTCCACGCGGTCCGCGCCTCCAACCTGCTGGCCATCCAGACCGGCCAGACCTTCGGCGGCTTCGAGAAGTCCAAGTACGCCTCCGGCGAGTTCTTCGACAAATACACCGAGCAGGAATGGGTCCCGCAGACCGAGAAGGTCGCCGAGCTGTTCAAGAACATCCACATCCCCACCCAGGATGACTGGCGCGAGCTGAAGGCCTCCGTCATGGAGCACGGCATATACAACCAGAACCTGCAGGCTGTGCCGCCCACCGGTTCGATCTCATACATCAACAACTCCACCTCCTCGATCCACCCGGTGGCGTCCAAGATCGAGATCCGCAAGGAAGGCAAGCTGGGCCGCGTGTACTACCCGGCGCCGTACCTGACGAACGACAACCTGGAGTACTACCAGGACGCCTACGAGATCGGCTACGAGAAGGTCATTGACACCTACGCCGCCGCCACGCAGCACGTGGACCAGGGCTTGTCCCTGACGCTGTTCTTCAAGGACACCGCCACCACGCGCGACATCAACAAGGCCCAGATCTACGCCTGGAAGAAGGGCATCAAGACCATCTACTACATCCGTCTCCGCCAGCTCGCGCTGGAAGGGACCGAGGTAGAGGGCTGCGTCAGCTGCATGTTGTAGCTTCAACTAAATCGTGACAGTACGACGGCGGGCGCCCGCCCGCCGTCGTACGCTTTAACTAAGAACTAAACCCAACATTTAGGGGATGACATGACCGAAAAGGTCAAGCTGCTTAGCCACGTCGAGGCGATCAACTGGAACCGCATCCAGGACGACAAGGACGTGGATGTCTGGAACCGCCTTGTCAACAACTTCTGGCTGCCGGAGAAGGTGCCGCTGTCCAACGACGTGCAGTCGTGGGCGACGCTGACCCCGGACGAGCAGCAGCTCACCATGCGCGTGTTCACGGGCCTGACCCTGCTGGACACCATCCAGGGCACCGTCGGCGCCGTCTCGCTGATTCCGGACGCCCTCACCCCGCACGAAGAGGCTGTCTACACGAACATCGCGTTCATGGAGTCCGTGCACGCCAAGAGCTACTCCTCCATCTTCTCCACGCTGGCCTCCACCAAGGAGATCGACGAGGCGTTCCGCTGGTCCACCGAGAACGAGAACCTTCAGAAGAAGGCCCAGATCGTCATGGACTACTACCAGGGCGACGACCCCCTCAAGCGCAAGGTGGCCTCCACGCTGCTGGAGAGCTTCCTGTTCTACTCGGGCTTCTACCTGCCGATGTACTGGTCCTCGCGGGCCAAGCTGACGAACACGGCAGACCTGATCCGCCTGATCATCCGCGACGAGGCCGTCCACGGTTACTACATCGGCTACAAGTTCCAGAAGGGCCTGGAGAAGGTCTCCGAGGAGCGCCGGCAGGAAATCAAGGACTACACCTTCGAGCTGCTCTTCGAGCTGTACGAGAACGAGGTCCAGTACACGCACGACCTCTACGACTCCGTCGGCCTGGCCGAGGACGTCAAGAAGTTCCTGCACTACAACGCCAACAAGGCCCTGATGAACCTGGGCTACGAGGCCATGTTCCCGGCCTCCGTCACCGACGTGAACCCGGCGATCCTGTCGGCCCTGTCGCCGAACGCGGACGAGAACCACGACTTCTTCTCGGGTTCGGGTTCGTCGTATGTGATTGGCAAGGCTGTCAATACTGAGGATGACGACTGGGACTTCTAGTCCTCTCTTCTTCTCCTCCTGTCGTCCTCCTTTCCTTCGTAACCCGAAACGACCCCGCACGGAGACGCGTGCGGGGTCGTTTCATTCAAAGGTCATTTATTGTGTGCTCATGTTCCGACACGAAGACTGGCCTAGTTGGCGGTGTGTGTGAAATTCGGAGCTAGTTGATTTCTTTCGGACCAAGTTGGACCAATTCTGGTCAACCTGACCTCGGTGCAACTTGGTCCGAATCTGGCGCCTCAGGTGAGATGGCGCGTAAGTGGAAGAACCCGTCCCGACCTATGTGGGTGCACTCTTCCTCGTCCAGTCAGAAGTCTTCCACTGAGGGCAAACAGCCATCCGGCCCTGACGATGCCATCGGGGACAACGGCTCTGAGCGGGGGAGCGCGGTGGTGGAATTCACTTTTCTGTCTTTGCTGCTGATGGTCCCGCTGGCCTAGTTCGGACCAATGGTCTGGTTGTCCAGTATGTCCGTAGATTAACAATTCCTTTTCGAGATATTCAGTAACGTAGCAATTGCTAATTTCGAACCGGCGGAGCATTCCACTTGCTACTCGGCGGCGCTTCCGCGGGAGCAGAACTGGCGGATCGCCGCGCTGCAGGCGTTGCGGTAAGGACGATGACCGTGGCGGTGGCGGAACCGGCGCGAGTGGCGCCTGGGCTGGGATTGTTGGGACGGGATAGGCCCGCGTGCCGAGCGGCCTCTGGCTGAGGTTGCCGCGTTCACGGTGGGAAGACCTCCCTCAACTCCCGGCTGTGCAATCAGCTCAGTGGCAGAGGTTGTCGAGGGTTTCCTGGGCAGCCTGTTCCATCTGCGTACCGAGCAGGTCGATGCGGCTTGCGGTTGCCGGGTCCTGCCAAGGCATCGGCCGAACTGCCATGGCCATCGTGACCTGGCTGCCGCCGTCGGCGCTCGTGACGGAATTACTCATGTAACCGAATATCGCCCCGTGATGGCCGTAGCGGAATTCGCCGGAACATGCGTCAGGAAACCGGCTTAGACCGAGCCCGTATTCCGCGAAGCCGGCCTTCTTCTTCATTTCCTCCAGCATGGCGGGGGAAAGCAGCTGGCCCTGGAGGAGGGCCCGGTAGAAGGTGTTGATGTCCTGCGTGGTGGAGATGACGCCGCCTGCGGGGGAGCCGACCCAAACCTCGGCCTGGGTGACATCGACCCGTTCGCTGCCATCCATGATGTAGGCGTGGATGTTGTCCGGAGCCCCGCGGTCTGGTTCGGCCAGCGACGTGTGCTGAAGTCCCAGAGGGGCAAAGATGTCTTGATTGAGCACGTCGGCGACGGGACGTCCGCGGAGCTTTTCGATCAGCTGGCCAAGAGCCAGGTAATTGGAGTTCGAGTATGAAAAGCGGTCCACATTCTTGGACTCCCACGGGAGCGTGGCGGCCAGCTCGAGTCCCCGCTGCAGGCTGAGCCGCGTGTTCATAACCTGCTGCAGTGGTTCCGCCTCGTGTTCTGCGTCTCCGTAGTCGGGCATGCCGGAGTTGTGGTCCAGCAACTGGCGGACGGTGATCGGTCCGGGCGGCCGCAGCGTGGTCCGGAAACTCTCCAGGACGCCGTTCACCGGGTCATCGAGCCCAATGAGTCCCTGGTCGACGAGTTTCAGGACGGAGACGGCGACCATCGACTTCGTAATGCTGGCTACCGATACCCGGTCCTGCGGCTGGGCCGGGTCATTGGTATCCAGGCTTCGCACCCCGTAGGCCTTGGACCATTCCCCGCCAGGCCATCGCAGGTGCACAACAAAGGCCGTCGCCCCGCCATCCATGAAGTGCTGGACCCTGCGTTCCAGAGAATCAGTCGCTGCCTGGATCGCGGCGGCGCTCGGCGGAGTCGGCCCGGAAGGGGCCGGGCCGGGAGGGGCTCCCACGCAACCGCTCACAGCGACAAGCAAAACCGCGGAAAACGCGGCACCGATCAGACGAAGACGCGTCCGCCACCAAGCAGGCAAGGCACCCATGAACATCCTTTTACGCTCAAATGTGTCTTCTGGATAGGCATGGCTCTCAAAGTCCCTCCGCAGGCAGCCTGCTGAGTCGGCCAAGCCCGGTCTGAGACCGCCTCCTGGTCAGGGCGTTGCTGAGTACCATGGCGATCAAAGTTCTTCGCTTTGGCATCGATGCAGATCAGCGCGCAATGGTCGCCGGTTTCGTCAGGAATCTGGACGGGCATCTCAACAGTTTGAAAGGAAATGCTGCGCCTCCTAGTCGTAGAGTCGAGCCTTCCGCCGCCCAGGTCCGATTTGCTAACTTACAGGCGGAAAGCCGGTCTGACAGGTTGTTAATGTCCGCGTGAAAAGGCCGTAACCACAAGGACCGATTGTTAATCTTTGGCCGTATTGGACACTGGTTGTCCAGTACGCCCGAAGATTAACAGTTCCGCGTGTAGATTTTCCGCACTTTAACAATTGTTAATTTCGGACCGCCTGGAAGCGGCAGCAGGCTAGTTTTCCGCCTGCTCGGTTCCTGGAATAGGGGAGACAACTACCACGCTTCGAGGCTTCTCCTGCAACCGAATTGCAGCACTTGCTCAAACGAGAGGCCAGCTAGGCGAACTGGCCGATCTCCTGGGGAGATTCCTAGATGCTGTGACAGGCGGAGCGCCTGATTCGTCGCCTGTTCTCGCATCCTCGGGTAGGGACAGGCCGGTGTTTATTGCCGTCGGACCTCAATGTCGCGGTGGTTCTTCTCGACCCAGTCGGCCATCCGGTTGCCCCGCAGCGCTATGAACTTCAGCGAGGCTTCCTGAACCCTGATGTACTCGTCCTTCGTGACCGGGACGCCGAGGCGCGTGAAGACCTTGTCCTCATCCTCCTCGAGGAAGAAGTCGATCTTCCCCTCCGGCGTCACGAGATCCTGGAAGTGGAAGAACTCCACGAACTTCTCGAACGTACAGAAGAGTTCGAAGAAGTCCCCATAGTTAGTGGTGACGTCGGCGAGGGGGCTGCCTGGCTCCTTGGCGTAGTGGCGCCGGATGCATTCCAGAGTCAAGTCCATCCGGTCCGCAATCCGTATCCGCATTCCCCTGGCGGTGTTGAGGGTGGGCAGGTGTATCGTCCTGACGGGCCAGATCATGGCGCTGCCGATCGTGTACGGCGGGTCGAAATAGCGGCGCTTCTGCTCCTCACTCAACTCGGCCTTAGCCTCGACCAAGGCCTTGGGCTTCCCCCACCTGGTGTAGGAGTTCGTGATGGCGTCACTGCCGACCGTGAACCACTTGTCGGGCGTCTGCTCGAACATCAGGTAGTTTTTCCGACGCACTTTGGGAACTTCCGAGACCGCCAGTTCGAACAGCTGCCCCTCGCATAGCTCCTTCTTCCAGAGCAGCTGATGGTCAGCCTTGAGCCGCGGACTATGGGAGTCCGGGTCCCTTCCCGGAGGCGTGGTGTCGAGCAGGTAGTTGAAGGCAATGTCGAAGACGCGCATGGAAGGAAGTCTATGTGCCCGCCTTTTGCGAACCGCGGAACCTGCAGCTGAAACAACTGCACGGTCGCGCAAGCACTTGGGTCTGCCCCAGCCTCTTCCGCCCCATCTCGACATATCGCGGAGTTATTCTGACTACGACGCCGCGTTTGCAGCTGCCGCACCGATGCCTGCGGCCGACCGTCACGCCCTGAGAATTACGGGCCATGCCGTTCGCGTGGACCTTCCGGCTCTCTATAGCCAGAATCTTCCAGAAGCACCAAAAGAAGCCGTAATGCCTTTCTGGCTACCCTCTCCGATGCCGCTGCGGTCGAGTTATTCGAGCGTTTCATGCGCGTAAGTGCAAACCGAGGCGAACGGAACGGTGTGGATTACTTGCGGCGGAAGCTAGCTTCGTACTAACGACGAAACGAAGGATGCCCTGGTAGGTTTGATCGGCGCGTGGCCCTGTGAAGACTGGCGGCGCAGACGGCCAGCATCTGAGCCCCGTGTGGAAGCAACCACGGCTGCGGGCGGTGCAATTAGGGTCGGCAACAACCTGTGCCTGCCGTAGTCCGCTTGTCCGCGCTACCGACGAAATTCCCACGCTCAAGATTGAGCGGTGTGCATGCGCCGGCCGCTCCGCACTTGCGGAGGGGAGTCGGGGGTTGTCATATCCGGCTCTGTCAGCCGAGCCGCTCGGGAGCAATCGCGTGTCGGAGTTCTTCACACCTGATGGTGGGGCACAATGGCGGCATGACAGAACCCTCGGCCTATGAGCTCGATGCATGGCGTAACGTCCAACGGTTCCAGGGCCGCCCACTCTCACGAGCGATGAGGGACGCCGGCGAGCAAGTGGCCAGCGGTGCCGCGGAACTCGGCAAGCGTGCTACGAAGTACCTGGAGGAACGCCCAGGAGCCCAAGCTGCCGTTTCGCGTGGGCAGGAAATGGTGGCCAAGGGCGCTCGGACAATGGGCGCCGGGGCCCGCAAGGCTGCCGATGCCATACCCGACGGCGTGGCTAACTGGAGCGGCCCTGCTTTCGCGTCGATGCGGCAGACGGTGGGACGGGTCTCAAGGGCGGGACTCTCACCCAAACAGGTCGTGAAAAAGCACAGGAAGCGCGGACACGACGTTGCATCACATTCCGACCTCCGACGCCTCGACCTTCAGCAGATCGACGCTGTCCGTGGAGGGGGAGCGAGCTGGGGGTACCCGCTTGCTGCGGCAATTTCTGGGGCGGGTGCAGGGCTCGCGATCTCCGGAGGAGAACTCGCCGTCCCCCTCACCGGCGGAGCCGCGGCAGCGCCTTCGGGCGCTGTAATCGCCGGCGCTTTCGTTGGCGACGCCGCATTCGTTCTGGCACTCGGGTCCCGCTGCGTCGGCGAGGTGTCGCTGCTCTACGGTTACGATCCGGAAGAACCTGCCGAGAAGCTCTTCATAATGTCGGTCGTCAGTGCCGGAACGGCTGTGTCAGCCGGCGCGAAGTCCGCCGCAATGGCCGACATCTCGCGGCTCACCCAAGCACTTGTCCGCAAAAAGACCTGGGAGATTCTGGACAGGTCCGTCGTCGCTCAGGTCTCGAAACAGTTCGCGAGGGCATTCGGCGTTCGCCTTACCAAGCAGGGGCTCGGCAAAGTTGTACCCGTAGCCGGAATCCTCGTTGGCGGCACCCTCAACTGGACCACTTTGGAGGGGATCGTTGACGCCGCCAACATGGCGTACCGGCGGCGGTTCCTCTTAGAGAAGTACCCACACCTTGGCGACGAGGAAGCGCCCGGATTGTTGCCTGATGTCGATCAGGACAGCCGAGACGAAGTCGACGAGGCGATCAGCGTGATCGGCGAGCTCGCCGTGGCGGGTGGACCCGACCTCCGCTGACCCGGGGCAGTTCACTCCGACCAAGCGTTCAACGAGTCGCGACTGCCACCGCAGCGCCAGATACTGCGCCGATGCCCGGGTCCTGGTTCCTCTGCTCTAACAGCCGACCTTCAGACGCCACCGCTGCGGCCTGGAGGCCTATGACCGCATCGTCGGCATAGAATTCGCGGACCTGGCCGTGGACGGATGCATCGTCAGGGCCCCCTGCGGCGGCGAGGCCGCGGGCCGGTCCCCTGGTCTCCTCACTTGCCATGAGCGGGGGCATCACTGACGCTCAGGCGGCCGCTCTGGTTACCGGACTTGACTCGCTCGGCGGCCCAAGTCTGTTTGGCATATTTGAGTTGCTCAGCGGTGTCCCAATCTGGCCTTTGAAACAGCCGGAACTGGCCCGCCAACTGCTCGAGCGGGCAAACTCGATTGCGGCCGACGATTCTCAATCTATGCTTCGACAGCTCAGTGAGGCTATGAACCTCACATATTGGACGTACAGCAACGGTGTCTCGCAGGAACTCGAAATAGCCCTCACGGCCGCTGCTCGATTGGCTGAGACGGAACCCAACGCCACCCTACGAGCGGCCTACTCAAAGGTTGCTGATGGGCTTCGATCCGACATAGCTGAAGCACAACGACACCACGAAGAAGACGACGACTACTGAGGTCGTTGTCCCCGAACAACGTGCGACGGCGCCCGTGAGGCAGAACTCGCAGGAACTGACGGAGGCGGGCGTCCCGACAGCACTGCGGAGTTGCTTTGCCCTGTTTGGCACGCTTACCCCCAGCAATGCCCCGCCACGGCGCCAACGCCTAACGCCGTGGAAAAAGTCGAGCCAACGAACTCGAGGATGAGCCGGCGTGCTGGCGACCGGCTTCGGGAAACGGCCAACTAGGTTGGAATAAGGGCGTCTTCAGGTGAGCGAAAACTTCCCGCGAACACTGGGGCCAGCTATGAGGAAGGGGCCAGATAGATCGGAATCTCACATCGACCTAGTAGTTGGAAGAATGGCACCCTATTTGGAAGAAACGCATCGCCTAGTTGGAAGTCTTCCAAATAGCTACCACTAAAGCGGGCCTTGCACGGCAAATCGTGCAGGGCCCGCTTTGTGCGCTCTCAGCGGCTCTTGGCTTGATGACGACTGCGCACGGAGTCGGTTCCAGCGGACTTTTTGGAGTGCAGGCAGCGCATCGCTCGCTCCTGTTGTGCTCATTGAAACCTGGACGGCCCCGCACGCCATACGCGTGCGGGGCCATTTTTGCGGGACGCGACCCCAACATTTCCGCTTCATGGGCAAAGCACACCCTTCAGGCGCTCACCGCTCGGGCCGGTGGCGCGCCGGTCCTACTCCGCCGTCCGTTACGGGTTCCCGTCCGGCTCGAGGAGGGCCTAATTGGCGGCGTCGCAAAGCCTCGATAGCCGGGCGGCGCTGGTGGAGTGTGACGGGTTTACCCTAGTTGCATGGAGAACCAGAGGGGCCCGTTGTATCTGGACGTCGCGGCGAAGGGCCTGTCCCTGGCGGGCGTTGTGATGATGGTTTTTGGGCATGGCGGTTGGTTCACCGTCGGTCTTTCCCTCGTGTTCATCGGCGTGCTGATTGGGGCATGTGCCGTGGTGGCCGTCCGTCGGGTGCGGTCGCCTGCCGGTCCCGCCCGCCCCACACTTTTCGGCTCGTGGGGCCGAAGGGGCGGCTCCTCAGACGAAGATACGGGCTCCTGAACCGCGGGGCGGATCGGCTGCTTGCGGCTTCGCGGAGCAGTATTGTGGCAAGCTAAGGGGCGCTGAATGGCGAAGGTACCGATTGTTTACAAGAGCACGCACCGGGTCAAGTTCTCCGAGCTCGACCCCTACAACCACGTGAGCACGGGGGAATACGCGACCTATTACGCAGATCACCGGATGGAGGGCCTGCGGGACTATGTCGGTTGGGATCTGGAAACACTGGGCACATTGCCGTTCATGGTCTGGGTCCGGAGAATGGAGATCGACTTTCTGCGGCCTGCTCGGGGCGATCAGGAGATCACCATCACGTCGTTCGTGCGCGAGTTCCGCGGGCCCGATGCGCTTATCGAGTGCGCCATGGTCGATTCCGGCGGAACGAACGTGTCGCGCTGCGTCATGACCGTTGCCCACGTCGACAAGGAAACGAGTCGCGCGACGGACTGGCCGGCCGACGTCATGGCGCTGTTCTTCGAAAAAGAAGCCCCATGAGCGCTTCGGGTCGGTCTATGAACCATTTATCGGTGACGAATGGTAACCACTCTCGGAACCAGGGACGAACAGGACCTTGGTTGACTACCTAGAGGCCGGAGTCGCCATCTCCAAGTGTCTTCGCCAACTAGGTCAGTTATCCGACAGTGTTAGAGGCTGGAGAAAACCACGGAATGACGGTGATTAGTTTCTGGCAATTTCCGCCAACTAGCCTCGGGTCTCACACTTCCCCGGGTCTATTCTCCTTTCTTCCTCTCTTCTGACCGGTTCCGGTCTCGACGTCCATCCAGCTCGAAGGCCGTCGGCCGATCTAGTTAGTTTCGGCCGTGATCGCCCCAGCAGGCCCCGTACGTCTTTTAGTGCGGGGCTTGTTGCATCGGGGCCCAATGCGAAACCTTGCACAAGTCCGTCCATGCAAAGTCGGAGCACGACGTGGCACGTTCGAAAAAGCGTCTACGTTTCGCAGGCCTGCCTTAGCTGGTTCAGGAACCTGGTCGCTTCGACATCGAAAGTGCGTTGTCCTGAACCGCGGGCAAGGATGGTTTCCACATTTGCATGTTCTTTGGCCACCAGGTCCGCGGCCATGGCCGGAGGCGCGATGAGTGGAAATGAGGCTATGACTCCAGCGAGTGCCGCAGCGGTAAGATCTGCAGGGTTTTTAGGCGCACAACTGTTATCCCCCATAGTGCTGAACGGAATGCCGCCTTGTTCTGCGGCCAAAAGCGGTGGATGCGGCCTGGATGCTCTCACAGCAGCCATTGGCTAGATATATTCACCGGGTATTTTCTGCCGGTTATTGGTGGGGCCGCACTGTGAGAATAGCGAGGTCGGATTCGTTTTTGTCGGGGCTGATGACATTGATCAGGTAGTCATACTCTCCGTCATTGCCGGATGAACTGCAGACCGTTGCGACCCCAATGTCGTTGGAGCGCCTCGAGCATTTCCCGTCGGTTTTCATATCGACTCCCGCTTTCGAAACCACAGCTTTGAGGTCATCGGCGGTGATTTCCTTACCGGTGTTCCACCTGCGGTAGATGCTCGGGCACGGGTTGGTATCGAAGCAGAGGAACATCTCCCCCCGCGCGACGTTGTCCTCCAGCTTCCAGTCTGCCGGAATGGAGAAACGCTCAGTCCGGGAGACCACATCGGCGGTGACCTTGTCTTCCGCAGAGCGCATAAAAATGACACCCGCGGCTGCAGTGACAAGCACCGCCGCAAGGATGATCCATATTTTTCGCTGCACTGTGTTCCCCCAAGACTTCAGTGCCGGCACCGTATCGTCCAGCGGCCGGCGGCTGCTGAGTGCATCGTATCTGCATGCGGATCGCTTGTCTGTCGGGGTCAAGTGCCAGTGCGCCGCCTGGCCTGGCACGAAGAAATTCCGGATTCGCGTCATCCGGGCACGCGTCTGGCGCCAGATTCGCCGCACACATGTATTCGCTTACGTCTGCCGTATTCCGGTGCAGACGGTCCATCGAGTAGACGAGGACGAATTCCACGACCCGGCTTATCATCAGCTGACGGAGTTCGGGTACGCGGGTCGCAGTTTTAACCGCTGGCGGAGATGTCGTTGTCTTGTAGTTCGGCCCCAACCTCAAGGCGTGATCTGGGCGCCGGTCCACGGATTCGTGGGAGAGCTTGATGGGTTGATCGAACTCCACCCGCACTCGCACGAGGATTTCTCGGTCCCTGGCTTTGAGCGGCATCGGAGGCTCCGAGTTTGGTGGGCTGGTAGAGGAACGCTACCTGTGTCCGGCTCAGTGGGATAGGGCCGCGCCGTGCCCTTATTTGGCCAGCGAGAACTTCAACGATGCCATCCGGGCCTTGGGCTCCGGTCGATCTGGCGCGTCTGGAATGGATTGAGCCCAAACCCTGCGGCGGCCATCTGCCCGTGGGCTCTGGTTCGGCCTGTTGAAGTGTTCGTGGACCCTGACCTAAAGGTCCGGCCCGGCCGCCAGTGAGGCGGCCGGGCCGGGTCCGACGGTCAGGTGTAGCTCAGGCTGAGCAGCAGCGCTTTGAGTTGGGTGTATTGGTTTGTCGCCATCCAGGCTTTCGCGGCCTCCCTGTTCGGGAACCCCGGGTCGCCGAAAAGGACCCGGGTGAACAGTCCGCCGTTGGCAGTGGGGACGAGATTGCACCATGATGCGACGCCCTCGCCCTCCTTCAGCGACCGGGGATCAGTTAGCCCCATGAAGTAGGCATCGCCGTCACCAAAGGATTCCACAGCGAATCCGAAGACGGGCTTCCTGCCGTCCGGCGCCGTCATACCGGAAACTGCCTTGTGATCGAACACATGACGCGTCACGGGACCGCCAGTACACCCTGCAGTGACGCCGTTGGCCAGGAAGAGCAGATCGTTTCCCGCACCGTCAGCAACGATGACCTCAACGCCGGGGAGGCCGGCGGGCGGGTGCACGGTTCGCACGGTCCACGTCTCCGGATAGGCGAACGAGATGTGTCCGTCCGGGAACGTGAAGGTCTTCAGCGCGGCAGACCCGTGCTTGGCCGCTGAGGCGGGAACCTCCGACGCCGGTACCGCCCTGGCGGCAGGCACCGTCGGTCCTGCAGTGGAAGCAGGTGGGAAAGTTAACGTCGCCGTGCGGTCTGCCATGGTACTCACGGCAAGGCTCGAAGCGGCGGCCGGAGCCCCTGGCTGTGGCCCACAGCCGGCAAGGGCGAGGCCGATGGAAGAACCTGCGATGGTGACGGCAGTGAAGAGTCTGGCGCGATGTGAATGCATTGTGTAGCCCCCAATTCTTATGACGGCGGGCCGAATGTCCCGCTTGAAAGCAAAGTTTCCGGGACGCTGCCAGTAATTACAGCCAGGGCAAGTTATTTATGCCTTCCGATCGCCCACACGCCTCAGATGGCCGCCGCCTGCCTCCCCGCCGGCACCCGTGACAGGAAGTCCTCCACCACCGCGGCGAACTCGTCGGGCCGTTCGATCTGCGGCATGTGCCCCGTCTTCGAGAATGTGTACGACTCGGCGTGTGGCAACGCTGCCACTGCCGCCTCGAGGTGGCTGAACGGGAGGATGTGGTCGTGGTCGCCCCAGACCACGAGCGTGGGAGTCTCCGATTGCGCCAACGCCCCGAGGAGGGCTCTCCGCCACCCGGCCCTGACGCCAAAGATGGTTCCGAGGTCGCGGGCGACGTCGAGGAGGGTTTGGCGGTGGGACGCCCGCTGCGACAAAGCGAACGCGTGGTCAATGCGGGCGTCGGTCACCAGTGCTTTGTCGTAGAAGATCGACTGGACGGTGCGGCGCGAAGCCACTGGATCCGGACGCAGCAGCAACGCCGCGAGCGGCCCGACCGCGAGCAGGCGCAATACCAGTGCAACCTCCTTGCCAAACCCGGCACTGTTCGCAAGAACCAGCGCCGAAACACGGTCCGGGTGTTCGGCAGCCAGTTTCATGGCGACGGCCCCGCCCAGCGAGTTTCCAATCACGGGGAGCGGCTCGTGCACCCCGACGGCGTCGAGGAAAGCCGGCAGGACGTCGGCCAGCTTCGCCAACGTCGCCGGCCCGGAAAGCCGTTCCGAGTAAGCAAATCCGGGCAGGTCCACGCTGTAAACGGCGTGGCGTGCCGAGAGCCGCTCGTGCTGCCCGTTCCAGTCCTCCAGGCTCTGGCCGATCCCGTGCAGGACCAGCACCGGGTCGCCGCTGCCGGTCTTCCGGTATCGCAACCGCGTGCCTGCGACGTCGACGTATCCCGTCCCCGGGAGCGCCAGGGGATCCCGGCGCACACATGGCGCCCCACCGGACGCCCGCACCCGTTGTCCGCGCCGACCGAAACGGACCCGGTCGGTCAACCTGCCGGCCCTCAGGAGGGCAAAGTCTCGGAAGTAATTCTGGTGCAGCCGCCACGGTGAACCGGCACCCTGCCGGGGCAGCTGATCGGCCCCGCGGAAAATGTAGCCGGCCTTCAGGTCAATCAGGGAGGACAGCTCACCGTTGGCGACAGCGGCGGGCGCCGCGGGCACCACCCAATGCAGTCCCCGCCGGTCAAGATGCTTCAGCAGCCGGCAGACGTAGCCTGCGACCAGATCCGCCTTCAGGGTCCACGATGCATTGGTGTACCCGATGGTGAGCGCAAAGTTGGGCACGCCGTCGAGCATCATGCCCTTGTAGGTCAGGGTCTTGCCCACGTCCACGGGCTCGCCGTCGACGGTGAGCGTCATCCCGCCAATCACCAGCAGATTCAATCCCGTCGCCGTGACGATGACGTCGGCCGGGATCGACCCGCCCGAGACCAGATCAATCCCGTCCGGCGTGATCCGGGAGATCCTGTCGGTCACGATGTCGGCAGTGCCTGCGCTGATCGCGCGGTAGAGGTCCCCGTTGGGGATCGCGCAGACCCGCTGGTCCCACGGCTGATACGACGGCGCCAGGTGCGTGTCCACCGCAAAGCCCTGCGGCAGCTTGGCCACCGCCGATTTGCGCAGGATCGCTTTCATGGTCTCCGGCCGCCGTCGGCTGAGCTGGTACGTGAACATCGAAAAGAGAATGTTCTTGACCCTAACGACGTCGTACGCCAGTTGCGCGGGCAGCTTGCCCCGGAGGCGGTCGGCCAGATGGTCGCGGGACGGCACGGGGGCAATGTACGTGGGGGAGCGCTGCAGCATCGTCACCTTCGCGGCTGACTTCGCCATGGACGGCACAAGTGTCACCGCGGTGGCCCCGCTGCCGATGATCACCACCTGCTTGCCCTCGTAATCGAGGTCGGCCGGCCAGTGCTGCGGGTGGACGATCGATCCGGCGAAGGTGTCGGCGCCCTCAATGGCAGGGGTAAACCCCTCGTCATAGCGGTAATAGCCCGAGCACACAGACAGGAAAGAGCATGTGAACGTGACCGCCTCGGCGGTGCCGGGTCCCGGGTCGCCGTGCCGGTATTCGCCCTCGGATGTGCGGACGGCCGTCACCGTCCACAGCGCGGTGTCGCTGGACCAGCCGGCAGAGACCACCCGGGTGTTCAGCCGGATCTGCGGAGACAGGCCCTCGTCCGCAATGGTCGCCTCGATGTAGTCGCGGATCGAATCGCCGTCGGCGATCGCCTTGGCACCGGCCCAGGGCCGGAAGGAATAGCCGAGCGTGTACATGTCGCTGTCGGAGCGGACGCCCGGGTATCGGAAGAGATCCCAGGTGCCGCCCACCGTGCCCCGGGACTCCAGGATCGCGAAGGTCTTCCCTGGTGTTTCGCGTTTCAGCCGGCTCGCGAAACCTATGCCGCTCAGCCCGGCTCCGACAATCAACACATCCACGTGCGCGCTCATCACGCCAAGCTATCGACTTAAAGTCGAGAGAGTCAACACCGTGTTGATACCTCGCGTTAGGATGGACGCATGGCTCCACGTGGAAGACGTACAGCACGGGTCTCGGGGGATGAACGCCAGGACGCGATCCTCACAACTGCCGAGGCGCTCCTTGGCGAGCGGTCCTTCGACGACGTTTCGATCGAGGAGCTGGCCCGCGGCGCCGGCATCTCGCGCCCCACCTTCTACTTCTACTTCTCGTCCAAGGATGAGATGCTGCTGGCCCTTCTGGACCGGGTGATCTCCGAGGTAGAGCACCGTGTCAGTGAGTTGCCGCGAAATTTCGAAAGTGACCCCGCGGGAGCCTGGACGCGCTCCATTGGCATGTTCGTTGAGGTGTTCGTGGCGCATCGCGGCGTCGCCACCGCGGCGATTGCAGCGCGGGCCCGCAACGACGAGGTGCGCGCCCTCTGGTCCAAATCGATGCAGTCCTGGGTCGATTTCTCGAGCGATGTCATCTCGTCGGAGCAAGCCCGAGGGGCCGCGCCGGACGGCATCGACGCCCATGACCTGGCCGTAAGCCTCAATCTCATGAACGAGCGGGTGATCACCGCCGTCCTCAACCGGGAGATTCCCGCGATCGCGGAGTCCCATGCCCTGGACGTGTTATCCACCATCTGGATCCGCAGTATCTATGGGTCCGTCAACCCCGGCCGTTCCTAGCGCCCGGGTGGAAAGGAAGAACCCGCATGCCCCACCAGATCAAGACCCTGACCGTGCTCGGCACCGGAGTGCTCGGTTCCCAGATCGCCTATCAGGCCGCCTTCCACGGATTCGCTGTCACCGCCTACGACGTCGACGGCGACGCCCTGGAGAAGGCCCGGGCGCGCTTCGCCCGGCTTGTCGGCATCTACCGGGCGGCCAACGTCGGCGGTGCCGGAGAGAGCAAAGCCGAGGCAGCTCTTGAAAACCTCCGCCTCACCGCCAACCTCGGGGACGCCGTCGCCGATGCAGACCTCGTGATCGAGGCCGTTCCTGAGCTGCTCGAGGTGAAGCGGGACGTCTACCGCACGCTCGCAGATCTGGCCCCCGCCAAGACCATCTTCGCCACGAACTCATCAACTTTGCTGCCCAGTGATCTTAAAGATTCCACCGGCCGCCCCGACCGCTTCCTCGCCATCCATTACGCCAACAACATCTGGGCGCAGAACATCGCCGAGGTGATGGGCACCGCCGAAACCGATCCCGCAGTCTTCGACGCCGTCGTCGACTTCGCGCGAAACAGCGGGCTGGAGCCGATCGAGATCAGGAAGGAGAAGGCCGGCTACGTGCTGAACTCCCTGCTGGTCCCGCTCCTGAACGCGGCCGCCGGCCTGCTGCTGCAAGGCGTCGCCAGCCCGGAAACGATCGACAAGACGTGGCGCATTGCCACCGGAGCGCCGAGCGGTCCGTTCCAGATCTACGACGTCGTCGGGCTGGGAACCGCCTACAACATTGCCGCCTCATCGCCAGACCCCGGATCTCAAGCCTTCGCTCGGTACCTCAAGGCCAACTACATCGACCATGGCAAGCTCGGCGTCGAGACGGGCGAGGGTTTCTATACCTACTAGGTCTTCGCATGGGCTGACGGACGGTGCTGACGGACGGTCTAGCGGAGGGGGAGTGGCTGCGGAACCGCTTTTTACACGGACCCGGTCAGCCCTGGCGGTTCGAGTCCAGGACGGTGACGTCCAGAGGCATGCGCCTGGCGCGACGGAGGCGTCCGGCCAGCAGGTTGCGCACCCCGCGGGTCACCATGGTCGTCTTGGTCAGATACCGGAACTCGGCGGTGTCCGACGTTACGAGGTCCAGGAGCGGGCGCGCGGCGTCGTCAGGGGTCTGCCCCCACAGCCCGACGACGACCTGCAGCCCGCCCAGTCGATGCTCGTACCCGGGCTGGGACGTGACGTGCCCCAGCATGTCCGTGATCACCAGGCCCGGATTCATGCCATGCACCCGGACGCCGGTGCCCTTGGTCTCCACCCGCAACGTCTCGGTGAACTGCCGGACCCAACGCTTGCTTGACGCATACGCGTTCTGCAGCGCCACCGGCCCCTGGTCGCCGTGGCCGTACACGTTGACGAGGTCGCCGCGACCTTGGCCGATGAACACCGGCAACGCCACCCTCGACCCGTGGAACGTGCCGAGGATGTTCGTGCGCACCACTTGCGTGAAGTCCTCGACCGGCGTGGACGCCGTCGGCCCGAAGACACCGGAAGCTCCGGCGTTGTTGACCCAGATGTCGAGCGTCCCGCGGCTAAGGGCCTCGTCGCGCAGGGCCTCGACGTCGGCCAGATCACCGGTGTCGCACTGACGCCCGGACGCCGCGATCCCTTCCGCATGCAGCCGCTCGACGGCGGCCTCGACGTCGGCGGCCGACCTGGACGCCAGCACCACCGTCGCACCCTGATGCCCCAGCAACCGGGCCATGGCCAACCCCAGGCCGCGCGTCGAGCCAGTCACGACTGCCACGCGACCGCGGAGGACATCTCGTCGCGAACCCATGCTTCTCTCATACGCGTAGTGACCGGGGAGAGCAAGGGCGCAGGCTTAGTGACAGTTCCGAGGTGGTTGTCCGCCGGGTGGTTCCCCGGCGGCGCTGTTCCATCGCATAGGGGCAATTGCCGGGGGTCTGTCGTCGACGCCGCGGACGGATTTAGACTGAATCATTCCGCGACGCCGGCGGGCTGGCGATGCTGAGCGGGCAACCGAAGATCAGCGGCCGCCTTGTCGTACGTAGTCGGCGGGATCGTAGTGGATCCGGAGTGTCGAGATCTTGCCGTTGTCGAAGCGGAAGAACTCTGCGAGCCGGACAATCCCTGCCGGCATGCGGGCGTCGTAGAGTATCGCGGAGCCATCTGCGCCGTGGACCTCTTGGAGGATCTCGAGGTCCGACACCGTGGCGATGAAGCCTTTTACGCCTTGGCAGAATCCGGCGGCCCCTGTGCGCTTCCCTGCGATCGGACCTTCAAATTCGAGGTCGTCGACGAGCAAAGTGCGCAGCTCGCCGTCGGGGTCGAACGCATCTATGCCGGCGGCCAGGATCCGGTAGTAGCGCTGGAGTACGTCTGGCGCAGCCTTGCTCAGCGTGGACATCGGCAGCTCCTCCCTAAGATTGAAATCTTCAAGCTCTGCACATCGATGAGGCGGAGAACGCGGTTCAATTTGGACCGGATCGTCGCCGGTCAGGTTATAGCCGTTGAGTACAGAAGTCACGACGTCGAGGAGGGCTGCCGCTGCGGCGTGGTGCTGGCCGTCGTCTGCCTGGGATGCACGAAGGCTGAGGCGGAGACGCAGCGGCGGGGCGGGGCTGCAGTCCCCGGAGTTGTTCAGGCGTTCTGCTGGTTCGCGGCCGTCAGCGTCGTGCCTAGAACTGGGTAGTGCCGCGCAGCCGGCGCGGGCGGCCGTCTGGGTCCATGAGAAGACGGCTCATCGGATCGGCCCAGAGGCGTTGGCGGACCGACACCGGCTCTGGAGTGTGGTGGCGCGCGTGTCCCGCGGGTCGGGGGGAGCGGCGGCCGGCTTCATGCCAGCGGTCGAGAGCGTCTGCGGTGGTGTTCCAAAGTTGGAGCCCGGCCGCCGGGTCGATGAGCTGGGGATCGTTCTGCTCCAGCCCCAGGTGTTCTGCCCAGAGTTGGAGCCGGAGCCCGTGGGCCAAAGGCCGGAAAGTGTCGCGGCTGTTGTCTGTGCCGGGCGCCTCCCGGTTGTCGACAGTCGTGTCGAGTACGGCGCAGGTGAGCTCGCTGTCGTTGGTCCAGGACCGACGGTTGAAGTTGTCTGAGCCGCAGGTGAACCAGGTGTCGTCGATGATGCAGATCTTGGCGTGGACATAGATCGGAGTTCCCGCGCGGTTCTCCAGGTCGAACACGCCGACCCTGTCGGGCGCGACCAGACGCAGCATGCTGATGGCACGCAGTTGCCCGATCCGGGCCGCCGGCCCTGCGAGAGGCCCGTCAGCGTCGGGGTAACGGGGTACGACGGCGATCACGTTCAGGTTGGGATTCCGGTCGAGGGCCTCCGCGATTCCGGCTGCGACCTCTTTCGACCACAGGTACTGATCCTCGACGTAGATCAGCGAGCGGGCGCGGGCGAAGGCTTTCGTGTAGGCGCGGGCAATGCTGCGTTCCCCGTCGGGCGCGAACGGAAACGGGGGACGTTTCACCCCGTAGGTGCGCAGCAGCTGCACGGCGTGCTTGCCCGCCGGTGGCGGTGGCGGTGCAGTGGCCGGGAGCGGTTCGGGGTGCCGGGGCATGCGGGCCAGACGTTGCAGCAGCATCCGGTAGGGGGTGCGCCGGTCCAGAGGATGCGGGTCGTTCCACCGTTCAGCAAATACTGCCAGGACATCTGCGACCACGGGGCCACGCAGTTCGAGGGCGGCATCGTGCCATGGCGGTCGTTTCCCGTACCGGGAATCCATGCTCACGGCTTGCGGGTCTCCCGCGTGGTCGGCATCGTCCCGACGGCTGTGCGAAAGGTCGATCCCGCCAACGAACGCGACATCCCGCGACGGGTTGTCACGACGGCGGATGACGAAGATTTTTTGGTGATGGGAGCCAAACAGGCGTACACGCTGATCCAGCAGCACCTCTCCGCCCGCGTCGTTGACCTGACGGCTGAGGAGCTCATTGGATCGGCCGCTGATCGGGGCCGACACGCGCTCTCCATGGGATCTCCAGACAAGGCCCCGCACTTCCACTCCCTCACGGGCCAAGCCAGCGAGCACCTCACCGATCGACGGTCCGTCCGCCAGCAGCCGCTCGTCGGCGTCGCCACGCCAGTCGGTGAACCACACGCGGTCCCCGGCCTGCAGAGCCGTCAACTCCTCATGCAGCCGGGCGAAGTAGGTCGCGCCATGAATCAGGGGCCGCACAAGATTGCCCTCCGACCACGGCGGCGATCCGGCACCGCCCGTGTGTACGTCTGTGGCCAAATTCCCCCGCTCGGCGCGGCTCAGAAACCACGTACCAGCATCACTGTCCACTCAGTCCTTCTTTCGGCGCCCGAGCCCAGGGCACTAGTGTCCGGTCTTCAACGTAGCGACTGTGCTGCCCAATGTCACCGACCGGGTCGTAAGCACCGGATCAAACTCGCTCTCCGGCCCTACCGGGATGACGCTGGACGGCCTATCGTGGTCCTGACATAGCCCGAGGGAAAGGAACGACGATGTTCACCCTGCAGATTAGCTATCCGGTCCGGGACTACGAGGCCTTTAAGAAGGTCTTCGACAGCGATCCCGCAGGCCGAGCCGCCTCCGGCGCCCGGTCTGTCCGCCTGTTCAGGGATACGGAGGACCAGAACAGCGTGGCCGTGCTCCTTGACTTCGACACCAGGGACGCCGCGACCGGCTTTCTGGATAAGTTGCGCAGCCAGGTGTGGGACAAACCCGAGGTGATCGGGCAGCTGATGACGGCAGCGCCGACAGCCAGGATTCTGGAAGAAGTGGCCCGCGAGGGCCAGGGCGCGGGCTGACCGCTGGGAATCATGCTGGACTCGCGGTGGCACAAGAAACCGCTGCATCCCGTGGGTGCCAATGTTGGCTCTCGGGCAGGTTTGGGCGCTATGAGAGCGTCGAGTTCAAAGCCCACGTAATGCCCGCATGGAGCCCGCGTTATGCCTGCCGGGAGTATGAGGAACCCGAGGCCGTCCGTTCCAGTAGTCCGAAGTCGATCATGTAGCGGCGCAGCATGACGACGTCATCGGTATAACTGAGCAGTCGTTCATTAACCTGCTTTTCCGTTAGGTGTTCGCCCGGCTCAAAAGCTTCGCTGACGATCCAGGCCAGGAGCTCCCGCCGTTCCGTCATGTTGGCTGGATACCTCTCGATCCGCCCCAAGCGCATGAAGCGGGCCAATCCGGTCTGCGGCTGCCGCCGGGGTTGCTGCCTGAGGAGGTCGCGGAAGATCGCCTCGGGTGCCTCAAGGTCACTGGCGGCATTGCTTTCCACGAGTCCTGACTCAAGGAGGGCAGCGATAGCCCGGTTTCGCCGGTGGTCATTCAGGTCAGCAAGCACGTCGGGGAGCTTGGCGCCGAGCACTATCTGCGCGTAGGCGGTCCGAGCGTCCGTGTTAGCGAGGGCTGCCACTACACGCCGCCAGTGCGGTCCACTCACCATCGTCGTTCCGGTCACAGCGTTTTCCTCACTCTGCATTTGCCCCCGCCTGTGCTGGTCACGGGTACTTGGCCAACAGGCAAAATCGTAGTCCTGCGCGGGTGTGGCGGACAGGGCCTGCCGACGGCAGGCTGATGGCCCGGACATTGACGGTTGGCCGTTCAGATGGGTTGCAGCAGGCGGTATTCCGGCACTGTATCGGGCAATTGGTGTCCGGCGATGAATTGGTGCCAGTCCGGGAAGGGGTCCGGGGGCAGGCCTGGGCCCGGATCCGCGGGCTGGCCTTGATCGGGGTCGGGTTCCGGGCCGGGTTCGTCCGTGGCCGGGATGTGGGGCAGCCAGTCTTCGGGCCAGCGGGGTGGGTCCCAGTCCTCGGGCCAGCGGGGTGGTTCCCAGTCCTGGTGTTCGCTGGGGTAGTGCCGTCCGGACGGTGAGGTCCAGCCGGGCGGGTGGTCTTTGCTGGCCCGGTCCGGTGTCCAGGCGGAGGTGTGTTTGAGCCGGTGGTGTTTCGGGCAGGGCTGGCCGAGGTTCGAGATGCCGGTGGTGCCGCCGTCGGCCCAGGCCAGGAGGTGGTCTGCCTCGTTGTCCAGGGAGTGGTTGCTGCAGCCGGGGAACGGGCACCGGCCGTCGCGGAGCCGGAGCCAGTGGCGCTGGGCCGTCGTGAGCCGGTAGCTGGTCCGGCCGATTTCGAGCGGGGCGCCGTCCCGGGGGTCGGTCAGGACGCGGTGGAAGGAACCGGCGCCCTCGGCGATGAGGCGGCGGGCCATCGAGGGCG
>NZ_JBFTRB010000014.1:0-112335 GCF_056399305.1 Arthrobacter sp. 01N444
ACCTCGACGGCTCCGCCGCTGACGGTACCTGGCTCGCCAGCCAACAAATCAGCCTCTCTGCTGGCCGCGCCTACATCAAGATCTATGGCTACAGCGGCGGCTGGGCAAGCTGGGGCAAGACCTACACCCTCAACATGGGCTGGATTTGGTCCTCAACTCCTGTACCAGGCATCTCCGGGACTCCCCAGGTGGGCCGGACCCTGACAGCGGTGACTGGAACCTGGTCGCCCACGCCGGACGTACTGCGTTTCCAGTGGTTCCGCTCCGGAACCGCCATCACGGGGGCGACAGGGAAGGCCTACACCCTGCTTGCCGCCGACTACGGCAAGACAATCACTCTGAAAGTAACCGGGAGCAAGGCCGGGTACCCCAGCATCACCAAGACCTCCGCCGCCACAGCAGCAGTCGCGAAAGGCTCCCTCGTAGCGCCTGTGCCGACCATCACGGGCTCGGTTAAGGTCGGCTCGACCCTGACCGCGGCCCCTGGGACTTGGGGACCGTCACCGGTGACCCTGACGTATCAGTGGAAAGCCAACGGCGTCGCTATCACCGGCGCGACCGCCACAACATACAAGCCAATTGCAGCCGACGCCGGCAAAACCCTCACCGTCACCGTCACCGGAACCAAGACCGGCTACACCACCACCGCGAAGACCTCCGCCGCCACGGCAGTGGTCGCGAAAGGCTCGCTCGTAGCGCCGGTGCCGACCATCACTGGCACGGCTAAGGTCGGCTCGACCCTGACCGCGGTCCCGGGAACCTGGGGACCATCACCGGTGACCCTGACGTATCAGTGGAAAGCCAACGGCGTCGCCATCACCGGCGCGACCGCCACAACATACAAACCCGCCGCAGCCCAAGCGGGCAAGACCCTCACCGTCACCGTCACCGGAACCAAGACCGGCTACACCACCACCGCGAAGACCTCCACCGCCACAGCAGTAGTCGTTTGACGACGGTAGATGGATCCGGCCGCCAAAATAAACGGTCAGAAACCACTGCTTCTACCTGCCGGTGCGGATCAAGGCGTAGGAGCCAGCCCGATTTGCAGCTCGAAGCCTTCCCTCGGAATGGAAAGCTGTGGTGCAGCGTTGGCGCCGCCTGGGCGGCTGGCCCCACGTGCATGCCCTGCCTTGGCCGCCCAGATCCAATCCCACCGTCTGGGCGGGGCCTGCCTCATCGCTGCGCTACCCCGGCACTTGTCGGGAATGGCGGTGGTTGGGGGTCCACCCTTTTCCGGGCGAGGGAGGGTAGCGTTCCATTATGAGTGCGCAGCAGCCTGACGATGTGTACACGCACGGCCACCACGAGTCGGTGGTCCGCGCCCATGCCTCCCGCACGGCGGAAAACTCGGCAGCGTTCGTGCTCCCGCATCTGATGCCCGGGACCTCCGTCCTCGACGTCGGCTGTGGGCCTGGCAGCATCACCTGCGACTTCGCGGAGCTGGTGGCGCCGGGCAGGGTCACAGGCTTGGACCGCTCCCCCGACATCATCGCCCAGGCCGCGGCCCTCGCCGTCGAGCGCGGCGTGGACAATGTCGGCTTTGCCGCCGGCAACATCTACGACCTCGATTTCCCGGACGAATCCTTCGACGTCGTCCACGCCCATCAGGTCCTCCAGCACCTCACGGACCCCGTCGCGGCGCTGCGGGAGATGCGGCGGGCGGCCAAGGCAGGCGGGATAGTGGCGGTGCGCGACGCCGACTTCCACGGCATGAGCTGGTACCCGGCCATCCCCGAACTCGACGACTGGATGGAGCTCTACCAGCGGATCGCCCGCCGCAATGGCGCCGAGCCCGACGCCGGCCGCCGGCTCGTGTCCTGGGCGCAGGCCGCCGGCTTCACGGATGTGGCGCCGTCCAGCAGCAACTGGCTCTACGCCACTGGGCATGAGCGGCGCTGGCAGGCCCGGGTGTGGGGCGAGCGGGTGCTGCATTCGTCTTTTGCCGACCAGGCGCTTGAGTACGGCCTGGCCAGCGAGGCGGACCTGGCCCGGATTTCCGCGGGCTGGCACCGGTGGGGCTCCACCGACGACGGCTGGTTCTTGATTCCCAACGGCGAGGTCATCGCCCGGGCGTGAGCGGCGGCCGTGGTCACAGCACCGGCACAGGCCGCCGAAAGTGCAGCCATAACTCCGCGCCTGAGGCTGGGTACAGGCCGAATCCTCGGCCGGCCCGGAATTCCGGGCCCCAGCAAAGGAGTTTCAGCATGGCAAGAATCAATAAGACCACCGCGGGCATTATGCTCGCTGCGGTGATCGGCGGCGGCGCCATCGGCGCGTCGGCCATCCCCGCGATGGCTGCCGATTCCACGGGCAGCTCGTCCTCGGCCCAGGCCACCGACGGCTATGGCACCGGGGGCCAGCGCGGCCCGCACCAGGCCAACGGAAAGACGGAGGAGGTCCTCACCGGCGACACCGCCACGAAGGTCGAAGCGGCGGTAAAGGCCGCCCAGCCGGATGCGGCGATCGAGCGGATGGAGACCGATGCCGACGGCGCCACCTACGAAGCCCACATCACGAAGGCGGACGGCACGCGCGCCACTGTCCTGCTGGATGCGAACTTCACGGTGACCGCAACCCAGGAAGGCCAGGGCGGCCCAGGCGGCGGCCATGGCGGCCCCGGCGACACCGCCACGGATGGCTACACGTCCAACGGCTAACCCTTAGCGGGTCTTGGGCGTGCCCCTTGCACGCCCAGGGCCCGCGATCCTTGGCGGCACAGCCGGCCTCCGGGGCGTTCGCCGTCGAGTTGCCGGCAGCCATTCCCTGCTTCCGGGTCTGCGGATAGGGTGCATTAGATATCTGCACTGGAGACCCACGGCAAGGAGATACCCATGCGCAAATTGACGGCCGGCCTTTTCTGCTCTGTGGACGGCGTGGTTGAAGACCCGTTCAAGTGGCAATTCGACAGCTTCGACGAAGAGCTCGGTGCCGGGATGGCCGAGATGATGGGCCGGATCGACACCGCGCTCCTCGGCCGCGTGGGCTACCAGCAGTGGGCAGAATACTGGCCCAACGCCGAAAGCGACGCGGACTTTGCCGGATTCATCAATCCGCTGCCGAAATTTGTCGCGTCCCGGACCCTGACAGGCGAGCTGGAATGGCAAAATTCACGCCTGGTCGAGGGCCCGCTGGAAGACTTCGTCGCGGCTCTGAAGAACAGTGACGGCGGCGAAATCGGGATCTTCAGCAGCATTTCGCTGGTCCGCCAGTTGCTGTTCGCCGGGCTGCTCGACACCTTGATGCTGATCGTCCATCCGGTGATCGCGGGCAGCGGGCGGCGGCTGTTCAACGACGGCGATGCCCTCACCCGGCTGGAGCTGCAGTCGTCCCAGCAGACCAGCAAAGGCAACATGATTCTCAGCTACGGCCTCCGCCGCGACTGACTCCCGTCATCAATCGGACCCGCCACGGCCGGGACCGTAAACTTACCTGGTGCAACCCTCCCTTTGGCTGGCCCTGGCCGGCGCCGGCGTCCTGATCAGCTTCACTCCCGGCGCGGGCGCCATCAACACCATGAGCAACTCCCTGAACTCGGGATTCCGCCGGTCCCTTTGGGGCATCCTGGGCCAGCAGGCCGCCCTCGTTGTGCACATCCTGATCGTGGCCCTCGGCGTCGGGGTGCTCGTGGCGAGCTCACCGGTTGCCTTCAACGTGATCCGCTACGCCGGCGCCGCCTACCTGGTCTACCTGGGCATCCGGCAGTTCCTGCACAAGCCGGACCTGGACCAGGAGAAGGCCGCGGCCCTGCGCAACGAGCCGGGCCTGTCCATGTTCCGCCGTGGCCTCTGGGTCAATCTGCTCAACCCCAAAGCCGTGGTCTTCTTCCTGGCCTTCATGCCGCAGTTCATCCGGCCGGAGCAGCCGCTGCTGCCTCAGTACGTGGTCCTGGCCGCTACCGTGATCGTGATCGACGTGGCGGTCATGTGGTTCTTCTTCGCGGCTGCGGCCCGGTCCTTCCAGCGCTTCACCCGCGACGCCCGCGGACAAAAGCTCCTGAACCGGACGTTCGGCGGGCTCTTCGTCGGTGTCGGCGTCCTGCTGGCCGCAATCCACTAGGCACCGCGGCCGCCGGCGTCCCGGCACCGGCGGCCGGCTCACCGTCCGGGACCGGGGGCCACCGTCAGACGTGGCCGGGCGCCAGCTTCCGAAGGTCCGCTTTCCGGATCTTGCCGCTCGCTGTCCGGGGCATCTCGTCCACGAAGACGACGGATTTGGGGATCTTGTACCTCGCCAGCCGGCCCTCCAGGTGGGAGCGCAGCTGCTCTTCCGTGAGCCGGGCGCCCTCCCGCAACAGCACCACGGCCCGCGGCACCTCGCCCCATTTCTCGTCCGGCACCCCGATCACCGCGACGCTTCCGACGGCGTCGAGCTCGGCGATCGCCTGCTCCACCTCGGCGGGATAGATGTTCTCCCCGCCGGAGATGATCATGTCCTTGAGCCGGTCGGAGATGAACACGAAACCGTCCGGGTCCTTGTAGCCCATGTCTCCGGACTTGAACCAGCCGTCCCCTGTGTAGGAGTCCGACGAGGCCTCGGGCCGGTTCCAGTACTGGTGGATGACGTTGGGACCCTTGATCTGGATCTCCCCCACCATTCCGGGCGCAGCGGGCCCGGACGCCGGGTCGAGGGGATCGGCCACCCGGACATCGGTGAAGAAATGCGGCAGTCCGGAGGACCCGGCCTTGTCCCGGGACCTCGCCGCCGGCAGCGTGGTGGCGCCCGGGGCCGTCTCGGTCATGCCGTAGCCGTTGGAGAAGCGCAGCCCCCTCCGCTCGTAGGCTTCCAGGACCCGCATCGGCACCGCGGACCCGCCGCAGGTCAGTTTGTTCAGCGAACTGAGGTCCGTGGCGTCCCAGTCCGGGTGCTCGCACAGCATCTGGTAGGTCGTGGGCACCCCGCTGATAGTCGTTGCGCGGTGCTGCTGGATCAGCTCGAGCGTCCGGCGGGGATCGAACTTGGCCTCCAATATCACGGTGCCACCTTTGAGGAGCGTGGGCAGGACGCCCATGTCCAGGGAGGCGACGTGGAACATCGGGGAGATCATGAGAGCCACGTCGGTGGAGGCAAAGTCGAAATCGACCAGCACGTTGATGCAGTTCCACGTGATGTTGCCGTGGGTCAGGAGCGCGCCTTTGGGGTTTCCGGTGGTTCCGGAGGTGTAGAGGATCATGGCGGCGTCGTCCAGGCCCACGGGCTCGTCCGGCGCCAGCGCCGCACCGGACGCAATGACGGCCTCATACGCCTCCACGGCGGTTCCCCGGCCAGCGCCGCCGTCGGCCCCGCCGTCGGGCAGCGTTGGATCGGGCAGCGTTGGATCGGGCACCGTTTCGGCTGGCACTGTTGACTCGTCGACGACGATCCGCGAACCCACGGCGGTCTCCGCCGAGCCGCGTTCGGCGAGCACCGCGAGCGCCTCCGAGTGGACCAGCACGACAGCGCCGCTGTCCCGGAGCTGGAACTGGATCTCGGGCGGCGCGAGCCGGGTGTTCAGCGGGACGAAGACGGCACCTGCCAGGCCGGCGGCGAAGAGGGTCTCCAGGAAGGAGGGATCGTTTTCGCCCAGGTAGGCCACCCTGTCGCCTTTGATTACGCCGCGGTCCCGGAGGGCGTTGGCGAGCCGGGTGGAGCGTTCCGCGAGCTCGCTGTAGCTGAGACTGCGTTCCCCGGCGATGATTGCGGTCTTGGTGCCCGACTTCGGGCGGCGCCGTTGCAGCCACGAGCCGATGCCAAAATTCTCCACGGAAAATCCTTTCTAGTTAGACGGTAGCGCCGGCGGGCCTGGTTAGGACCGGACAGTCTGCAGATCGTTGTTCTTGGGCTCTCGCGTCAGCAGGATGAAGACGATCGACACGACGGACATGATGGCCAGGTACCAGACCACGGCGGCGGTGTCCTGTCCGGAATCCTTGAAGATCTGCGCCACGATGCCCGGCGTGAATCCCGCGCCGAGGAGCGTGGCGAGCTGGTAGCCCAGCGAGGCGCCGGTGTAGCGCGATGTGGTGCCGAACTGCTCGGACACGAAGGCCGCGAGCGGGCCGAACAGGGTGGAATGGATCATGAGGCCCACGGCGAAGGCCACGAAGATCAGCCCGATGTTGTTGGAGGACAGGAGCTGGAACATCGGCGTGAGGTACAGGATGAAGAGCACCAGGCCGCCGATCATGACGGGCCGCCGTCCCAGCTTGTCGGAGAGCCGGCCGCCCATGATCACGAAGGCGATGGACACGAAGGAGGCGGCCGCGAAGGCGTAGAGAACGCCCTGCCGGTCCGCACCCTTGGACACGGCGTAGGTCACGGAGAACGTGGCCAGCACCACCTGGAGCGCAAACCCGGCCGCGCCGGCCAGCATGGTGAAGATCAGGGTCTTGGGCCGGCGCAGGACCTGCAGGAGGGGAATCTCGCGGCGCACCGGCACGCGGCCCTGCGCCGCCTGCCGCGGCTGGGTGTTGTCCCGTTCGGCCTGTTCCCGCTCGGCTTTCTCTTGTTCCAGTGCCGCCTTGAAGATGGGGCTTTCGGAGACCTTGAGCCGGACGAACATGCCGATGCCCAGCAGGACGAAGGACAGCAGGAAGGGCACGCGCCAGCCCCAGGCCAGGAACTGCTCGTTGGGCAGGGCCGCGAACGCGCCCATGACCAGGGTGCCCAGCACCGCGCCGGTGGGGGCGCCGGCGTTGACGAACGAAGCCGCGAAGCCGCGCTTGCCCGATTCCGAATGCTCCAGCGCCATGAGGGCGGCGCCGCCCCACTCCCCTCCGACGGCAATGCCCTGGCAGACCCGGAGGATGACGAGCATCACGGCACCCCAGGCTCCGGCCACCGCGGCGCCGGGCACCAGTCCGATCAGGGTGGAGGCGATGCCCATGACCAGCATCGAGACAATCAGCATGTTCTTGCGTCCCAGCCGGTCGCCGAAGTGGCCGAAGATGATGCCGCCGAGGGGCCGTGCCACGTAGCCGGCGGCGAACGTCCCGTACGCGGCCACCACCCCCACCCATTCGTCCGCGCCGGAGAAGAACACCTTGGGAAAGACCACCGCGGCGGCCGTGGCGTAGAGCAGGAAGTCGTAGTACTCGATGGTGCTGCCGAGATAGCTGGAGGCGATGACGGTCCGTGCTTCACGGCGACGCGTACCCGCGTCCATGGCCTGCAACTGCGAAATTTGGGACATCGTTGTTCCTTATGGCAGAGGGGGGATGGTGAAGGGGTGTGGCGGTTTACTTGTAGAAGCGGGCGAGGAACTCGGCCACGACGGCCGGGCGTTCCTGGCCTTCGATCTCGATCGTGTTGGCGACCTTGATCTGGGCGCCGCCCTTGACCTCGGTGACTTCGGCGATGGTGGCCCGCATGCGGATGCGCGAACCCACCTTGACGGGGGAGGTGAAGCGGACCTTGTCGAGGCCGTAGTTGACCTTGGTGGTGACGCCGTCGACGTCGAACAGCTCGCCCCAGAACGGGATGATGAGCGAGAGGGTGAGGAAGCCGTGGGCGATCGGGGCGCCGAACGGGCCGTCCTTGGCGCGTTCCGGGTCCACGTGGATCCACTGGTCGTCGCCCGTGGCGTCGGCGAACTTGTTGATCTGTTCCTGGGTGATTTCGCGGTAGTCGGTGGCGCCGAGGTCGGTGCCGGCGAGGGTGAGGAGTTTGTCGAAGTCGACGACGAGGTTGGGCATCTTTGGCTCCTGGAGCGGTTGGGTTTGGGTGTACAACGACGGCGGAACACCGTCAGCGGGTAAAGAGCGTCAGCGGGTAAAGAGCGTCAGTGGGTGAAGGCGCTGTGGCCGGTGAGGGCGCGGCCGACGATCAGGGCATTGATCTCGTGGGTTCCCTCGTAGGAGTAGACGGCTTCGGCATCGGCATGGAACCGTGCGACGTCGGCCGCGAGCGTGATGCCGTTGCCGCCCACCACTTCGCGGGCCAGCGCCACGGTCTCGCGCATCAGCAGGGAGGTCTGCATCTTGGCCAGGGCCGAGTCCTGGTCCCGGTAGATGCCCTTCTCCTGCTGTTCGGTCAGCCGGACCACCAGGGACAGCGCCGAGGTGACGTTGCCGAGCATCCGGGCGAGCTTTTCCTGGACGAGCTGGAAGGACGCGAGCGGGCGGCCGAACTGCCGGCGCCCGGAGACGTAGCGCAGCGCGGCTTCGAAAGCTCCTGCAGCGATGCCGGCGGCGATCCACGCGACGTCCGAGCGCATGGCCCGCAGCATCGCCGCCACGTCCCGGAACGAGTTCACGTTGTGGAGCCGCCTGGCCTCGGGGACGCGGACGCCGTCGAGGGTGATGTGGGCGTTCTGCATCATCCGCAGCGCGGTCTTGCCGTGGATCTTCTCCAGGGTCACGCCGGCCGCCTCGCGGTCCACGAGGAAAGCCTTGACCTGGCCGTCGGCGACGTCGCGGGCGAAGACGGCAAGGACGTCGGCCGTTGCCGCGCCGCCGATCCAGCGCTTGGCGCCGTCCAGGACCCAGGTGTCGCCGTCCGGGCCGGCCTCACGCCCTTTTTCCCTGCGGGCCGTCGTCGCGAGTCCGCCGGCGATGTCGGAGCCGGATTCCGGCTCCGTCAGCGAGAAGACGCCCTTGAGCGAGAAGTCGATGACCCTGGGCATCCATTCGGCCTGCTGTTCCGCGGAGGCCCCGACCCGGATGGCGGTCCGGAACAGCCCGGCCTGGGCCGTGTACCAGGTGGCCAGCGAGGCGTCCGTGCGGGCGAGTTCGAAGATCCGGAAGCCCTGGTAGATGCCCCGGGCCGGTGTCTGACCCGCACCCGGGGCGCCGGTCAGTTCCGCCGGTTCCATGAGGTCCAGATCGATCAGCGGCCGCGCGAGCTGGTCCGGGAACTCGCCGCGCTCCCAGTAGTCGGCCAGGAGCGGCCGGGCCTGGGTGTCCAGGAACTCCCGCAGCCGCCCCAGCACTTTCCGCTCCCCGTCGGCGAGGAGGGATTCGGCGTCGTAGTAGTCGCAGACGCCGTAGAGGCGCTCCTGGGCTGTTGTCTGGGGCGCGGTTTCCACGGACACCTCAGCCACCGAGCCCGAGCAGGCGGACGGCGTTGTGCTTGAGGATCTTGGGCCGGACCTCGTCCTTCAGCGGCAGGTCCGCGAAGGCGCCCAGCCATTTCTGCGGGGTGATGAGCGGGAAGTCGGTGCCGAACAGGACCTTGTCCTGCAGGACCGAGTTGGCCATCCGGACCAGGGACTCCGGGAAGTACTTCGGGGACCAGCCGGAGAGGTCGATGAACACGTTGGCCTTGTGCGTGGCGATCGAGTTGGCCTCGTCCTGCCACGGCACCGAGGGGTGGGCCATGATGATTTGCAGCTCCGGGAAGTCCGCGGCCACGGCGTCGAGCAGGAGCGGGTTGGAGTAGGCCAGTTTGATGCCGTACCCGCCCGGGAGCCCGGCCCCCATGCCGTTCTGTCCCGTGTGGAAGATGGCCGGCAGGCGCAGTTCCTGCAGGGTTTCCCAGAGCGGGTAGAACTGCTCGTTGGAGGGGTCGAAGCCCTGCAGGCTCGGGTGGAACTTGAACCCGCGCGCGCCGAGGTCGATTGCCTGGTGCTTGGCGCCCTGGATCGCCTCGGCGCCGGTGCGGGGGTCCACGCTCCCGAAGGGGATCAGGACGTCGTTGTTCCGCGCCGCCCCGGCAATGAGGTCCGGGATGCTGTTGGGCTCGTGCTTGAGCTGGGTCCGGGCGTCGACGGTGAAGACGACGGCGGCCATGTTCAGTTCACGGTAGACCTCGGCGATCCGGTCCAGCGAAGGGCTGCGGTCCTCGGCCTTGAAGTACTTGGCGGAGGCCTCGGTCAGGGCTGCCGGAAGGGACTCGTGGCCGTGTCCGTCCACTTCGAGGTGGACGTGCATGTCGATCGCATCGAGTGAGGCGGCGTCGATGCCGGGTTCGTAGCGCTGGGCAGCCATGTCAGCGGACCTCCGCCGGTTCGGGCTGCAGTTCCGCCGGCAGGGGCAGGAAGTCCTCGCCGACGCTTTGCAGCTTGTCCCCGAAGAGCGCGCCGAAGTTCTCCACGAGGTCCTGGTAGCCCCAGCCGCCCTCGCGGTATTCGGTGGCGGCTGCCTCGGGGTGGGTCCAGAGTTGCAGCCGGTCACCGCCCGCTCCGATTGCCTGGCCGGTGACGCCGGCGGAAGCGTCGGAGGCCAGGAAGGCCACCAGCCCGGCGACGTCGCCGGCCGTGCCAAACCCGAGGTCGTGGCGGAAGAAGGCCGGCATCGCCTCGCCGCGCTCGTCGGCCTCGACGGCCTTCTGGAAGTACGGGACGGTCTTGGTCATGGCGGTGGCGGCCACGGGAATGACGGCGTTGGCGGTGACGCCGGCTTTCTTCATTTCCAGCGCCCAGGTGCGCACCATGCCCACGATTCCGGCCTTCGCGGCGGCGTAGTTGGTCTGGCCGAAGTTGCCGCGCTGGCCCGTCGGGGAGCCGATGGTGATGATGCGGCCGGGAATGCCGTGCTCCTTGAAGTAGCCGAAGGCCTCCCGGGCGCAGGTGAAGGTGCCGCGCAGGTGGACGTTGATCACGGCGTCGAAGTCCTCGTCCGTCATCTTCAGCAGGCTCTTGTCCCGCAGGATGCCGGCGTTGGTGACCAGGATGTCCAGCCGGCCGAACTCCGTGACGGCCGCCTGCACGAGCTTCTTGGCGACGTCGGAGCTGCCCACCGGGGCGACGACGGCGGCTGCGCGGCCGCCGTCGGACTGAATCGTCCGGACAGCGTCGGCGGCGACCTCGGCGTCCACATCGTTGACGACGACGGCGGCGCCCTGGCGGGCCAGTTCCCGGGCGTAGGCCAGGCCGAGGCCCCGTCCGCTTCCGGTGACGATTGCTACTTTTCCTGACAGGCTCATTGCCGCTCCTTTGCTAGCTGCCTTGTGCATCCGGCCCCGCGGCATGGGATGCTGTTCTGTATCCATGAAAATATGGATAGTTGAAAAAGTCAACGATTTATTTTTTGGACTATTGGAGTTGGGCATGGCGACCGAAGTTGACGACGAGCCGGGCACCGAGCCTGCGGAGAAGCTCACGGCGGCAACCATCAGCCTGGACGCGGGTTTCCTGCTGGCCAAGCTGCATGCCGGCGGGTCGGTCCTGAACAACCGCGCCCTGGCCGCGTTCGATCTCAAGGAGCGCTCCTATTCGGTGCTGGCCCTGGCCAACAGCGGGCTGGAACCAACCCAGCGGGAGATGGCCGAGTTCCTCAGCCTGGACCCGAGCCAGATTGTCGCCCTGATCGACGAGCTGGAGAAGCGCGGGCTGGTGATCCGGGCGCCCGGGAAGCTGGACCGGCGCGCCAAGATTGTTTCCTCGACCCCGGAGGGGGAAGCCCTCTTCCGGCGGGCCGAGGCCGCGGCGCGTGACGCGGAATCCGCCGCCCTGGCCGGCCTCAGCGCCCCGGAGATCGCAACCCTCAAGGGGTTGCTCCGCAAGGCGCTGTGGGGACCGGCGGCCTGATCGCGGCCGCTCAAGCGCCGCGGGAATACCCTTGGGGCAGGAGGGAGCCATGACCGTTCGCAGCGCCGGCCTTCTGCTGTACCGGCTAAGGGGTGCATCACCGCCCGGCGGGGCGCCGCCATCCGGCAGCACACCGCAGCTTGAGCTCTGGATAGCCCACATGGGCGGACCGTTCTGGGCCCGCAAGGACTCCCGCGGCTGGTCCATCCCCAAGGGGGAATACCTCGCCGACGAGGACCCCCTGGCGGCCGCGCACCGCGAGTTCACGGAGGAAATCGGCACACCGGCACCCGCCGCCGACTACCACCGGCTTGGCGACTTCCGCCAGCCCTCCGGCAAGATCATCACGGTCTTCACGGCGGAAGCGGACTTCCGGCCCGAACGCATCGTGAGCAACACCTTCGAGCTGGAGTGGCCGAGGGGATCCGGCACGATCGGCAGCTTCCCCGAGATCGACCGCGCGGAATGGACCGCCGAGCCCGCAGCCCGGTCCAGGCTGGTCAAGGGCCAGCTGCCGGTCCTCGACGCGCTGGTCCGGCACCTCGGGCTGGAGCCGGCCGCACCCGGGCCCGGGCATGACAAAAACTAAAAGTCAGTTGACATTTTTTGTAATACTTCGCGGGGGCCAGCTAGCCAAGAGGCCCGGGATCGTTCATGCTTAGCTATGACCTCAATGTCGAGCCAGTACCGGATCATCGCGGTCTGCACCGGAAACATCTGCCGGTCCCCGATGGCGGAACTTATGCTGGCGGAGGCATTCCGGGCCGAGCGCCTCACGGGGGCCGTGGTCGATTCCGCCGGCACCACCGCGTATGAGGCCGGCCGGCCCATCGATCCCCGGGCAGCGCGCAAACTCACGGCGCAGAACATCGCTTCGGACCGCCACGTGGCGCGCGAATGGCGGCCCGAATGGTTCGCGAGCCGGGATCTGGTCCTGGCCCTCGACGTCGACCACTACGGCTGGCTCCGGCAGGCAGCACCGGACCGGGTCTCGCTGGCCAAGATCCGCATGCTCCGCAGCTTCGACCCCGCCGTGGCGGACAAGGACCCGCTGGAGCAGGGCATCGAGGACCCGTGGTACGGCGGCCACACCGACTTCGACACCACCTGGAACCTTATCCGGTCCTCCCTTCCGGGGATTGTGCAGCACGTACGCACCGAGCTTGAGCGGCAGGACGGGCAACATCACGGCAGTGATCAAGCCAATGCACAGCAGCCGGTACGCTCTATTTCATGAGCCCCGCACCCGTCATCATCGCAATCGACGGGCGCTCCGGCTCCGGCAAGACCACCCTGGCCATCGAGCTGGCGGCGCGGTTGAGGGAACACCACAAGGTCTCGCTCTTCCACCTCGAGGACATCTATCCCGGCTGGAGCGGGCTGGCGGCGGGGATCGAACGCTACGTCACCACCGTGCTTTCGCCCTTGCGGCGCGGGGAGAACGCGGAATGGGTCAGCTGGGACTGGGCACGGCACTACGACGGCGAGGCCCGCACCACACGCCCGGCCGAAATCGTCCTGGTGGAGGGCGTCGGTGCCGCCGCGGCGGCCGCAGTGCCCCTGCTGGACGCCGTGATCTGGGCGGACTCCTCCGACGCGGACCGCCGGGCCCGGGCGCTGGCCCGGGACGGCGACACCTACGAACCGTTTTGGGACCAGTGGGCTGCGCAGGAAGCGGAGTGGCTGGCGGCCGATGACGTCCCGGCCCGCGCGGATCTGCACGTGCTCAACCTGGCGGACGGCACCGCCCCGGACGACGTCCTGCAGGCCCTTCAGTACCTTCCCGCCGTCGCCCCTGCCCTGCTGCCCGAACTCGCCGCCCGGCGCGGGCTGCAGTTGCTGGCAGAACGGATCGAGGCCCGGCCCGAGGCCGGGCAGCTGTTTGCGGCGCTCTTTGGCGGTTCACCCAACGCCGTATGGCTCGATTCCTCCCTGGACCCGGCAGGACTGGCCCCGGGGGCCGCGGAGCGGAGCCGCTTCAGCATTTTGGCCGACGACGGCGGCCGCTTCGGCCAGGCCGTCCGGCACAGTTCCGGACGGACCCGCGTCAGCACGGGCCAGGCCACCGTGACCACCGATGGCCCGTTCTTCCGCTGGCTCGACGGCGTGTGGGGCCGCCGCGCGCTCCGCGCACCCGAAGCCTACCCGTGCGAGTTCACCCTGGGCTGGCTCGGGTACCTCGGCTACGAGCTCAAGCGCGAAACCGGCGGGAACGACGTCACCGCCGCCACCCCGGACGCCTGCCTGATCTTCGCCGGCCGTGCCGTGGTCCTTGACCATGCCGAGGGCACAGCCTGGCTGCTGACCCTGGACGCACCCGACGCCGGGGACTGGCTTCAGACGGCACGCACGGCCGTCACCGCGGCCGCGTCGGCGCAAGCGGCCGCTCATGCCTCCCCGGCCCAGCGTGTCAGCGCCCCGCAAACCACCGCCCCGCGCTTCGCCGCCCGGGACACGGAAGCCGGCTACAAGGCGAAGGTCACCGAGGCCCAGCGTGAGATCGCGGAAGGAAACACCTACGAGGTCTGCCTGACCACGGTGCTCACGGCTGCCTCGCCCGCGGGGCCTCACGGCGTGGATCCGTGGCCGGCCTACCTGGACCTGCGGCACCGGAACCCGGCCCCGTTCGCCAGCTTCCTGCGGTTCGGCGGGCTCGCCGTTGCGAGCACGTCGCCGGAGCGGTTCCTGCAGATTGCCGCGGACGGCAGGATGCGGGCCGAGCCGATCAAGGGCACGCGCCGCCGGGACACAGATCCAGGCACGGATGCCGCCCTGCGCCAGGAGCTGGAGTCTTCGGCCAAGGACCGGGCGGAAAACATCATGATCGTGGACCTGTTGCGCAACGACTTGAGCCATTTCGCCGTCCCGGGTTCGGTGGCCGTCAGCCGGCTGTGCGCGATCGAGAGCTACGCCACCGTGCACCAGATGGTGAGCACCATCGATGCCCGGCTGCGGCCCGGGATGCCGCGGGCCGAGGCGGTTGCGGCCTGTTTCCCCGCGGGTTCGATGACCGGCGCCCCGAAGGTCAGCACCATGGCCATCCTGGACCGGCTGGAGGCCGCGCCGCGCGGCGTGTACTCCGGGGCGATCGGCTACTTCTCCCTGAACGGGGCTGCCGACCTCGCCGTGGCAATCCGGACCCTCGTGGTCAGCGCCCTCGGGGAGGGTGCCGCGGAACTGAGTCTCGGCGTCGGCGGCGCTGTCACCGCCGACTCGACCCCGCAGGAGGAGTACGACGAAATCCGGACCAAAGCGTTCGGCGTCCTCTCGACGCTCGGCGCCGGGTTTCCCACGGGCTGAGTCGGCTGTCCCGCCGGCCCCGGCTACTGCAGGGTGGCCGTCAGCCGCGCGACGTTGTCCACGTATTTGACGCCCATCGGACGTTTCATCCAGTCCTCGAGCGTAAGTTCGCGCGAAATGCCCCGGTAGGTGTCCTCCACGGCGCTGATCCGCCGCACGATGTCCTCCCCCAGGAGCATCACCGAGACCTCCAGGTTCAGCGAGAAGGAGCGCATGTCCATGTTGCTGGAACCCAGCACGGCAACGTCGTCGTCGATCGTGAAGTGCTTGGCGTGCAGCACGAAGGGGGCCTTGTAGAGGTAGATCCGCACCCCGGCTTCAAGCAGCGCCTCATAGTAGGACTGCTGGGCGTGGTGGACCAGGAACTGGTCGCCTTTTTCCGAGACGAAGAGTTCGACGTCGACGCCGCGCTGCGCCGCCGTCGTCACCGCATACAGCAGCGAGTCATCAGGGACGAAGTACGGGCTGCAGATCGAGATCTTGCGCTGAGCCGAGTAAATCAGCGTGTTGAAGAGCCGCAGATTGTTTTCGGTGATGAAGCCGGGGCCGCTGGGCACCACCTGGGCGGTGATGTTGCCGGCGTGCAGTTCGGGCCGGTGCGCGAGCTGTTCCTCAATGGATTCGTCGGTCTCGCTGAGCCAGTCCGTGGCGAAGACGACGTTGAGCGTGGTGACGATCGGTCCACGCAGGCAGGCCATCAGCTCGACCCATTCGCGGCCGATCTTGCGGTGCTTGGGGTTGTTGTAGGAGGGCTCGATCAGGTTCTGCGATCCGGTGAAGGCGATCTCGCCGTCGATCACCATGATCTTGCGGTGGTTGCGCAGGTCCGGTCGGCGCCACTGCCCCTGCAGCGGGTTGAGCGGCAGCATGGGCCGCCAGCGGATCTTGCTGGCCTTGAGCCGGGCGATCAGCTTGCGATAGCCCTTGATGCGAAGCGTGCCAAGGTGATCGAACAGGACACGGACCTCGACGCCGCGCTCGGCGGCCTCTTCCAGCGCAGTCAGCAGATCGTCCGTGACGTGGTCCGAGCTCATGATGTAGAACTCGGCGTTGACGAAGGACTTTGCGCCGCGGACCGCCTCGGCCATCGCCTTAATGGAGTCGGGGTAGCCGGGCAGCAGCTCCACTTGGTTACCGTCCACCATCGGCAGCGAGCCCAGCGTCTTGTTCAGTTCCGCGGCGGAAGCCACCCATTCGGGTCCGGCGTAGCGGCTTTCCAGCATCGCCAGTTCCGAGGTCCCGGCGCGCACTCGGGTATTGACCGCGTCCTGCTGCGCGCGGCGCTTGCGGGAGAGCCGGAAGTTGCCGAACAGCAGGAACAGGAGCAGGCCGATGGTCGGCACGATGAAGATGCCCAGCAGCCACGCCATCGCGGTGGTGGGCCGCCGGTTTCCGGGGATGATGCCCAGTGCCAGCACTCGGATGGCGAAGTCGATCACGGTCAAAATCAGAATCGCCCAGGACGGTAAAGTCTCCGCCAGCGGAAATGGCCAAAACACAGGCGAACCCCTCAACGTACAAGCCACGCGGAACAGTTCCGAACGGGCAGTGACCAAATCCTATCCCGGGACCACCGAGACTAAGCTTTAGCCATGACCACTCCTGCCCCTGTTCCCGCGCCCGCGACCGTTCTGGTCTTCCTCGACCCGGCGTTCGACGGCGGCCGCGTTGCCGACGCGTCGCAGCCGCAGCTGATGGCCACGGACCTGGGCGCCACCCGCGGCGACGGTGTTTTCGAATCCCTCCTGGCCGTCGGCGGCAGGCCCCGCAAGATACAGGCGCACCTGACCCGGCTGGCGGGCTCTGCCCGGCTTCTGGAGCTGGACATCCCCGCCGAGGACGCATGGCGGCGGGCGGTGGAAACCGCCATCCGCGAGTTCCGGGGGCAGGAACCCGCCGCGGCTGCAACGGTCGGCACGGAGCAGGACGAGGTGGTGGTGAAGCTGATTGTCACCCGCGGGCCGGAGGGCGCGGCTGCCCCCACGTGCTGGGTCCAGGCCTCCGCCCCGGCGGCCGCGGGACGGCGGCAGCGCGAGACCGGGATCGACGTCATCCTGCTCGACCGCGGCTACGACAGTGAAGTCGGCGAGCGCGCCCCGTGGCTCCTGCTCGGCGCCAAGACCCTTTCCTACGCCGTGAACATGGCGGCGCTGCGCTACGCCCACCGGCAGGGCGCCGACGACGTCATCTTCACGTCCGCGGATGGCCGGGTGCTGGAAGGTCCGACGTCGACCGTTCTGCTGGCCCACCTGGAAACCTTGGACGACGGCGCCGGCGGCGTCCGCACCATCCGGCGGCTCATCACGCCCCAGCTGGACAGCGGCATCCTGCCCGGCACATCACAGGGCGCCCTGTTCACCGCCGCCAAGGCCGCCGGCTGGGAGCTGGGTTACGGCCCGCTGGAGCCGAAGGACCTGCTGGACGCCGACGCGGTCTGGCTGATCTCCAGCATCCGGCTCCTGGCCCCGGTCAACCACATCGACGGGCAGGAAATCGGCACCCCGGAACTCCGGCGCCAACTCACGGCCGAACTCAACGCCCTCTTCGCGACCATCGAATAGCAACGCGGGGTCAGTTACGGCCCATCCCATGTCCCCGGATGGGCCGTAAGTGACCCCGCGTTGGTGTTGCGCTCACCCCAGGGCGTCCGCGGGCACTGCCGGGCACAGGCGGAACGAGGCCGGGTTGAACGCCGGGAGCATGAACGTTGCGAGCACGGCGTCGAGCATTTCCGGGGCCCAGGTGCTGTTCTCCCCCAGGGTCGCGCAGACACCCAGCACCACGGGCGTTCCGTCGGTGCGGCGGCGGATCTGGACCTGGACCGGCCCGGTCAGCCCGAGCGTGCGGACGGCGGCCAGGCCCAGCTTGCGCACATCCCCGGCCTGGTTCGCCGGCACCCTGCGGCTGACCTCGTCGCTGCCGGCGCGTCCATACGGAGTCCTGGTCTTCTCGAGGACCACCGCCACCGGCGCCATCGCGTTGCGTGCCGGGGTGCCGAACACCAGGCACACATAGTCGGCGCCCGGGATAAATTCCTGGACCAGTTGCCCCGCCGGCATGTTCTTCCAGCTAACGGAGTCGGTTCCGGCCAGCAGGTGGATACCATGGGAGCCTTTGAAGACCCGCGGCTTGACCACCACGGGGCCGCTGAGGCCGGCGAGGGAAGCCGGCGCGGCGGCGAGGTCGCCCGGAACCGCGAACCGGGGCACCGGGATGCCGGTGGCTTGCAGCGCCCAGGTGGTGAACAGGTGGTCGTTGGCGAGGGCCACCGCGGCGGGGTCGGCCACGATGATCCGCACGTCCTGGGCGAATCCCGCGCGGGCCGCGGCCAGGACCGGGAGTTCCACGGTGAGGGTCGGAATGATGACGTTGATGGCTTCGCGGTCCACCACCCGGCGCAGGTCCAGGACCATGTCCGGGTTCGTCGCCGGCAGGAGCCTGACCGCGGCGGCGGGAGCCTCCCCGGCCTGGCGGGTGTCGGCACGGGCGTCGGAGCCGAGGTACGGGAGGCCCCGGGCTTCGAGCTGGGCCGCGACGGCCCGTCCGGCGGCGCTTGTAATCCCGGTAACGAGTATGCGCGGGCCCACGATTGCTCCATTCCGCCGTCACCGGCCGGACCGCGGCTGCGGCTCCGACCGTTCCAGCCACCGATTCCCAGACAGCTTGTTGATGGACAGACGAGTCGATTCCGGGACTGCTTGATTCGCACATTGCTCGAATCACCTGCAGCTCCGGCCGACTCGTCGGACCTAATCCCCCCCAGTAAACGGCGAATCGTCCCGGCAGACACGAGTGGGCTGTACCCGAAACTGGAGCCCGCCACTACTCGCCCGGGCCGCGGTCCGGTTACGGAACATGACGACGGCGGCGGTGCGGGCCGGCGTCGCAGGTGTTACGTTTTTGGGGAGTAATGAGAACCGGTGCCAAGCCCTGACTGGCCGGTCGGCAACCCTCCCTTTCGCGGCGGGGTGCCTCAGGTGAATACTCGGCATTCGAGAATTCGAGCTGCAAGCGTGAAAGAGGAGATCCGTCGTGCCCGACACGTCAATACCCACAACAGCCGCACCCGGCACAGCACCCGGTTCAGCATCCGGGGGCGAGGAGAGGCTGGCCTACCGCCTGTTCACCGGGGCGGATGACCGCGCCTTTTGCGAGCGGGTGTCAGCCGCCCTGGCCGAGGGCTACGTGCTGCATGGAAGCCCCGCCGCCAGCTTCAACGGAAGCACCGTGATCGTGGCGCAGGCGCTGGTCCTGCCGGCCGCGATTGCCAGTGCGGACGCCGCCGTGGCCAATGCGGTTGATGAGCTCGACGCCGACGAATTTGGCGCCGACGGGGCCTTCGCGGGCCACGCATGAGCTACGCCGGAGACGTCAGCCCGCAGGAGGCGTGGGCCAAGCTGGAGGCCGGAGCCATCCTGGTGGATGTCCGGACCGAGGGCGAATGGGCCCACATCGGCATCCCGGACACCGCGGCCGCGGGCGAGAGCCGCAACGATCCGCTCTTCATCCAGTGGAACCTCGCCGGCGGCACGCCGAACCCGCACTTCGTGGAACAGCTAAGGCAGCAGGCGCCGGAGGACACCGCCGTCGAACTGGTGTTCCTTTGCCGTTCCGGGGCCCGGTCGATCGCGGCCGCGACGGCCGCGACGGCCGCCGGCTACACCTCGTACAACGTCCTTGAGGGCTTCGAAGGCGAGACCGACCGCTTTGGCGAACGCACCGTCAATGGCTGGAAGAACCGCGGCCTGCCCACCAACCTCGGAAAGATCTAAGTGACTTTCAATCCCGACGCCGCCGGCTGGGCGGCCGACACCCAGGCCGTCCGTGGCGGCCTTGACCGCACCGGCTTCCAGGAAACCACCGAGCCGATCTTCCTCAACTCAGGATTCGTCTACGAGTCCGCGGCTGCCGCCGAGCGCGCCTTCACCGGTGAGGACGAGCGCTTCGTCTACTCCCGCTACGGCAACCCCTCCGTCGCCACCTTCCAGGAGCGGCTCCGGCTGCTCGAGGGAACGGAGGCGTGTTTCGCGACGGCGTCCGGCATGTCCGCCGTCTTCACCGCCCTGGGCGCGCTGTTGGCGGCCGGCGACCGGGTGGTCGCGGCCCGCTCGCTGTTCGGCTCGTGCTTCGTGATCCTCAACGAAATCCTGCCGCGCTGGGGTGTCGAGACGGTCTTCGTGGACGGCCCGGACCTGGAGCAGTGGAAATCCGCGCTGTCCGAGCCGACCACGGCGGTGTTCTTCGAGTCGCCGTCGAACCCGATGCAGGAAATCGTGGACATCGCCGCCGTGAGCAAACTGGCGCACGCGGCCGGCGCCACGGTGGTGGTTGACAACGTCTTCGCCACCCCGCTGCTCCAGCGCTGCGGCGACCTCGGCGCGGACGTGGTGGTCTACTCCGGCACCAAGCACATCGACGGCCAGGGCCGCGTCCTGGGCGGGGCCATCCTGGGCACCAAGGAATTCATCGACGGGCCCGTCAAGCAGCTCATGCGGCACACCGGTCCGGCGCTTTCGGCGTTCAACGCCTGGGTGCTCACCAAGGGCCTGGAGACCATGGCCCTGCGCGTCAACCATTCCTCGGCCTCCGCGCTGCGGCTGGCCGAATGGCTCGAGGGACAGCCCGCGGTCGGCTGGGTAAAGTACCCGCTGCTGCCGTCCCACCCGCAGTACCCGCTCGCAGGGCAGCAGATGAAGGCCGGCGGGACCGTGCTCACCCTGGAGCTGCAGCCCTCCCCCGGGCGCACGGCGAAGCAGGCCGCGTTCGCACTCCTGGACGCGCTGCGGATCATCGACATCTCCAACAACCTGGGCGATGCCAAGACGCTCATCACGCACCCGGCCACCACCACGCACCGCGCGATGGGCCCGGAAGGCCGCGCGGCGATCGGGCTCAGCGACGGCGTGGTCCGGCTGTCGGTGGGCCTGGAGGATGTGGAGGACCTGATCCGCGACCTCGGCCAGGCGCTCAAGCAGGTCTAGGTGTACTGCCCAGGGACGTTGGTTCGGTGAATGTGATGACTCGCTGGAGTCGTTGACCTAAAGGTGAGGACCTCCGGTTGCACAGTGGAGTTGCTTAGACAACCGCTGCAGCGACCAGGAGGTCCTCGTGTCCCACGCTAATGCCGCTTTGACTCCACGCCAACGTTTGCGCGTCGCGCGTCTGGTCGTAGACCACGGCTGGCCGGTGTCCCGGGCTGCCGAGCAGTTCAATTGCTCCTGGCCCACGGCCAAACGGTGGGCGGCCCGCTACGCCGCGATGGGTCAGGACGGCATGGCCGACAGGTCCTCGCGCCCGCACCGGGTGGCGAACCGGACACCGCAGCAGCTGGTGCGCAAGGTAGTGCACCTGCGCTGGAAGCAACGGCTGGGGCCGGTCGCGATCGGGGCGAAGCTGGCCATGCCGGCCTCGACCGTGCACGCGGTTCTGGTCCGGTGCCGGCTGAACCGCCTGCACCACGTGGACAAGCGCACCGGGGAGGTCATCCGCCGGTACGAGCACGACAGGCCCGGGGCCATGATCCACGTCGACGTGAAGAAGCTCGGCAATATCCCCCACGGCGGCGGCTGGCGCTACGTTGGGCGGCAGCAAGGAGACCGGAACCGGGCAGGAACCCCGGACAAGGCGCGTAGCAGACACCGCGGGCCACTGATCGGCATCGCCTACGTGCACACCGTCATCGACGACCACTCCCGGGTCGCCTACGCAGAGATCCACAGCGACGAAACAGCAGCCACCGCAGTCGGAGTGCTCAGGCGGGCCGTGTCCTGGTTTGCCGCCCGCGGCGTCACCGTCGAGCGGGTCCTCTCCGACAACGGCTCAGCCTACAAATCCCACCTCTGGCGGGACACCTGCCGGGAGCTGAACATCAAGGCGAAGAAGACCCGCCCCTACCGGCCGCAGACCAACGGCAAGATCGAACGCTTCCACCGCACCCTCGCCGACGGATGGGCCTTCAAGCGCTTCTACGCCACGGAATCAGCCCGCAGAAACGCCCTCCCGGCATGGCTGCACCACTACAATCACCATAGGCCCCACACCGCAATCGGAGGCCAGCCGCCCATCAGCCGCTTAACCAACCTCCCTGGGCAGTACATCTAGGGCATCCCGCACCCGCAACTGTTGCGGGCTCCCGGTCAGGCCGGGCGCAACCGGCCCAGGGCCGAACGATTGTCTGCCGGCCCCTCGGCGACGGGCCCCTGGGTGGTCAGTTCGATGGCCCGCTCGACGACGGCGGGCAGGCCGCCGGCCCGGAACGGGCCGCGCTGCAGCTGCGAACCGGTGCCCTCTGCCAGAATCCGCTCGACGCCCTCGCGCGCCAGTTCCAGCTCGCCCTGTTCCTCAAGCACCGGGGCCACGAAGTCCACGAGCGCCCTGACCACGTCCGCGGCCGGGGCCGGGGTGAAGGTTCCGAAGTCCAGGAGCTCCCCGCGCAGTCCGCAATTGCTGGCCTGCCACGCGGCCATCCGCAGCAGCAGCGTGGGCACCGGGGCGGGATCGACGCCGTCGTCCCATTCCCGCGCGGCCGACTCCACGAGGGCGCGCACCAGTACGGCAATCAGGGCAGCATCCTCGGCCCGCAGGCAGACATCCGCGACCCGGATCTCCACGGTGGGATGCTGCCGGGCCAGCCGCGCGTCGAAATAGACCATCCCCTCATCCATCAGGACGCCGCTTTCGACCAGCCGGGTGACCACGCGGCGGTAGACGGGCAGGCTGCCGAAGATCATCGTCGGACCCGAGCCCGGCCAGCGGTTCCAGGCCTGGGTGCGGTAGCTTTCGAATCCGGTCTCGGCCCCGTTCCAGTAGGGGGAATTCGCGCTGAGTGCTATCAGCACGGCCAGCTTGTCGCGGATCCGGTCCATTACCGCCACGCCCTCCTCCGGAGACTCCACAAAGGTGTGGACGTGGAGGCCGCAGGTCAGCTGGTTCCGGACGGTGAGCCCGAAGCGCTGCTGCATGGTCATATAGCGCGGATTCGGCGTCAGGTGGGTGGCTGAGCCTTGGGGCGACGTGGCCAGGGCCGCGACCCGGCCGCCGTGCGCCCGGGCGGCCTGGTCCGCAAGGGACCGGCCACGCCTGAGCTGCCGGAGCAGTTCCGTGTATTCCAGGCACGGATGCGTCTGGGTCTCGATCTGTTCGAGCTTGAGCTCGTAGCTGAAGTCGGCGCCTTCGTGGACCGGTTTCTGTGCCGGGAGAACCCTGGCGGCTTCCTGTTGCGGCGGCACCAGACTCGGCAGCATGAGGTCAGCGAGGGCAAGCAGCATCCCCGATTCGGGGTCCACTATCAGCAGTTCTTCCTCCACGCCGAAGGTGCGCATGAATCTATTGTGCGTCAGGATCCGCCGAAACGCCCCACACCAACGCGGGGCTCAGTCTTGGAAATACTCGATCTTCGCCCCGATGGTGTTCAGCCGCTCGGCCAGGTCCTCATAGCCGCGTTCAATGACATAGATGTTCCGCAGCTCCGAGACGCCACGGGCCGCCAGCATGGCCAGCAGCAGGCAGGCGGCGGGGCGGAGGGCAGGCGGGCAGCCCACCTCGGCCGCTCGCCACTTGCTGGGCCCGTTGACGTAAATGCGGTGCGGATCGAGCAGCTGGACCTGGGCGCCGAGCTTGTTGAGCTCGGTCAGGTAGATGGCCCGGTTCTCGTAGACCCAGTCATGGATCATTGTCTGGCCGTGGGCGTTGGCGGCGATCACCGCGAAGAAGGGCAGGTTGTCGATGTTCAGCCCGGGGAAGGGCATGGGGTGGATCTTGTCCTCCGGCGCCCGCAGCTCCGAAGGCTTGGTGGTGACGTCCACCAGGCGGGTGCGGCCGTTGCGGGCAAAGTACTCCCCGGAAACCTCGAGCCGCTGGCCCATCTGCTCGAGCGTGGCGAGTTCGATTTCCATGAACTCGATCGGGACGCGGCGGATGGTGACTTCCGAGTTCGTCACGATGCCGGCGGTGATGAGGCTCATCGCCTCGATGGGGTCCTCGGACGGGAAGTATTCGATGTCGGCGTCGATCGACGGGCGGCCGGTGATCTTCAGCGTGGTGGTGCCAACCCCGGCGATGTCCACGCCGAGCATCTGCAGGTAGAAGCACAGGTCCTGCACCATGTAGTTCGGGCTGGCATTGCGGATGATGGTGGTGCCACGGCGGTGGGCTGCGGCCATGATGGCGTTCTCGGTGACGGTGTCGCCGCGTTCGCTGAGCACGAAGGAGCGGTCGTGACCGTCCGACGGTGGCGCCTGCACCGCGTAGAACCCGGACTTCGCCTCCACGCTAAGGCCGAACTGGCGCAGTGCCTGCATGTGCGGCTGCACGGTGCGGGTGCCGAGGTCGCAGCCGCCGGCGTAGGGCAGCCGGTAGGTGTCGGCCTCGTCCAGCAGCGGGCCCAGGAGCATGATGACGCTGCGGGTCCGTCGGGCCGCCTCCACATCCATGGAGGCCAGGTCCAGGACGGCGGGGCGGCGGATCTGGAGGTCGTTCGCGTTGAGCCAGGTGCACTCGACGCCGATGCTGGTCAGCACCTCCACGATCCGGTTGACTTCCTCGATCCGGGCAAGTCTGCGCAGCGTGGTGGTGCCGCGGTTGATGAGGCTGGCGCACAACAGCGCGACGCCGGCATTCTTGCTGCTGTTGACGTCCACCGCGCCGGCGAGGGTGCGGCCGCCCTCGACGCGCAGGTGGGTCATCTGGGGCCGGCCCACCTTGACGATGCTGTGCCCGACGATCGCCTCCAGGCGCTGGATCATCTTCAGGCTCAGGTTCTGCTTGCCCTGTTCCATCCGGGCGATGGCGCTCTGGCTGGTGCCCAGCTCGGCGGCGAGTTGCCCCTGGGTCCAGCCCTTGGCGCCGCGCGCCTCGCGGAGCAGGATGCCTACGTGTTCAGCAGTCGGTTGAGTCATGCTCCCGAAAATATCACGCATGATTTTTAAACCACGGCAATTCCGGCCGGAATGGCGCCAATCTCACACGGATACCCACGCCATGCGATAACCGGCAGGCCGCCGGAACTCCCGGGCCGCCCCGCCGGGCCTCCCGGGCTGCCCGGCCGGCGGCGCCGGTCTACTGGCGGGTGAGGAAGACGAGGTTCCAGGTGCCCGCGCCGAGGGCCGCGGCGACGGCGGCGGCGGCGATGCCGAGCCCGCCCAGCAGCACCCAGGCATCGAGTCCGCTGAACGTGGAGGGCCGGGCCCAGGTCCGGGCGGCACCGCCGAACCCGCGGGCCTCCATGGTCACCGCGAGCCGCGAGGCGCTCCGGATCGCCTGCACCAGCAGGCCGAAACTCTGGCCCAGCGTGGCGCGGAACCGCTGATAGGGGTTGCCGCTCGAGCCCACGCCGCGGGCCCGCCGGGCCATGCCGATGGTCTGCCATTGCTCGGCCATGATTCCGACGAGCCGCATCGCGGCCAGGGTGCCCAGGACGAACCGGTGCGGCAGTTTCGCGTTCTGGGCCAGGGCGTCGGCCAGGTCCGTGGGGTCGGTACAGCTCATCAGCAGCACCGCGGGCAATGCGATCGCGAGCCCGCGGAGCATGAAGCCGATCCCCAGCTGCAGGGAACCGGAGCTGACGGACCAGATCCCCGCATCGAGCAGGACGGGTCCGGAATCGGCCGCCAGGATGGCCGTGCTCCAGCCGCCCAGCGCCGCGGCGAGGATCAGCGGCCAGCCGCGCTGCCACAGCAAGGCCACAGTCAGGCCCGCCAGCGGCAGGAGCAGCAGTTCGAACGCCAGCGCCACCGACGCCGACACCCAGTCAATGGAGAGCGCCAGGACCAGGGTGATCAGGGTGACCGCCGTGAACTTGGCGAGCGGGTTGGCTCGGGTCAGCAGCGCGTGATTGCCGCGCAGGCTCAGGGCGTCCCTCATGGCGAGGCCCCCTCCGGCAGCTCGAGATCCGGGCCGGGAGCGTCCGCGGCGGCGGTTTCCCGTGGCCGGAGGCGGAGTTCGGCGCCGCCGAGGACGGCGCTGAATTCGGCGTCGTGCGTCACGGACACGACGGCGGTGCCGGCGTCGAGGAGCTCGGTGAGGAACGAGGCGAGTTCGGCCCAGGTATTGGCATCCTGGCCGAAGGTGGGCTCGTCCAGGACCAGCACCTGGGGGTGCGCCGCCAGCACAGTGGCAACCGAAAGGCGCCGCTTCTCGCCGCCGGAGAGCGTGTAGGGGTTGGCGTCCACAAGCTCCGTCAGCCGCAGCCGCTCCAGCAGTTCGTCCACGCGGTCTTCGCCGTACCCGAGGTGGCGCGGTCCGAACATGAGCTCGTCGAGGACCTTGCCGGTAACGAACTGGTGCTCGGGTTCCTGGAAGACGGTTCCGATCCTGGCGATCAGCTGCTGGGCCCTCCACCGGTAGGGATCGGGTCCGGCGCCGTCGCGTACGCGGCCACTGGAGCGACCACTGGAGTGACCAGTGGCAGGACTGCTCAGCTCCGCCGTGGCCGAGACTGTTCCCGCGACGGGCCGCAGGAGACCGGCCAGCGTCAGCGCCAGGGTGGACTTCCCTGTGCCGTTCTGTCCGGTGATGGTCAGCGCCTCGCCGGCGCGGACCCGGACCGAGACCCCGGACTGGACCGGACGCGGCGCGATGGTGCGGAAGCCGTCGCGCAGCCCGGCCCGCCGCGGCCGCTCGCGGGACACCGCGAGCGCGTCGGCCGCGAGCAGAGTCTGTCCCGCACCCCGCGCCGGTGTCCGCATCCGCGTCGCCGGGACGTAGCCCGGCACCCAGACGCCCGCACCGATGAGCATGTCCCGCGCCTCGGCCAGGACCCGGTCCGGCGGTCCGTCAATCAAGACCGCGGAGTCCGTGGCGGACCCCGGCTGCAGCACCACGATCCTGTCCACCAGGTCTTTCCAGACCCCCACCCGGTGCTCCACGACCACCAGCGTGGCGCCTGTCTTGTCCAGGCAGCGGCCCACAGCGTCGCGGACCTCCAGGACGCCCGCGGGGTCGAGGTTGGCGGTCGGCTCGTCGAGCAGCAGCAGCCCTGGCCGCATCGCGAGGATCCCGGCGAGCGCGAGCCGTTGCTTTTGCCCGCCGGAGAGGGCCGCCGTCGGGTGGTCCAGCGGCAGCTGTCCCAGCCCGACGTCGTCGAGGGCCTCGCGCACGCGCGGCCAGATCTCCGCCGCCGGGACGGCGAGGTTCTCCGCCCCGAAGGCGACGTCGTCGCCGAGGCGGGAGAGCACCACCTGCGTTTCCGGGTCCTGCTGCACCAGCCCGGCGCGGCCGCGCTGCGCCCGTGGCGCGGCGCCGTCGATCAGGAGGCTGCCGGTCTCGTCTGTGTTCTCGGCGTCGCCGGAGTCGCCCGGGTCCCCGGAGTCGCCGGCCGCGCCGTCGCCCAGAACGCCGGCCAGGGCGTGGAGCAGCGTCGACTTGCCGGCGCCGGAGGGCCCCAGCAGGAGCACGCGCTCCCCCGGCTGGATGTCCAGGTCAAGGCCGCTGACGGCGGGCCTGGTCCGTCCGGCATGCCGCCAGCCCCAGCCGCGGGCCGTGACGGCGGCCGGCCGGACGCCCGGTGAAGATCTCATGATTCTCTGCAGGATTCAGCGACGGGGCTCAGGAGAAGACGGGCTCCGTGGCGGCCTTGCGGGAGGCAAAGGAGCCCAGCACTCCGGTTTTCGCCAGGCCGCGGGTGGCGAGCCAGGCCAGTCCGCCGGCAATCACTGCGCCGGAGATCGTGGTGAAGACGATGTAGGCGAGCTTGTCGCCGGCTTCGTAGGCGATGTTCCAGCCCCACGGCAGGAAGGAATCGTTCAGGCCGCAGAAGAGGCCCGCGCCGGCGCCGGCCAGCACGGAGACGGGCAGGTTGAACTTCTTGTAGAGGAAGGCCGCGAAGACCAGTTCGGCGCCGAGGCCCTGCAGGATGCCGGAGATCAGCACCGTGGTGCCGTACTGCGAACCCATGATGAGCTCGCCGGTGGCCGCGACGGTTTCGCAGAAGAGCGCGGCGCCCGGCTTGCGGATGATGAGCATGCCCAGCACTGCCGGGATCATCCAGCCGCCGGCGTAGAGTCCGCTCAACGGCGGGTAGACCGCGTTGACCGGAGTCGAGATCAGGTTCGCGCCCTGGGACCAGGCCCAGAAAATGACGCCGCCGGCAACGGCGATCAACGCGGCCACCACAATGTCCACCACGCGCCAGCTGTAGTTGCGCCGGGCGGATGAACGGCTGGCGGAACCATGCTGTGCTGAAATATCTGTCATGTCGTCCTCCTGAGGAACAGGAGGGGAGGGTGCGCCGGCCGGTCTCGGCTTCCGCCGCCCTCCGCGCATCCTGAGAACTCGACTCCCTTGCGCCGGTACTAACCGGATCAGGTTCGAGGGTCTGCGGCTGTCCGCACTCTCAGCGCCCACCAAAGGTTTCCCCGGATTGTTCCGGCGATGCCCGACGGCGGCGCTCCCCTGTCGTAATTATTTTCGCCCTTGTGGGCTGGCTCAGTTTACACCCGGACGGCCGGGATTTCAGTGGTGTGCCGTCACAATCGTGGACCGGACGGCGGCAGTCCCGGCGGCCCGGAAAACCCTCTTGGTAGAGTCGTCGTGCCGGACCCCCGGACCCGCCAGCGGGCGGCCTCGTCACCCACCGGAAAGCTGGAATATTTTGTCGCACACACCGGTCACCCAAGATCCCTCCGGGGAATACGATCCCGACTCCAATGAGCCGCAGCCGCGGGGTTCCCTGGCGGCGCTCATTGGCCGCGTGCTGGCCGAGATAGAGGCGCTCCAGTTCGCGTCGTTCAGCAAGGATGACGCCCTGGACCTCGGGCTCCTCCTTGTCGAGCTGGGCAGGCAACGCTCGCTGCCCATCGCCGTCGACATCACCAAAGGCGAGCAGGTGCTCTTCCACGCCGCGCTGGACGGCGCCACACCGGACAATGAGCGCTGGATCAACGCCAAGAAGCGTACCGCCCTGCGGTACGAGGTCCCGTCCCTGCTGGTGGGCCTCCGGGCCCGCGCTGCCGGCGGAAGGATCGAGGACAACGCCTGGTGGGATCAGTCGGAGTTCGCCGCCCACGGCGGGGCGTTTCCCATTTACGTGCGCGGCACGGGCGCCGTCGCCGTCGTCACCGTCTCCGGCCTGCCCCAGAAGGCGGATCACGAACTCGTGGTCGAGGCCCTGCGGATGGTCCTCACCCCGGAACGCTAGGCTAGGGGAAAACCGTTCCCGTCCCAAGGAGACCGAAGAATGAACATCCTCATCAAGCTGCTCGGCACCGGCGTCAGCCTCCTGGCCGGCTTTGCCGGCACCAAGCTGGTGGACACCATGTGGGAAAAGTCCACGGGCAACAAGCCGCCCAAGGGCCAGGAGGACGACGTTCCCACCACCCTGCGCTCGGCCCTGACGTTCGCCCTGATCTCCGCCTCGGTCAGCGCCATCATCCAGGTGCTCGCCAACCGCGGCACCCAGCGCGCGATCACCCGCTTCGCCAAGACCCAGGACGTCGTCTGACCTGACCCGACCAGCCGCGGCGCCCGCCGCGGCAGTCGAAGGCCCCGGCCGGGTCCGCCGGGCCGGACGGGGGCTCAGCGGTCGTCGTCGTCGTTCGCTCCGTGCGTGGCCGCCTGCTGGGCGGCCTTCTGGACTACCGCCTCGAGCTCGTCGGAGCTCAGCAGCTCCGGGTGCAGGTGCTTGGTCCGGTAGCCGGCCCGGCCCACCATGTGGGCGGACACGGGGACGGTGAGCAGCTGGAAGAGCCAGGCCACCAGCAGGACGGGCCACACCGACCAGGTGCGCATCTGCAGGCCGAGGGCCGCCAGCAGCAGGAAAAGGCCGAGGACCTGCGGTTTGGTGGCCGCGTGCATCCTGCTCATGAGGTCCGGGAATCGCAGCAGCCCGATGGCGGCCGCGAGGGACATCAGGGCTCCGGTCACCATGAACACGGCGGAGACGGCGTCGATCACTGTGTCAGGATTCACGGACGCCCTCCCGTCTGTCGGCCACGAACCGGGCCACGGTGACCGAGCCGACGAAGCCGATCAGGGAAATGGCAACGAGCAGCATCAGGTTGTTCAGGTGCCGGTTGGCGGCCATGTCGATGCACAGGGCCGCGCCGAAGATGGCCAGCAGCACGTCGGCGGCCAGAACCCGGTCCAGCAGCGAGGGCCCCCGCGCGATCCGGACGATCGCCCCCGCGGCGGCCAGGGACAGTACGACGGCGGTCACCGTCAGGACGGTCTGCATCATGCGGCGGTCTCCTGTGTCAGGGCGGAAAGTTCGGCTTTGGTCCCCATGATCCGGATCAGCCCGGCCTCGGTGTCCCGGACCTCTTTGCGCAGCTTGGCCGCGTCCTCGGCGTTGCGGACGTTGATGCCGTGGATGTAGAGCGTGGACGTCGACCTGTCCACCTCCACCACGAGGGACCCGGGAATCAGCGAGATCACGTGCCCGGTGGCCGTGACCAGGAGGTCTGAATGGCTTCGGAGCGGCACGGCTACGACTGCGCTGACCACGTTGGGGCCGCGGACCACGGCCAGGTACAGGACCTGGAAGCTTGCCGCGACGACTTTTCCGAGGAAGATGAGGGCGAACGGCACGGCGCGGAGCACGTTGAAGCGGCCGCCGAGTTCCACCGGGGGCAGATAGAAAATGCGCGCCACGAGCACCGCGATGAGGGCGCCGAAGAGGAGATTGCCCGGGCTGAAGTTCTGCCAGAGCGCGCCCCAGACAAAGACGAGCCAGACCAGCAGCGGCAGTTCCTGGCGCAGCGAGATCCTTTTCCGGTTCATTTTCCGCCGCCCTCCCGGACCTGCACCGGATGGAGCGACGGGGGCACCGGCGGCACGGGCGCGTCCGGGCCGAGCACGGCCTGGATGTAGGAGGTCCGGTCCAGCATCTCCTGGGCGGACTGGTCGGCCACCCTGAACAGCGGCCCGGCAAAGACCGTCAGGGCCACGCCAAAGACCACCAGGCCCAGGGTGGAGCCCACCATGGTGCGGGGCAGCAGGGTCACATTCGTCTTGCCGGCCCGGTCACCCGTGGCGGAGTCGGCCGGCGCTGCCAGGAGCACCGGATCGGGGTGTTCGGCGTCCCCGGGCTTGCGCCAGAACGCCCGGTTCCAGACCCTCGCGATCGCCAGCAGGGTCAGCAGGCTCGTCAGCACGCCGCCGATCACCAGGGCGTAGGCCAGCGGCGTCCCCAGTTCCACGCCTGCCTGAAGCAGCCCCAGCTTGCCCAGGAAACCCGAGAACGGCGGGATTCCGGCGAGGTTCATGGCGGGAATGAAGAACAGGACCCCCAATACCGGGGAGAGCTTGGCCAGTCCCGCCACGCGGTCCATGGACGAGCTGCCGCCGCGGCGTTCAATCAGGCCGGTCACCAGGAACAGGCTGGTCTGGACAGTGATGTGGTGGGCCACGTAGAACACCGCGGCGCCCAGACCGGCCACGGTGGACATGGCCAGGCCGAACACCATGTAGCCAATATGGCTTACCAGGGTGAAGGACAGGAGCCTCTTGATGTCACTTTGGGCCAGGGCGCCGAGGATGCCCACCACCATGGTCAGCAGCGCCGCGACCATGAGCGGGGCGTTGAGCGCATCCCCCGGGAATAGCAGCGTTTCCGTGCGGACCATCGCATAGACGCCCACCTTGGTCAGCAGCCCGGCAAACACCGCGGTGACCGGGGCCGGGGCGGTGGGGTAGGAGTCAGGGAGCCAGAAGGACAGCGGGAAGACGGCGGCCTTGATGCCGAAGGCCACCAGCAGCATGACGTGCAGCAGCGTCCGGGTGCCCTGGTCGAGGTCGCCGAGCTTGATGGCGAGGTCCGCCATGTTGATGGTTCCGGTGGCGCCGTAGATCATGGCGATCGCGATCAGGAACAGCACCGAGGACACGACGGAGACCACCACGTAGGTCACGCCGGCCCGGATGCGCGGGCCTGTCCCGCCGAGTGTGATGAGCACGTAGCTGGCCGTCAGCAGGATCTCGAAGCCCACGTAGAGGTTGAAGAGGTCTCCGGTGAGGAAGGCGTTGGACACCCCGGCCACGAGGATCAGGTAGGTCGGGTGGAAGATCGAGACCGGCGCGTCGCGGTCGCCGTCGGCCATGCCCTGTCCCGTTGCGTAGATCAGCACCGCAAGGCTCACGGCCGAGGACACCACGAGCATGAGGGAGGAGAACTGGTCCACCACCAGCACGACGCCCCACGGCGGCAGCCAGCCGCCGATGTTCACCGCGGCCGTGCCGCCATCCCAGACGGAGGCCAGCAGCCAGCATTCCAGCAGCAGTGTCAGCGTCAGCACGGCGATGCTGACCGCGCGCTGGACCCTGGGGTGATGGATGAGCAGAAAGGTCAGGGCGGCGCCCAGGATGGGGAGTACGACGGCGAGCGGGGCAAGGCTGGTGATGTTCACTCTCCGCCTCCTTCCGGGCTAGGGTCAACGTTGAGGGAACCGGGCTGTTCTTCAGAGGCGGCCTTGTCGGCCCGCACGGGGCGGTCACCGGACATGACCGTGGCCAGCGGGAACTCCGACGTCTCGACCGGGATCACGGAGTCGTCCTCGGCATCGAAGCTTGGCGTTTCCGCGACGCGGCGGTCCTCGGCGTCGTCCTGGATTTCATCCTGGCGGGCCAGGACCCAGGTGCGGTAGATGATGCCCAGCATGAACGCCGTGACGGCGAAGGAGATCACGATCGAGGTCAGGATCAGGGCCTGCGGCAGGGGGTCGTTGTAGTCCCCCGCCGGGGTGTCCTTGTCGAAGAGCGGCGCCAGCCCGGCGTAGCCGCCGGTGGCGAGGATCAGCAGGTTCGTGGCGTTGGCCAGCAGCATGAGGCCCAGCAGGACCCGGGTGAGGCTGCGTTCAAGGAGCAGGTAGATGCCACAGGCGTAGAGGGCGCCCATGACCGTCAGCAGGGTCAGGTTGACGCTCATGTTCTCCCCTTGGCAGTGGTTTCCGCGTCGGCGGACTCGTCGGCGGACTCGGCGGGGACCCCGCCTGGGAATCCTCCGCTGTCCCGGTCTTCGGCGGCCCCCTCTTCGGTCGTCTCGGGTTGCTCTTCGAAGTGCTCGTCGATCTCCGCGCCGAGGCTGCGCAGCACATCCAGGGCCAGTCCGACGACCACGACGTAGACACCGATGTCGAAGATGGTCGAGGTGACGAACTTGATGTCGCCGAAGACGGGCAGCCACAGCTCCACGATGGCGCTCTGGAACACTTCGCCGCCCAGCAGCAGCGGCGTCATTCCGGCGGCGGCCGCCGTGGCCAGACCGATCCCCAGCAGGGTGCCGGCGCCGACTGGTGTCGCTTCGCGCAGTTCGAAGCGGCCGCCGGCCAGGTAGCGGATGGTCAGGGCGAGGCCGGCGGTGAGGCCGCCGGCGAAGCCGCCGCCGGGCAGGTTATGGCCGGCGAGGAGCAGATAGATGGAGAACACGATCATCGAGTGGAAGATGAGGCGGGTGACCACCTCGAAAATGATCGAGCGGCGTTCGGGTGCCAGGGTCCGGCCGGCCACCAGCCAGGCGTCGCGAGTGGCGGCAGCGAACCGCCGGTTCATCGCCAGGGCGGCGTCTTCCCTGGTGCTGCCCCTGGCCCCGGTCCGCCGGCCCACGGTCCCTTCCGCGACGCTCGCGGATGTCCGGATGCGGTCACCGCGGCCGCGGACGAAGATGAGGCTTGCGACGCCGGTGGCGGCCAGGGCCAGGACCGAGATCTCGCCAAAGGTGTCCCAGGCCCGGATGTCCACAAGGGTCACGTTGACGACGTTGAGTCCGCCGCCGCCCTCATAGGCCAGTTGCGGGAACTGCAGGGAGACCGGCGGCGCCACCCGGGCGCCGAGGGCGTGGATGGCCACGAAAATCATGGTGACGCCGAATGCCAGGCCGATCACCACGCGGATGACCCTGTACTTGCCGCCGGTGCGGTCCCGCAGCCCCGGCGGAAGGCTCCGCATGGCCAGCACGAACGCCACCAGGATCATGGTTTCGACCAGCATCTGGGTCAGGGCGAGGTCCGGGGCTCCCTGCAGGGCGAACATCATGGCAATCCCGTAGCCGGTGACGGACACCATCAGGACGGCCAGGAACCGTTTGTTGGCGCGCACCGCGGCCAGCGCCCCGATCACGATTCCGGCGCCGGCCACCAACTGCAGCGGCGAGCCGGGATCGATGACATAGAGACCGGGCGGCAGCGGTTTGTTGGCCAGCAGCAGCGCCGTCAGCGGCAGGACGAACGCCACGGTCAGGATGACGGACAGGTAGAAGAAGAGCGAACCTCGCTGGGTCCGGCCGGTGATCCATACCGCGGTGTCGTCCAGGGCGCCGATCGTCAGCTGGTAGGCACGGTCGCTGTCGATCCAGCCCGGCACCAGCGCCTGCAGCCGGGCCACGGCGTTGCGGCCGTAGAACATCGCCAGGCCCAGGACGAACGTCACTGCGGTCAGGCCCAGGGCCGGGGTGATGCCGTGCCACAGCGCCAGGTGCCCGGGCGGGGCCTCGGAGCCGTGCACAAAAAGCTCCGCGTAGGGCTGGATCCAGGCGTCAACGGTGGCAGGCCACAGCCCGTAAAGGATTGTGAGGAGGCTCAGGATCGCCGGTGCGGCGAGGAACGCCGGTTTGACCGGCTTGAAGGCCGTGGGCTCCACGCCGGGCTTGAGGGCGAAGGCTCCCCACATGAACCTGGCGCTGTAGGCGAAGGTCAGGATGGAGCCCAGGACCACACCGGCCAAGAGCCAGGGTCCGGTCCCGGTCTCCGACTTGTACTGGAGGAAGGCCTCGAACACCGATTCCTTGGCGACGAATCCGGCCAGCGGGGGCACGCCCGCCATCGAGGCCGCGCCGATCGCCGCGACGACCGCCAGTGCCCTGGCCGATCCGTAGACGCCGGAGAGCTCGCGGATGTCCCGGGTCCCGGACTGGTGGTCGATGATGCCCACCACCAGGAAGAGCGTGGCCTTGAACAGCCCGTGCGCCAGGAGCAGGGCTATTCCGGCGAGTGCCGCGTCGGGGGTGCCGAGGCCCACCACCATGGTCATGAAGCCCAGCTGGCTCACGGTGCCGTAGGCGAGGATGAGCTTGATATCTGTCTGCCGGAGGGCCCGGTAGCCGCCCACCAGCATGGTGGCCAGGCCCAGGCCGAGCACGATCGGCAGCCAGGCCGCGGTGTCCGCGAATCCGGGGGCCAGCCGGGCCACAAGGTAGATCCCGGCCTTCACCATGGCCGCGGCGTGCAGGTAGGCGCTCACGGGAGTGGGGGCAGCCATTGCGCCGGGGAGCCAGAAGTGGAACGGCACCAGGGCGGATTTGGTGATCGCACCGATCAGGATGAGGACGACGGCGGCGTTCACGACCCCGCCTGCGGGGCCGGCGACCAGGGTGGGAGCCAGGTCCATGATGGCCTGGATCCGGTAGGTTCCGGCCGTCGAACCGAGCATGATGAGCCCCACGAGCATGGCCAGGCCGCCGGCGGTGGTCACCACGAGTGCCTGCAACGCCGAGCGCCGCGCGGACAGCCGGGTGCGGGCGTAGCCGATCAGCAGGTAGGACAGCACTGTGGTCAGTTCCCAGAAGATGAACAGCAGCAGAAGGTCATCAGCGGTAACGAGGCCGAACATCGCCCCGGCGAAGGCCAGGAGCTGGGCGCCGAAACCGCCGAGGTAGTCGTCCTTGTCCTTGAAGTAGCGGGCGCAATAGACCAGCACCAGCGCGCCCACCCCCAGCACCAGCAGGGACATGACCCAGGCCAGGGCGTCCATCCGGAACGCGAGTTCGAGCTGCAGCCCGGGAATCCAGGGGATGACTTCGGTAATCGCCCCGTCAGAACCTGAATAGACTGTGCCTGAATAGACTGCGTCGTGCTGCAGCAGCAGCCAGATAAAGGAGGCCGCGGGGACCGCGGCCAGGGCGAAGAACGAATTCCTGCCAAACTTTCGGAACAGCAGCGGGGCCACAGCAGCCACCGCAAAGTGCACGGCAAGGACTGTGATCACTGGTATCTCCGCAACGTCAGAAAGTCGATTGTCAGCAAGTTGGAGCAGGCGGGTCATTTGTTAGGTTCGGTGCCGTCAGTTTACCAAGCGTGTACAAATTCTTTTGGCCGAGACACCGGTCACTGAACAATTCGACGCAAATGTGAAGCCGGGGCTAAACCCTGCCTGGCAAAACCCCCTGCCGCTCCCCCTCGGAGGACGCCCGGGGCGGCTACGATTCTGGCTATGAACACTGCCGCCGCCCCAGAGGCCATGCGCCCCTCGGAACTGGAATCGGGAAGTCCCGTCCCGCACCGTGGCCGGATCCTCGCGTGGGCCTCGTGGGACTGGGGTTCGTCAGCCTTCAATGCCGTCATGACAACGTTCGTTTTCACCGTCTACCTGACCTCCAAGGCATTCGGCGGGGAGGACCAGGCCTCGGCAGTCCTGGGCGCCGCGCTGGCCGTCGCCGGCGTGGCCGTTGCCCTCCTGGCCCCGGTCACCGGGCAGCGCTCGGACACGGGCGGCCGGCGGAAGCTGTGGCTGGGGGTCAACACGGCCGCCGTCGTCGTCCTGACCGGGTTGTGCTTCTTTGTCTTCCCGCGGCCGGACTTCCTGATCCTGGGCGTCACGCTCATAGCGCTGGGCAACGTCTTCTTCGAGTTTGCCGGGGTCAACTACAACGCCATTCTCACCCAGATCTCCACCCCGCGGAACATCGGCAAAGTGAGCGGCTTCGGCTGGGGAATGGGGTATCTCGGCGGCATCGTCGCGCTGCTGGTTGTGCTCCAGCTTTTCGTCCAGCCCAGCGTGAACTGGTTTGGCGCCTCCACCGCGGACAGCCTGAACATCCGGCTGGTGGCGGTGTTTTCGGCCCTGTGGTTCCTCGTCTTTGCACTGCCCGTGCTGTTCGCGGTCCCGGAGCTGCCGCGCTCGGACCGGGGCGCCGGGCTGGGGTTCCTCGCCTCCTACGGCCTGCTCGTACGGCGCATCAAGGCGATCTACCGGACCAGCCCGCACACTATCTACTTCCTCCTCGCGAGCGCCATCTTCCGGGACGGGCTGGCAGCTGTCTTCACCTTCGGCGGGGTGATCGCGGCCGGCACCTTTGGCTTCGAGCTCAAGGACGTCATCTTCTTCGCGATCTTCGGAAATGTCGTGGCGGCCGCCGGCGCCATCCTCGGCGGCTTCCTGGATGACAGGATCGGGCCGAAGACCGTGATTATCGCGTCTCTGGCCGGCCTGCTGGTCGCGGGTACCGCGATCCTGGTCCTCGGCAACGGCAGTTACATGTTCTTTGGCATGGCCTGGGCCGGGACCACCACGTTCTGGGTCTTCGGCCTGCTGCTGTGCCTCTTCGTGGGGCCGGCCCAGTCGTCCTCCCGCGCCTACCTCGCCAGGCTCGCCCCGCACGGCGAATCCGGCGAGCTCTTCGGCCTCTACGCCACCACGGGCCGGGCCGTAAGCTTCCTAGCCCCCGCGCTCTTCACGCTGTGCATCGCCGTCGCCGCACCCTTCGTAGCGGAGGGCGAGGCCCAGCGCTGGGGCATCCTCGGCATCATGGTGGTGCTGCTCGTGGGCCTGCTCGTGCTCCTGCCGGTCAAGGCCCCCGATCAGACCGAAATCGCGGTGGTCCCCGAGTCCTGAGGCGGCCGAATCAACGGTTCGCGCACTAGGCTGAGGGTATGAACGTGGATGAGACGGACCTCCCCGGCCTCGGCCGGCGCAAGGACTTCATGACTGCCTCCGGACGCCGGATCGGCGTTGTCGAATACCGCGAGGGCCAGACGGAACTCATCGTCTCGACCTGGGACGATCCTGACACCTGCCAGGCCTCTGTCCCGCTGACTGCGGATGAGGCCGCCGCCCTGGGCAACCTCCTGGGCGGCCAGCGCATCGCCATGCAGCTCTCGGAAGCCCACCGGGAAATCCCGGGTATTGTCACGCGCCAGTTTTCGATCAGCGCTGAGTCACCCTTCCAGAACCAGCCGATGGGGAAGGCGTGCATCCGGACCCGGAGCGGGGTCTCGATCGTGGCTATCATGCGCGAAGGCGAGGTCGTGCCCTCCCCGGGACCCGACGTCGTTCTCCACCCCGGTGACCTCCTCGTTGCGGTGGGTACGCAAGAAGGCCTGGACACGGCGGCCGGCATCCTGCGCAACGGATAAGCCGGATGGATCCGCTCGCGCTGACTCTGATCGAGCTGGGGGCCGTCGTCTTCTGCCTCGGCCTGCTGGCCAGATTGGCCGGGCGGATCGGCATGTCCCCCATCCCGCTCTATCTGGTGGGCGGGCTGTTCTTCGGGGCCGGGGGCCTGGTCAAGCTCGAAGGCATGCACGAGTTCGCGCACCTTTCCGGCGAGATCGGCGTAATTCTCCTGCTGCTTATGCTTGGGCTGGAATATACGGCGTCCGAGCTCGTCACCGGCCTGCGGCGGTCCTGGCAGGCCGGCGTCCTGGACCTGCTGCTCAATTTCCTGCCCGGTGCCGGGCTCGCGGTGATGCTGGGATGGGGCGTCGTGGGGGCCATGGTGATGGGCGGCGTCACCTACATTTCATCGTCCGGGATCGCCGCCAAGGTCATCACGGATCTTGGCCGGATCGGCAACCGGGAAACTCCGGTGGTCCTCTCCATCCTGGTGTTCGAGGACCTCGCCATGGCCGTGTACCTGCCGGTCCTGACCGCCACGCTGGCCGGCGTCAGCATCCTGCTGGGGCTGCAGACGGTGGGGATCTCCCTTGCCGTCGTCAGCCTGGTCCTGGTGGTGGCCCTTCGGCACGGACACCACGTGTCCAAGGCCGTGCACAGCGAAAACTCCGAAGTCTTCCTGCTCAATCTGCTCGGCTTGGCACTTCTCGTCGCGGGGCTCGCGGCCGCCATGCAGGTTTCTGCTGCCGTGGGGGCGTTCATGCTCGGCATCGCGATTTCCGGGGCCACGGCCCACAGCGCCACGCGCATCCTGGAGCCGCTCCGGGACCTCTTCGCGGCCATCTTCTTTGTTGTTTTTGGCCTCAACACCGACCCCCGGTCCATCCCCCCGGTCCTGGGCTGGGCCCTGCTGCTGGCCCTGGTGACGGCAGCCACCAAGGTGGTCACCGGGTACTGGGCGGCCAAGCGGGCCGGGATTGGCATTCCCGGCCGCTACCGCGCGGGCGCGGCCCTGATCGCACGCGGCGAGTTCTCGATTGTCATCGCCGGCCTGGCCGTTGCCTCCGGCGTGGTGCCCGCCGATCTGGCAGCCCTCGCCACCGCCTACGTTCTGATCATGGCGATCGTGGGGCCGCTGGCTGCCCGCTTTGTGGAGCCGCTGGTCCGGCTCCTGCGCCGTCCGGCACGGCGGCCCGCGTTCCGGACCTCGGGCCCGGCGTAACGCTGCCGCCCTGCGACTCAGCGCACTGGGTGCCTGGCCAGGAGGCTGGCTTGGCTGGCGCGGCCGTCCGGCCTGGCAGCCGTCCCGCCTAGATGTTGGTGAGGTGGAAATTCAGGTGGCTGCGGCTGGCCGTGGGCCCGCGCTGGCCCTGGTAGCGGTTGCCGTATTCCCCCGAACCGTAAGGGTGCTCCGCGGCCGAGGACAGCCGGAAGAAGCACAGCTGGCCGATCTTCATGCCGGGCCAGAGCTTGATGGGCAGCGTGGCCATGTTGGACAGTTCCAGCGTGACGTGGCCGGAGAATCCGGGATCGATGAAACCCGCCGTCGAGTGCGTCAGCAGGCCGAGCCGGCCGAGCGAGGACTTGCCCTCGAGGCGGGCCGCGATGTCATCCGGCAGCGTCACGGTCTCGTACGTGGAGCCAAGGACGAACTCCCCCGGGTGCAGGATGAACGGCTCGCCGGACTCAACTTCCACCAGGCGGGTCAGCTCGGGCTGTTCCTCGGCCGGGTCAATGTGGGCGTATTTGTGGTTGTCGAACAGCCGGAAGAACTTGTCGATCCTGACGTCCACCGAGGACGGCTGGACCATGTCGGGGTCGAAGGGTTCGAGGACAATCCGCTGGGAGTCAATTTCGGTTCGAATGTCGCGGTCAGAGATCAGCACAGGTTCAAAAGTACCGCACTCACTACGGTCCGCCTGGCCGGAGGCCTGTATTACACCCTGGGCGCCGGTCGGATAACAGCGCCCAGGGCTCGTGAACCGGCTACGGGACCGCCGCCGTCACATTGTCCAGCAGCACAGTGATCGGCGCATTGTTAGCACTGCTGGAAAGATACGTGAATAACCCGACGCCGCCCGCCGCCTGCAGAGCCGCCGTCGTGTCAGTCACGGAGCGCTGCCAGCTTACCGGTTCGGCCGTCCCCACTTCCCAGACTTTGGCGCGGATCGTGGTGGTCCCCGTGCCCGTGACCTGCAGGCGCATTGCCAATCGATCGCCGACGGCATAGTTCAGGCCACCGATCGTGAGTCCACTCTGGATCGTGGTTTCGGCACCGCTGGCCGATGTCCTGATCAATGACAGGTTCACAGCTCCCGTGGATGTCACCTGGGCCTTGGCCCGGTATTCTCCGGATCCCGCAACCCGTCGTCCGACTGCCGAGAAATACAGACCGGAACCGGTGGCGGGTTTGTCGGTCGCAAGCTCAAGGTAGAGGTCGGTGGCCGAGGAACTGACAGAACCCAGATAGGCGTACTTGACGGCGCCTGGAGAGGCGATGCGCAGGCGTCCTGTCCCGCTGGCCACGGAATAATCGCTCGTGCTGCCCGTCACGGACCATGGGCCACCCGTTTCCGCGGTGCCGAGACCATTACTGACCGTCCTGTTGAACGTGTCCTGGGCAAACGGTGCTGTGCCAGCTGTTGTTGTGACGGTTCGCGTTGTCGCGTTTGTGGCTCCGCCGTTGTCAGTGACAGTCAGGGTGACGTCGTAGCTGCCGGGGGCGGCGTAGGAGTGCGACGGCGAAGGGCCGCTGCCGCCGATGCCGTCACCGAAGTCCCAGGCATAGCTTGCTATGATGCCGTCCGGATCTGTGGACGCCGACGCGTCGAATGCACAGGTGAGACTAGAGCAGGACGAGGTGAAGGACGCGGCTGGAAGCACATTGCCCCCCGCCGAAGCGACGATGAAGGCATCCGTGAACGCCCCGTCCGTGGCGACAAATCCGGCCTCCAAGGTGGTGGCGGTGAACTTCATGTCCAGCAGGCCGTGACTTGGGTTCAGGTTGAGCCCCGAATAGGCGGCGAAGTACGGTGTTTCCGGATCGGCGGTATTGACGTCGCGCAGGCCTATGCCGCCCGTCCCGACAGTTGCGAATACGGAGCCGGCTCCCTTGGCCAGGGAATTGTCCCCGTCACGCACGCAGGATGGGTTGTAGACGCCAGGCTGGAGCCCCGCGCATCCGGCTGCTACTGAAAGCTGCTTGCTGCGCTGATAGTGATGTTCATGGCCGTTCAGGACGACGTCCACTTTCTTGCTGAGAAGCAGGTTAGTAATGTCGGTGCCTGCAACGCAGTCGTATATACCGATCGAGATGCAAGGTGTGTGCATAGCCACCACGACCCAGGGTATGGACGCGGACCGGGCTCCGTCGATTGCTGCTGCTGTCCAGTTATAACGAGGGCTGCCGACGGAGTAGTCAGGGGTTCCGCCCGTAAAAGGAATTCCCGGAGTGATAAATACAAATCGTGCCAATGGATTCTGCTGTGGGACATCGACGTAGTATTGCCGGCCGTAGGTCCCTACCGCCCCGGGAAGCTGGTTGGGCAAGCAAGCAGAAAAATCATTAATGTTTCCGTTCTGTCCGTTGCTTTCGTGGTTGCCCGACACCAGCGCGAACGGGAAGCCCGCGCCTGTGCGGGCTGTGACGAAATCGCACCAGGACTGCTCTGCTCCGGTGGCACCGTAGGAAAGGTCACCCAGGGCCAGGTGCAGGTCCGGTTTGAGCTGTCCGACTCGGGAGAGGACACCGGCAGCGGCGGCTGAAGTGGAATAATCGCCCGCCGCTGTGACGCGAAGTTCCCCCGGAACGGCGGGGACGACGGCGGCTTCGGCAGCCTCCGTTCTCCCGGGCAGCAGTTGGGCCATCGCCGGACTCCAGGCCACCGATCCGGCGAAGACAAGGGCAGCGCTCGTAACCGACACCGTGACGAGATGCCAAAACGTGGCGACACGGAGCGTTAATCGCCTCTTCGTTGCGCTCGCGGCACGCTTATCCGTGCGCCGGTTCCGAACAGCGAGCCACTTCTTACCCGTCATCGGCTGCGGAGGCCCGCTGTGATGGCCATGGCTGGCATCGGGCGGCTGGGGCGGCGACGGTGCACACTCCGTTGATGGACCGCTGTTTTCAACGCTCATGCTGCCCCCTCATGAATTTGCTTCGAACGGCATCGCTGGTGATGTGCTGGGCCGGCACTTCAGCGATACATTCCGCTCAACCCAGCACACCACTTGTGTGCTGGGTTGAACGGTAAGCTGAGCCCCCTTCGGGTCCCCGAGTATGCGGTACTCGACTTTCTCGCCGTTTCGTCGGTCCTACTCGCATTTGTACTTGCATCTGCCTTGAGCAATGCATGCTCCATCAGGGCGCAACAGACCCGCAGGGTTTGCCTCGGGGCATATCGAACCGACGGTAATGCGAAGAGTCGGCCAACTATTTTTCGGCTGCCTATTACTTTCCAGAGTCCGCTGTTTCGAGCGAACCAGCCGCTTTGGGCTGTCGGTTGACATATGGAACACGAGTCTGCAGCCAGGCCGTCACTGGCAGTTCCACAAACCGATAAATTAGCGTGGTTGCAACCAGTGCCGCCGCGATCGACAGCAGGACAGAAACGACGCCGTTCGTGACTCCCAGCCGAACCAGCACTTCGGGTATTGCTGGCGCAATTAACGGATGAAACAGGTACAGGGAGTAGGACGCGGCTCCCAGAAACGTCGCGAACTTTGGGACCCCTCGTCCAATGAGCGGCTCAAGCCAGGCTACCGCCAAGACGATTGCGCTTACCGCGAGCATTTCGAAGAAACGATTGTTCAACGAACCATCTATATCGGGGTGGATCACCATGTATAAAATCCCGAGTGCAAGTACCGCAAGGACCGCCGGCGCCAAGCGGCGGCGCGTTCGGGGGTTGAGAGTCAACTTCGCAATGAGCATGCCCACAAGGAAATAGAGAACGATCGGATCAAAGTAGACGGCCCAGGCAGGCCAGTTGGCTCCGCGGAACAGAGATCCGCAAGCCACAAGGACTAGCACGCCCCCAGCCAGGTAGATGACGTTCGCCCTGACGAGCAGCGCAACGGCAAAGACTGCGTAAAAGAACATCTCGAACACCAAAGTCCAGCCAACACCCAAGAGTGGTTCCACGGCTCCGTCCGCGTTACGTGAGGGCAGGAACAAGTATGAAAGGACAACCTTGCCGGGATCAAGCGCTGAATGAAGAACCGCCGCAGGCAGTACCAACATCGTTAGTAATTTGACCGTGGTGGCCATCCAGTACATCGGAACAATGCGGATTATTCTCCGCATTGAAAAGTACTTCCAGCCGTCCCGAGTACCGGCGAGAGAAGTCGTCGAGGCAACCATGACAAAACCGCTGATCACGAAAAACACCCGGACGCCAACCACGCCGTCATTCCAGACGGGGACCGATGACGACAGTCTTTCGTGAGCATAAAAGGTCGAGTGTGTGACCACTACCAGTAGTGCGGCGATGAAGCGAAGGGCCTGAATACCCTGGAACTTACCCGGTTTGGCCTGCGGCAAGTCCGTCCGCTGGGCGGCCGATTTATCTTGGTCTTTCGGCGAGCCGAGCCTCGAAAATCCGATGAGTCGCATTCGTTACCTCTTCGTCCTCACAAACAAACACCAGGAGCGGAAACACGGCATTGCTCCGACCCTAGTGCATCTGCCGGCTCCGTGGGGTTTTGCGTGCGGGATTTTTCTGTCGGTAAATTTCCACAGGCTCTCCCGCCGTGCGCATCCGTGGCAGCCTGCCATCACGGCCCTTGGGAAGGAAGCCAGGCTGGAACATAGTTGGCCATTTGGCAGCCGACGTGACTTGGCCCAGAACTATGCACTGTCGACTTTGATCCCGCGGAAGGATATGGGGACTTTTCCCTTATAGGCCTTACAGAGGGTGAAGTAGCCGCCGCGGTGTTCCGCGGTTGTTACCGATACCTTCGCCTCTTCGGCGTCGGGCCGGGAAAACGTTATGCGGGAGCTTTCCACTGAGATCCTCAAACTGATCCATGATCCGGGCACCGGAGGAGCTGTCCTCAACACGCCCAAACTTTCGGAGGCGCCGGACTCGCGCCTGGCGTAAAGCCGAAGCTCGCCTTTGTCATCCAACAAGAGATGGTAACCGGCTGGACCAGGTTCGAGCGGTTGATACGGGCTGTCGCTGGTGAGGCCGAATGCTAGTCCGGCCTGCACCGAAGAAGGCACCCTCGTGGGCCAGCACAACTGAAATTCGATGGAATATTCATCGCCGGCGATGGGGCACATGGACCCAAGTGAATAGCTTTGGTCCACGTCGTCGGCAAGTGTGACGGTTGCTTCCCGGGGTGAAATAAGGGGCTGGAAGGCCCAACCGAGGGTCGACGGAAGGTCCCCTGCGGCGCGGAGCCCCGTGGCGAAAGTGTCAGCGGTGGCCGCCGGAACGTCGGTCATCACGTAGGGAATGTTGGGACACATCATGCCCCGGACTCCCAGCCCAAGAAGGCTGTCTCTTCTCGAACGTGTATGAACCTCCCAACAGATCGTGGGCCGTCCGAAACCGACGAGCCGCTGTATATCCGCGTCAGCCGCCAGATGATAAATGCCTACGAAGTCATGACGGGCGGCGTACTTTTCAAATTTCTTGTCCGCTCCGTCCACAAAGTAGCCCCAGGTTTTATAGCCGCGGGCCCGTGCGTCTTCGAACGTTTTGACGCCCGCGTCCTGCTTCCAGACGAAATGGCCGGTCGAGTCCGGATAGGTATCCATGAGGTCCAGGAGCACTTTGGTGTTGGTGCCCTGCTTGTCCTCCAGGAAGACAACGTGTGTGGCGGCGCAAGCGTCCAGGACGTCCGACAATTTGGGTATCGGCTGGGGGGCCGTTGACGGCCCCAGCCATTGCCGCGCGTCGACGCGGAACTCTGCGAGTTCCGCGTACGTCATGTTCTCGATGTCCTTGTCGACGCCTGTTAGGCGCGAAAGATTAGCGTCATGATGACAGACCAGGACGCCGTCGGACGTTGAGTGGACCGAGACCTCTATAGCCCGCGCCCCCGCGGCCCTAGAGGAGTCGTAGGCGACTTTCGTGTGTTCGGTCCAGTTGTCTCCGGAGCCCCTGTGGGCGATATAGAACGGTGTCGTTCCGGTAAGGCTGTCCACCGTATGGATCGGCGATCGCTCGGGCACGGCATCATTCGCTGAACAGGATGCGAGCACCAGGCCGGACGACGATGCGATGAGGAAGGTCCTCCTCGATACATGTTCTGGTGATTGTCTGCCAGTCCTACCCATGGGACCGGACCTTACGGACTGGGTCAGACGGCTGCCGTGCAACGTAGTTGGAACTTGCCGTCAGCGAGTTGAAGGAGAGTTGGTGAATTACATTCATAGCCATCCGTCTCGGTCGTCCTTTAATTGGCATCTCGTAGTGGCCCAGCAGCACTCGTCTCGCGCTGTTGGTTCTTCTTTGGCAGCATTAGTCCCAGGCCCAGTCCCATCGTGGCGACGGAAGTCAGCAGGGGACTGAAAAAGATATTCCACAGCGTGATGACAGCCAGGAAAAGAGGCAACGCGCTTCCCCGTCCGTGCGTGATTCCAACGACTATGGCGCGAAGCGCCCAAACGGCTATAAACGACGCTAGCGCGAGTGCAGGAATGCCAAACAGTGCCCACAGGTCCCCCACCACGGAGTGGACCTCGAATTGTGACCCGAACATGTATTTTTCTACGTAACCGTTGTTGGGTTCATAGTTGATGGAGGCCATGCCCGTTTTCGCTACGGTGACGTCCGTCGGCGAGGGAATGATACCGAGGCCAAATCCCAGCGGGTTGTGGGCGAACAGTCCCAGCGTTGCGGCCATTTCCGGCCGGCCTCCCAGGATGAGGGATCCTGTCATGTTGATTTGTGTCACGGAGCGGTCTTGTGCAGCAGCGCCGAGGTAACCCTCCACGAGCAGACTTGTAAGGACGTCGTACACTGCCACCGCCATGCACGCGAGCGCGAGCATGGTCTTTATCACTGACCTTCGCCCGCTCTTGCCTCGAGGCACCAGCTGCCAGAGTACGAGAATCATGACCATTCCCAGCATTCCAAACATAGATCGCGAGTCGTTTAGCTGGCACAGGACAGCCAACAACGTCAGTGTGAGGGCCTCCACTAATCCTTGCCGGCGCCTGCCCCAACGGCCAACGCCATACGCAATGGATAAGCTGATGACAATGACGGGAACGGAGTATCCGAATTTCCAGGCGTTCTCCGCTGCGGCTCCCGACCGCGATACGCCCAAGAGCATACCGAGCCCGTAACTTAACCCGATCAACCATTCGGGCATTACTTGCTTTGCCCATAGGACCGTGCCAACGGTGAGCAGAAGACCCACGAGCAGTGTCACGTTATTTATGGCAGTGCTCGAATCCACCTGGTGATCAGGGGCATTGAGTGCCAACAGCCAGAAACCGGATAGGCAACAGGCTATTCCCAGCACAAAAAGGCTGGCCGCTCCTCGGAACTTTCCGAGAGCCCCCAGCCAAAGGGGCGCGATGACCAGCGCAGCCACATAACCTACGGTGATTGTGTGGCTCAATTGCAGGCGGGCGCCCAGAAGGACCAGGACGATAAACGCCACCCAGACAGTCGCGTGCTGCCACTGTGCGGCGTCAATGCTAGCTAGTGGTCGATCCGGCCGTCGCAACGCACTCTGGCTCACACAAGTTTCCTCAGGGCGTCGCCATCGATGGAGAGGTCATCGGCTCTTCCGCCCAGCTCCCACTCGTGCTCGGGCGCCATGGCATGTTTTGCCGCCGGCAGGGCAGCGTCGCCATAGCTCCTCGGGATGTCCCGCCCGAGTTTGATCCGGTTCAGGATGACGCCGAGGACCCGACCCTTGACGTTTTCGACCGCGTCCGCGGCCGCCTTCAACTGGCCCCGGCGGGTGGAATTGGCCCGCGCCACGAGAAGCGCCCCGTCGGTCAGCCGGGATAGGGCGAGCGAGTCGGCCACGGGCAAGAGTGGCGCGGAATCAAAAATGACAATGTCGAATTGCTGGACCAGGGCTTCCACCGTGGCCGCCATCATGGCTGAAGTTACAAGTTGGTTCGGATTCGGGGGTACCGCACCGGACGGGAGGACCCGGATGGGACCCCAAGGTTCGATGACGTCCCCTAGTTTGGCCCTGCCGGTAAGAACGGTGGTGAGTCCGAGCGTTCCATCGATGCCGCAGTACTCAGCTATCCGGGGCCGGCGCAAATCCGCATCGACCAGGATTACCCGGTCAGATCGTTCTGCCAGGGCTAAGGCCAGGTTGATTGCCGTAGAACTTTTTCCCTCCCCGGCAACTGCTGACGTGACAACCACGGACCGGACACGCGCATCTGGATCAAGAAACTCTAAATTAGCGGCGAGTTTCCGGAACGACTCGGCGGTCACACCGGTCTTTTGCGTCCGGAAGTCGGCCACCTCGGCCCCGCCCTTTCTGCGCAGACCGGGAATGGTCCCCAGGAGCGGAATCTCAGTAGCTCGCTGAACGTCCTGCTCTGTTCGTAGCCGCGTGTCGATAACCTGTCGGCCCAGGGCATAAGCCGATGCCACGGCCAGGCCCAGGGCAAAACCGGTTAAAGCCATGAATCGCTTATCAGGGGCAAACGGGTTGTTGGGCGCCTGGGCCTGCTCGACCTGCTGCATCGTGATAGCAGGAGTTCCATTGTCAGCTTTAGGAGACAGTGCCTGCGCAGTGGTTGCTAGCGAAGAGGACACCGCATTTGCAATGAGGGCAGCCTGGGTAGGCGATTCATCGGTCACCGCGATCTCGATCAAGACCGTATTCAGCGGAGTATCCGCGGAAACCGCATCGGCCAACCGCTCCGGCGTGGTTTGCAGATTCAGCTTCGTGATGACCGGACCGAGGACAGACGGCATTTTTGCAAGCTTCGCATACGACTGGATCAAGTTCTGCGTGAACGTTGACCCCTGCACGAGCTCCGTGGTTGTACTCCCGCGCTGAGTCGACACGAACACGCTGCTTGAAGCCTTGTACATTTTTGGTGAGTTGAGCCCCAGGACGAAGCCGATACCCGCACCCAAAAGTGCCAGTGCGGTTATGAACAGCCACCGACGGCGCAGCGTCCCTAGGTATTCGGCAAGCTCCATCCAAGATCCCCCTTGCAGCGTTTCGGCCAACCCTACCGCTTGCTGACCGGAATATGGTCCGAAATTATCACCCGTTTTACAGATGACGGGCTACACTGCGGTCATGGATGGCGGACATGAGGACACAGTCTTGGCATCGATCCTGGTAGTCTGCACCGCTAACGTCTGCCGGTCGCCGTACGCGGAAGCGTTACTGACCGACTACGCAGCGCGAGTCGGCCGGTCCGGCGTTGAGATCCAGAGCGCCGGGACGCATGCGGCGAACGGTCAGAGCCTCTGTCGCGGCGCCTCCGCCCTTTTGCGCAAGGGTGGCGTTGAAAGTGGTGCCTCAAAGGAGCACCGCTCAAGGAAACTGGAACTTGGTCTCGTGCGCCGCGCGGAACTAATTCTAGTCGCATCGCTCGAGCATCGCTCTGAAATTGCTTATCTGGACGCAGCTGCACGACGCCGAACGTTCACCCTCAGGGAAGCCGCTGCCTACCTCGGTGAACTGGCATCCCGGGGGAGGCACGCAGGCGGGGTGCCAGTCGGCGATGCCTCCCTGTTCCAGATCGTGGAAGCGATGAACTGTCTCCGCGGTACCGTCGCTATCCCGGAAGGCTCGCCGATGGCGCTGCCGGCGCTGCTCAGTCGGGGCGGTCCAAGCGCCCAGCGGCGCCTGGATATTGCGGATGGGCATCTTCAGGGCCCACTGCACCATAAAGCGGCCCTGAATCAGGTGCGCCAAGCCGTGGGGAAGATACATCTCGGCCTCAGCGCCTTAGGCGGCTATTGACGAACCTTATGACCAACGCCGAAGAAGGGTGAGACCGTCCCAGGTTCCGCGGACGGCGGCCCACACTGGCCTGACGGGCCGCAGGAACTGCCGGCGTCCGCCGCGAAGCAGGATGCGCCAAGCGGCCGGAATGGCCGAGCCCTTCCATCGCCTTCTGTCATCCGGATTTAGGTGGATCGCTGCGAAGAGCAGCCGGTTGCGGATGTTGTAGTAGTAATAGACGGGCGATTTGGCCCTGGAACCCGGTCCGCTGCCCTGGGTGCCACCTTCATCATGAGTGGCTGTGGCCTCCTCCACCACCTCTAGGGCTCCACCGGCTGCCTCAACGCGGAAGGAGAAGTCCACATCCTCCCAGTACAAGAAGTACCGGTCATCGAAACCACCTGCGGCTTGCCACATTTCGAGGCTTATCAGTAGGCATGCTCCTGTTAGCCAACGGCGCTCACCGGGCGGCAGCGCAGCGGATGCATGGCGTCTCCCCCTGGTTTCTCCGTCCTCCATACGAACTGTGGCCCCGGTGAACCAGATACTTCCGTCCGACCGGACGATACGGGGAGCCACGACGGCCATCGGGTTGTGTTCGACGGCGTCCCTCAGCAACTGAAGGCTGGACATGCCCAGTGTCGCATCGGGGTTGATCAGCAGGAATGCTCGTGCGCCGGCTCGGGCAGCAGCTTCGACGCCTAGATTCATCCCGGCCCCGAATCCCAAGTTGGTCTCCGGCGCCACCAAGGTCCAGCCTCGCCGGGCAACGAGGCTCGCAACGGCGTCCCGTTCTGTTCTATTCGTGTAGTTGTCGACCACTACTACAGAAACATCCGGTGTGTGGCCGGACACGGGCGCAATATTCGTCTCTAACAATTCATGCGAGCCGTAGTTCACGACGATAATCGCCAATTTGCGCTTCGGATTCATTGCCATGTGAGCACCATATAGCTTACTGTCCAGAAAGTACCGTCGTCAGACCCAGACGGCGGCGCGGTGTCTGACAGCGAAAAGCGGAGGTTTGCCGCCCAGATTGGACTGGAGTAGAGGACCCTATGCATGCATGCGTCACGTCACCAGCGGTGCTAATGGCCCACCCGAGTTCTGAACTCTACGGCGCCGACCGGGTGATGCTCGAAACAGTAGAGGGACTGGTTGAACAGGGCTCAAGGGTCGTTGTGACGGTACCTCAAACGGGACCGCTTGTGGCAGAACTTGAGGCGCGCGGCGCCACCGTCAGCTTGTGTCCGTCGCCGGTATTGCGCAAAAGCTCAGCCAATCCGCTCGGTTTGCTCAAGCTGGCAGTCGAGGCAGCAAAAGCCTCAATACACGGGCTGAGGCTCATCCGGAGGACTGGCCCTGACGTGATTTACGTGAGTACTCTGACCATTCCTCTGTGGCTTTTGTTGGCCCGGCTAAACCGGCTCCCCGTCCTGACGCACGTCCATGAAGCGGAGAAGTCGGCCAAGTGGCCAGTCCGCTTGGGGATTGTTGCCCCTTTGATTCTGGCGGATCGAATTATCGCCAACAGTCGATACAGTGCAGAAACCCTCACTGACACTCTTCCGGCACTCGCGAAGAGGGTGCGGGTTGTGTACAACGGAGTGGTCGGCCCGGATGCCGTGACCGCCCCCAGGGAAGCCGTCGTAGGGCCCCTGCGCATGGTCTATGTGGGCCGGCTGTCTCCACGTAAAGGCGTCGACGTTGCCGTCGCCGGGGTGGCCGGGGCTCGCCGGCGCGGGATTGACGTGAGCTTGGAGCTCGTCGGCGCGGTGTACCCAGGCTACGAATGGTACGAGGCGGAACTGCGAAGCCTGGTGACCAGCCTGCGCTTGGAAGGGCACGTCCGTTTTCTTGGTTTTTGCACCGATGTTTGGCCCAACCTGGCGCGCGCTGATGTCGCCATTGTTCCGTCAAGGCTTGACGAGCCCTTTGGAAACACGGCGGTAGAGGCGCTTCTCGCCGCACGGTTGCTGATTGTCAGCGATACGTCGGGCCTTCGGGAGGCTGCAGGAAACTATGCCGTGCCCCTATTCGTACCAGCCGATGACCCCGACGCCATAGCGGATGCCATTGAGCTACTACACCGGGCCTGGCCGGACTACCGCCGTCGGGCAATTGAGGACTCCGTGGTAGCCGAAGAGCGGCATCGTCCATCTGCCTATCGAAGCCGCCTTAACCGCGAGATTAAGGAGACTGCCGCATTGAAGAGGTCCAGCAAATACGAGGCAGGACCGGACCGGGAACCGGTACGTTAATCTGCCGCGTGCCGTGATCCGATTTCCTTTGGCGGGGCCTCCCTGACCGATCTGAGAAGCACGCGAGCCGGACATGTGTCACTGTTCGAAGGAGAGAGACTGAGTGTTTTTGCCTAAACTGAACTCCACCCGTGCCCGGCTCTATGAATCATTAAGGACGGCACACCTCGAACGTGCCCGGCAACTGGAGCCGGCTGTTATCCTCTACCGCCAGAAAAGGTACGACTTTGATGAACAGCTGACGCAGGGACTGCACCTGGTCCATGCCAACCGGCTGAAAGCAGCCTTTCTCCTCGGCCGCTCCCGGGTCCGTCAGCTGGAGATTAATGAACCCCTCATGCTCTCCAGTCTCCCCGCGACGTTCTTGGCTCTTGTTGCAGTCCGCCTGGCGGGGGCGGTACGAGGTCACCGCACCCGGATCGTGACGTACGCGATCGGCAACGCCGATCCCTTTGCAGGATCTGGCGGTCAGGGCTGGAAGTCCCGGACGCGGAAAATGGTGGAACGGCGCCTCGCCCTCTACGTCTGGCGTCATGTGGACCGGATTGCCTTCGGAACGCTGGCCGCGCAGGAGGTTTACCGCGACGTGCTCCCGCGCCTGCAGGAGGGACAGGAAGAATGTCTAGTTCCCGCGTTGCCGGCCCCGTGCGAGTGCAATCCGAACTATCCGAAGGTCCCAGCACGCGTCGTATACCTTGGTGATCTGTCCCGACGGAAGGGATTCCCGTTGGTACTGGCGGCCTGGTCCGGCGTTGTTCAGCAAGATCCGGGAGCGGCACTTGTCATCCTGGGCAAGGGCGCCATGGTGGCAGAAGCAGAAAGCGCTGGGACCTCAAACAGCAGTGTTGAGGTCCACATCGATCCAAGCCGCGATGAGATCCATCGGGTCTTACGGCAGGCCCAGGTGCTGGTTCTGCCATCGCAGTCCACAGCTACATGGCGGGAACAGGTCGGGCTTCCGATTGTAGAAGGGCTCGCACACGGCTGTTCCATCGTCACGACCACCGAAACGGGCCTGAGCGACTGGCTTGCCGACCACGGCCATGCGGTGGTGTCGCCGCACGCAACAGCGCAGGAGCTTGCGGATGTCATCTGCAAGGCCATAGCCTCGGGTCCCTTCGGCAACGACGTGACGGCAAGTCTTCCTGACTCTGACGGACGGTTGGCCGCCGACGAGTGGCTGTTCGAGGCCTCACCGGACGTGGCACGGTGACGCTTCGCAGAAATCCCCAGGCTGTAGGCACAGAAGCGTATCGGTCAAGCATGTGGTCCAAGCTGGGGAAAACCGCGGGCACAAAAATGATTGTCCTAGGTCTTTCAGGCCTGTGCGCCATCGTGACCAGCCGAATGATACTTTCTCACTTCGGTACGGAAGCCTATGCGCAATACGGCCTGCTTGCCTCTCTGCCGAGCCTTCTTCCCTTTGCGGACTTAGGCATTGCCGCCGTCGTCATAAATTCGATCGCCGAGGCCAAGAATCCCAGGAGCGACGAGCACGTTCGTCGGTCCCTGCTGACTGCCTTGAGGATCCTCCTCGTTTCCGGCACCGTAGTCGTGGCAACGTCCGCCCTGGTTTCCGTCCTGGGGCTTTGGCCCGTGTTGCTAGGCAACGGCCTTCTACCGGATGGCGGAGCTTGGGCGGCCTTTTTGTGCATGGCCGTATTCGGGATCACCCTTCCCCTCGCGGTGGGGCAACGGATCCTGGTCGGGCTTGAGCGGACAGCCACACAGGTTAAGAGCCAAATAGTCGTTGCCCCGCTCATATTGCTGGCAATTCTACTATCGATTGGGCTTGCGGCGCCGGTTGGCAGCTATTTGGCAGTGTTTTCCTACGCCGCTGCTGCCGTCAACTCCATCATCTGCCTCATCATTGCCAGCCGTCTGATCAGTCCTCAGCTGACCTCAGCTCTCAGATCCGTTCCGCACATAAAACGCGAGCCCGGCATCAAAGCCTTCCATCTTGCCTGGCCCATGCTCCTCCAGATGGTCGCCCTTCCAATAGCTATGCAGAGCGACCGGCTGCTGCTCAGCCATTTGACCCATGGAGAGGAGCTGGCGCAGTACAACCTTGCCTCGCAACTTTTTGGCATGATTCTGCAAGTTATTGCCGCGGCAGGAATAGTTCTGTGGCCCATTTATGCCAAGGCGAGATCGGCGTCGCGCATCGAATCGCCGCTCGTTCCGACAATTTGGTTTGCCGCGGGTGGCCTATTCCTAGGCGGACTACTGGCCATCGCCACGCCATTTCTCGTTGCCTTTGTTTCCGATGGCAGAATTATTCTGGATGCGTGGCTCGTTTCCGGGTTCGCGGTTTTCGTCGCCCTCCAGGCAGCTAAATACCCAACGGGCATGTACATGACCGACAGCGCAGGCCTGCGGTTTCAGGTCCTGCCCATACTCATGCTTGTCCCGCTGAACATTGCCATATCGTGGTGGCTGATTTCGCTGCTGGGCGCGGCGGGGCCGATCATCGGCTCCGCCATCTCGGTTGCAGCCTGCCAGCTGATCCCTAATCTCTGCTACGTGACGCGCGACTTGGCCCGGCGCCGGCAGGGGCAGGGCACCGGGGCCAACTTGTCGCCCCATGAAAGCAACACGGCCAAGCTATGAACTTCCTGCTGATGAGTCTCACTTTGGTCGCAGGCCGGGGTGGTGACGAGAACAGGCTTTAGGCCGGATGCAGCCAAGTGAACGGCAGCGCGGCCCCCGTCGGGCCATAAACGCGGGGGGCGGACTTTTGGGCCTGGTTCCCCATGGTCCAAGTCTCGACAACGAATTTTCCGGAGCCCACACTCGTCCCGTCCCACTTGGGGTTTTTCACCGTCAGCACACAGTCTGTTCCGCCGCGGGCTGCATCGGAGTTTAAGGACATGTGCAAAGTACCGCCGGCGGTCTTCCGGTCACAGATCATCACGGGATCGTTGTACGTGATACGCGTGGACTGTTCGTGGTTGAAGCAGTACCCTGCAAGCTTGCCTGTCCCGGAGCCGATGTATTCCGAACGCACCCGGGTCACAGTTGAATCACGCGACTCGAACCAGGCAATGCCGCCGCCACCAGTAAGAGAATGGTGGAAGTAGCAGTCCTGGAATGTGATCCCCGAGCTGTTGTTCACCATTACGGGGCTGGAACTAACCCGCACACCTGCGCGGCGGCCATCCACTTCGGTATTGGTTACCCGCACCGAAGTGCACTGGAATATGCTGATGCCCCCGGTTTCGCCCGGCGGGACAGAGTCGTAGCCGGTGATGCCATTGATATAGACGTTATCGACGACGCCGTTTGCCCGGCTCAGCCGAAGGCCGTTGTACTCATGGCCCAGGCTGGTTCCCTGGATTTGGAAGTTGCGCAGTTCGACTGTGATCATCGGATCTGCGCTGGAAGCGATCGCGTGAATGAGCATGTAGGGCGAAGCTCCACCGGTCCACCTCGGCTGGCTCGAGGAGGCCATCCTAAAAATAGTGTTGCGTCCGGACCCCACCAGGCCGCGACAGCCGGCACCACCGGAACGATTCCCCAACCGCACGCCGTCTTTGTACCCGTAGCGGAAATTGGACGGAATGGTGAACACGCCTTCGGGGAAGGTCAGCACCCGATTACCGGTAACTTTGTTGATGACCGTCTGCAGGTCGTTGCCGGAGCTGTACAGGTCCTCATAGCGGACGTAGCCGGTGCCCGTCGGACGAGCGATGGCCGCTGCGGACGGTGTGGCGTTACCGAGCTGGCCTGCCGCCAGCCCGAGGGCCGCCGCGGCCCCTAATCCCAGGGCGCTCCTACGGGAAAGATGAGTCGCTTCCATTATTTGTTCCTTAGATCTGAGGGGCCGCCCAAGCTTGCGCTCTACCGCAACGTAACGACTGGATAACTTTTGCCGTTACAGCATCGGGGAAGGTGCGACGGCGTGTCAAACCAGCACTACGAGTTTGTTCCCCCTTGAGGCGCGGTGTGTCGGGTCACCTCAATTGCGCTCCCTTTGGGGTCCCCCCGGCCAGACGCGAGTCCTGACGCGGGTGACGCCGACCACGCGCGAGTCCCGCCCCGACGGCGGAGAGCCCCCTTGAATGTGATTAATACCACGCCCAAGGGGGCTCTCCGCCGGCGTTCCCGGCCGTGTCGCGCCGGAAGTTAGGGCTCCCTGCTGGTAAGCCAGTTACGCAGGGTCACCTTTACCGGGCCGTTGAGGTTCGACCCCGACACGTAGCTGAGTATGCCGACGGAGCCAGGGACCTGGAGCGCCGACGTCGAGTCGGTCGCGGTCAGGCTCCATGCTGCCGGCTCAGCGGTGCTGGTTTTCCAGGCCTTAGCGCTCAAAGTACTGGGCGACGTTCCGGTCACGGCCATTTTGATCCGCACGGAATCTCCCATGTTGTACGTCAGCCCGAGGGTCCTGGTCGAAAGGATGGTTTCCGCCCCTGCAACCGTTTTGGTCAGGTACAGAGTCAAGGCTCCGGTCCTGGAAATCCATAGCTTGGCTCGATAGTCGTTGGAGCTGCCGGCGTTACGGCCTATCACCGAGACAAAGGTCCCGCCACCGTCTCCGATCTTGTCGAGGGATACATCGAACTGCGTCACGGCCGAGGCCGCAGAAACCGCATTCAGGAATGCGCTTCGAGTAGCTCCCGCAGCGTTGTTGATCGTTGCATTTCCATTGGCGACCGAATAGTTGCTCGCACCGGACGGAGTCGTCCAGTTGCCTCCGACATCCGCCTGCCCGAAGCCGCCGGCAACTGTCCGACCGAAGTCGTCCTTAGCCAGGGGCTGGTTGGCAGGAGCCGTTACCGTGATGGACTTGCTGACGGTACCCGTCGCTCCCTTGTCATCCGTTACCGTCAGCTTGACCTGATAGGTTCCCGCCGCTGCATATGTGTGCGACGGAGTCCGCCCTGTCCCGGCCGGCGAGGAATCGCCGAAGTCCCAGGCGTAGYTGGCAACCGTGCCGTCCGGGTCTGCCGACGCCGAYCCGTCCAGCGTCGCGGTCAGATCCGCCACAGCCGAGCTAAAGGCAGCCACCGGAGACTGGTTGGCCGCGGCGACCGWTACTGCTTGCGTCACTTGCCCTGTCGCTCCCTTGTCATCCGTYACCGTCAGCTTGACCTGATAGGTTCCCGCCGCTGCATATGTGTGCGACGGAGTCCGCCCTGTCCCGGCCGGCGAGGAATCGCCGAAGTCCCAGGCGTAGCTGGCAACCGTGCCGTCCGGGTCTGCCGACGCCGACCCGTCCAGCGTCGCGGTCAGATCCGCCACAGCCGAGCTAAAGGCAGCCACCGGAGACTGGTTGGCAGGCGTGGTGCCTGCACCCAGGGCGTAGTGAGCCGAAACGTCGGAGGAACTCAGCGCCGTGGAGTACACGGCCACCTCGTCGATGGCTCCCGCGAAGTATGGCTGCGGTCCCCACGTCGTATCTGCACCCACACGCCAGTAGCCGTTGTAGGCCTGGGACTCGGCCTGCGGATTGGAACCGACCTCCTGGCCATCCACATACAGCTTCATCCCGTCCGACGACTGGGTTGCCACCATGTGGTGCCACGACCCGTCGTTGTACGGCTGTGGAGTCGTAATGGTGTTGGCTTGACCTGTCCAAACGCCGAACGTCAATTGTCCGCTGTTCTCCATGTAGACGTGCCGGTCGTAGTTGCCCGAGAGTCCGGTCTGGGAACCACCGAAACCGATCAGCTTGCCGCCATTGGTGGTGGTTGTGTTGAACCACAGCTCCTCCGTGTAAACCGTGGGGTTGGAGAACTGGGCGTCGGACGAGAGCAAGCCGGATGAGCCGTCGAATTCGACGGCGGTATTAGTCACTCCTGCGAGCGCCCCTGGGCGTCCCAGACTCGTTCCGCTGACGAAGGTACCTGTATTGCCTACCGCACCGCTGTCGGCTGCCGTCGTTCCCGTAGTTTCGCCCACCCTCCAGTACAGGTCCGGGTTGAGCTGGAACACTGCCTTGCCGTAGTTGTCTACAGGCGCAGTGGGCAGGTTAAGGGTGCGGCCGGAGGCCTGGAAGTGGTTCTGGACCTGGGACAGCCCCAGTACGGTCGGGTAGATGCTTACTTCATCGATGCTTCCCTGGAAGTAGCTGCTTGCGGGCTGCGACGGCCAGCCGTTGAGGTTGTCGCCACCGATCCGCCAGACCCCGGTGTAGGGCTGTCCGCTGGTCACGTCCGCGCGCTTCGCAATTCGCTTTCCGTCGACATATAGCACCATTCCGTTAGAACCAAGGCTGACGGTGACTTGGTGCCACTGCCCGTCATTGAAACCGGCGGAGCTTTGCAGGGTTTCCGTGTTTCCGGTGTAGACGCCGTAGATGATCCGTCCTGCATTGTCCATGTAGACGTGGCGGTCATAGCTGCCGGACTCTCCTGTCGGGCTATTTCCAAAGCCGAGTATCTTGCCTCCTGAAGTGCTTGTGGTCTTGAACCACGCTTCGGCCGTGAACGTGTCCGGGCCTTGGATCTGGGTCTGGGTAGCCCCGAACCCGGTATTCGTTCCGTCGAAGGTGGTTGCAGCGTTCGTGTCCCCGGTGATGGCGCCGGCGGTTCCGCGTGTTGCGCCGGTCCCTAGGCTGATATCGCTCCAGCCGGCCCAGTCTACGGCGGTCCCTCCGCTGCCTTCGCCCAACCGCCAGTAGTCAGCCGCACCGTCGTCGAGAACGCCACGGGCATAGTCACTGACGCTCCCGGCCGTGGCTGTGGTGACGCTGACGGCGTTCGATTTCGCGGTGTTGCCGAAGGCATCGGTGGCGATGATCTGATATGTGTGGGTGGATCCGGCCGCCAGTCCCGTGTCGATGTATCCCATGCCCGGCCGACGCCAGAAGTCGGACTCCTGTGTTTTGGTGTAGATCGGCGTGGCAGTCTTTCCGTCACGGATGAGCTGGTAGCTCAGGTTTTGATTGTCCTTATCCCAGTTCGCCTGCCAGCTGACCCGCGCCGTTCCGGTGGCGGTGCTGATAACGGACGGGTTGAAGGCGGCGCCTGTGACCACCGGGCCCTGCTTGTTTGGCGCAATGCCCTTGACTGCAAACCGGACCAGGCCCTGCTGGGCTTTTCCGTTTACGCTTGGGAACTCGCCGCCCGCGACGATGTATTGGTTGTTGCCGGTGATGTTCCAAGCGGCCTGGGATGCGCCGCTGAACGTGCCGACGGCGAATTCGGGGTACCACTGAAGGAGAGACGGCGAGGGATTCCCGGCAAAATTGAAGTATCCATAGGGATCATCGGTCAGAGTGCCCGTCGCTGCCTTGCTGAACGCCAGTGCATGATTGAATGTCCACTTTGGCGACGTCTGGGGAAAACCGCCGATGTTTCCGCAGTAATGGGCATGACTTACGGTGTAGACGGCTGTATCGGATGCGTAGACGCCATAGGTGTCGCCGTGGCAGTCCTCGACCCACTTGATGGCACCGTCGGACCAGTCAGCGGAAAATGTTCCCTCCAGGTTCCCGCCGTTGCCAAACACGTAGCCCGTTCCGTAAACTCTTGTTCCGTCGCTGGCGAGGCTGAGGATGGCTGCTTGTGGCCCGCCGTTCCTCACCAAGCCGTTCGCGGCCCACGGCAACAGCCCGCCGGTGTTAGTATCGACTGCCCCCAGGCCGTAGCCGGGGTTGCTCGAACCGTTGAGTGTGGTGAAGCCGCCCCCCACTACAACCTTGGAGTCATCCGGTGAAACGAGCAGCGTGTTGACGTCGCCGCCGGCCGGGACCGGGTTCCAATTCAGCAGGGTAGCGTTTGACGTCGACACTGCGGCCAGCTTGGGGCGGCTGACCGATCCGACGCCGCTGAACCACCCGCCCATGTAGACGGCGTTGTTGGATGCCGTGAGAGCCACCACACGCGAGTTAACTTTCGGCGCCCAAGACGTGATCAGCGCACCAGTCGTGGGGTTCAGCGCAGCTACATAGGGCCGTGCTACGCCGTTCACCTGCGAAAAGGCGCCCCCGACGAAGAGCTTGGATCCGTCTGGTGAAGCCGCAATGGTTTTCGCCATGCCGTTCAGGCTGGCGGTAAATGTCGTAATCAGATTTCCGGTTGTCACGTCGTAGGCCAGGATATTGTTCCGGGCGACGGTGTTTGTTCCCGGTGCGGCGCCGGCCGGCCTGGCCGTGTTGAATTGTCCTACCGCGTAGGCCACGTTGCCGATGATGACCTGCTGCCAGACGATTCCATCGATCTGCACCGTGGGCAAAGCATCCGCCGAGACGGTGACGGGTGTGGCGGGGTTGGCGGGATCAAGAGGAGCGGTGTCGGCCGTAACGGGAGGAGCCGCGACCAGGGCCATCGACATAGCAACCGCGGAAGCGAGCAGGACGGCGCCAAGCTTCCTAGGCCCGTTACCGGGCCGGCGTCGAGAGCGGTTTGTTGGAACGGGTTGGGGACTGGACGGTTCGATCATGGCTTACCTTCTGTCGGTGCGGCACCTTCGAATGCCGCAATAGGCGAATCAACCTGAAAATTCACGAGAACTCGAACCTTGTCCCGTTGGTCTACGGGAACCAGGAAAACATACGTGGCCGAGCCGGACTCCCCGGGGGCGATCGTGGGGGGAAATTCGGACACATCAGGCCCACTGAGCGTGATGGAAGGCAGATCCTCCGCACCTGCGCTGACGTTCACTACGACGTCCGCCGTCGAAAGGGGGCGGTCCGTGCTGTTATGGAGAGTGACGGTGAACCGGAGGGATGGGCCGGCGACCTCACCGGCTTTTTGAGCCTGTCCCTGGACGCTCTCAAACTCGTTGATCTCGGCGGTGATGCCTTCCCGTATGGATGCTGGTTGATCCAGCGGGACCGGCGGCGCGACAGGCTGGTCCACGTTGGCAAGCTGCGCGTCGCTGCCGGTCGCGGGCGCACGAGCCGGGCTGGCCGCCGTCGGCTCCGGGGCCGGCGCGGAAGCCGGCGAGGCCGGGGCAGTTGTGCCGCCCGGCAAGGATTGCATTGCCGTCTCCGTCGGAGTCGCTGTCGGTGTCGGCGTCGGCGTCGGCGTCGGCGTCGGCGTCGCAACAACCCCGGTTGAGGAGCCAGCTAGACCCGCGGGACGGTTGTTGGAGGACTGGCTGGTCCCCCAGATGATGGCTCCTATCAGGAACACGGTCAGGAGAAATCCGATCACCAGGAACTGGACTCTCCGCCGGCTGTCTAGGGGACGGCCCTCTGCAGTATTCGTGCTGTTGTTCATGATTCGCTCCGAGTTGAGACCAATTTGGATGTTGAGAGGCTTCTCATATCGCCAAACCACCGGGTCGAAGCCACTGCCAGATGCATTGCGTTGAGCGCGAAGAACAAGCTGTAAACCGTGAAGAAGGCAAGCGGGGCCCCCAGCAGCAGGAACACCAAACACAGCACTCCGTAGTCAGTGGGGACTAAGAGCGCAGATTTGAGCGCTGACGACTTCCTGGGGATGGCAGCGCGGCCGGACTTCAGCAGCACCGCTGCCTTGAGCTGATCGTTCAAGATCATCGCAAAGAACGACACGGTTCCGACGATGGCGTAGCCAATCGGAACCAGGAGCCATCCATCCGAGGGAAGCTGGAAATGGCGGAAGGCCGCGATGAGAACGGCAAGGTGCAGGCTGACGATCTTCGTACTGTCCACGACGTGGTCCAGCCATTCTCCGGCCACGGAGCCACTCCCTTGGAGCCGCGCCAACTGCCCGTCTGCGGAGTCAAAGATGTATCCCAGCGCCAGCGCTGCCCAGACGAGTGCCCCGACCCACCCAGCCGGGGCGGCCGTGGCCAGCAGGATTATCCCGCCAAAGGTGAAGGTTGCACTGACCGCGGTGACCTGGTTAGGGGACATGCCGGCGCGATACGCTGCTGCCGCGACGAATCTGCCGGCCCGCCGGTTGACGAGGATGGAATATGGCGGGGCCCCGGCCGCTACGGGTTTCTGGGCGGATCCCAGCGCTGCGAGCGTTCCCTTGAATCCGGTCCGCGGCGGTGACGTCCGAGCATGCTGTGCTCCTACCCTGCTCACGATGCCACCCGGCTTTCGTCCTGCGCCCGTGCGGCGGCAGGGGGTTCGCTGTTTTGAGCGTGGGTCAGGGCACCGGAGTCCAGCCCGTAGCACAGCGTTTCGTAAAGATCTGCCACCAGGTCCCAGTCGTACTTCGCCGCAATTTCCCGGGCTTGGCTCCCTCTCGATCTGGTTCCGGCGAGACGCGCCTCAGAGTCCTCGGCCAACCGTGCGACGTCGGCCGGGTCGCGGAAGTATTCGCCGGCTGACTCCAGCACCTCGCGGTTGAAGTTGACGTCAAAAGCGTTGGTCGCCGTACCCGCACCGACCGCCCGGAGCAGGGAAGGATTGGTGCCCCCGACAGAATGGCCGTGCCAGTAGACCAAGGCGTTGGCGTACAGCTCATCCAGCAACTCCTGGTCCCAAACCCCGCCAAGGAATCGCACTCTCGAGTCTGCGGAATCCTTCACCTTTTGGCTGTACTCCTGGCCGTAAGGCGTGGTTCCCACGACGACTAAGGGGAGCTTGGCGGCGCTCCGGACATAGCCTTCAACGATCATATGAACGTGGTTTTCCGGCTCCAGCCGGGCCACCACGAGATGGTACTGCCCGGAGGACAGGCCGATGCCCGCGAGACGTTCCGGCTCCCGGGGCGCAAGTAAGGGTGCGCCGTACGAAATCAGCTGGGTGGCGGCATTGAAGGTGGCGCGGTAGTAGTCACGAATCCCGGCTGCATCTGCAATAAGGGCATTGGAAAACCGGACGGCAAATCCCTCTGCCCAGCGGTAGTACCGCTTCCCGATGGTCCCCCACTTGGCCCGCTTCCATTCCAGGCCGTCCATGTGGGTGGCAACTGGAATACGCGCCAACCGGAGAAGGGGAAGCCAAGGAGCGTTCGCTGCATTGAAAACGATTGTGGCGTCAGCCCTGCGGAACAGCAGATGAGCCACCGACAATCCGGTGTGGCTCAAAGTCTCGAGTGAGCGTCGGCGGAGTGCCGGCAGATGCACAAGCTGCATCCCCTCGTATTCCTTGACGCGGGAGTCTATGCCGTTGCCGGAGCGGCAGTAGACCGTTACCAGATGGCCGCGCTCAGCTAGCCTGCGCCCCACTTCCTCGACACAGGTTTCGAAGCCGCCGTAATGTGCGGGCACACCCCGTGTCCCGACCAGTGCAATACGTAATCCGGCACTCCGAACAGCTTTATGTTTCATTTTTCCCCCCGGGACTATGTGGTTTTAGAGAGACCTGCTGGCTGGCCCCGTGGGGCCCGGACGTTTTGAATTAGGGGATGCCTTGCAGGGGCACCCACCCCTGAGCGTCGGAGTTTAGGAGCTCAAGGGTCCGGCGAATGGCTGTGCTGGACGTGTGCACGGTGTAGGGAAAATAGACAACGTCCACGCCCACTGCCGCGAAATCTCGTTCAAGCTCCAAGCCCTTGGGCGTGCCCCTCCAGTCGTCCCCTTTGAAAAGAACGTCGAAGGGATTGGAACGCCAGGTGTCGATCTTGCGCGGGAGGTGTTCAGAAATCGCATCATCTACAAATCGGATATTGCGAACGATTTCCAAACGTTCTGCCAGCGGAATTATCGGCGGCCGGCCCTTGGTCTTGACCAGGAGCTCATCGGTGACAACGCCGGCAACCAGGAAGTCGCATTCCGCTTTGGCCTGCCGCAGCAAATTCAGGTGGCCTACATGAAATAGATCAAAGGCGCCCGCTGCATAGCCGATTCGGGGGGTCATAGCATCTCCTTCAGTACGCACCGACGGGACTGCGCATGGCTCTAAAGGTTCTCCACAGGATGACGAGGTCGCCTGTGAGCGACCAATTCTCCACGTAATAGAGATCCAGTCGGACGCTCTCCTCCCAGGGGAGGGTAGAACGGCCGTTGATCTGCCACAACCCAGTTATCCCGGGCTTAATCAGCAGCCGGCGGTGGGTGAATTTCTCATAGCTCTGGACTTCGAGAGGCAGCGGGGGCCGGGGACCGACCAGGCTCATTTCGCCGGTCAGCACATTCCAGAACTGGGGCAGCTCATCGAGGGAGAACTTACGCATCCATTGCCCGCATTTTGTAATTCGTGGATCATTTCGGATCTTGAAGAGCGGGCCGGCACCCTCGTTCAGGTCTCGCAGGGAGTCGATGTCGGTTTCAGCGGCCTGAACCATCGTCCGGAACTTCAACATGTGGAAGGGAACGCCGTTCTTGCCCGCACGTACCTGGCGGAAGATGACTGGACCCGCGCTGTCGCGCTTGACGATGACGGCCAGGATCAGCATTAGGGGCGACAAAACCACCAGCGCCGCTGAGGCAGCCACGACATCTACTACGCGTTTCAGTACGTGCTTGCCGCCGGCGTACTGAGGGAGCTCCACATGCACCAGCGGCAATCCGTCTACAGGGCGCCAGTGGATTCGCGGACCGGCAACGTTTGTGAGGCGTGACGCCAGGACGAGTTCCGTTCCGGTAGCCTCGAGCTTCCATCCCAGTTCCCGGATGTACTTGCTGCCTCCAGGGAGCGGGCCCGCAACGATGACGGCATCCGCGCCTGCGACTTTGACCATCCGTGAAATCTCAGCCAGTGTCGAGAGAACCGGAATGCGGTACCAGGGAGGCCGCAGCTCCAGGGACTTATCCAGGGTGGACAAAGCCACACCGGAAATCTGATAACCGGCGGCCGGATTCAGTTCGATCTGGTTGATCACGTACTCGACGTCCGGCGTATCTCCGATCACGATGACTCGGGAGAGGTACTCGCCCCGGCTCCGCTGCTGGTTCAGCCACTTCCGCCAAAGCCACCGGCTTCCGGTGAGCAGCACAAGCCCTAGGGGCAGGGCAATCGCAAAGTAGCCTCGTGCGACATCGAAACGGACAAAGACCATTGCTACTGCCAGGACACCGAATAGCTTGAGCGTGGCTTGAACTACCCTCTTGTATTCAGTTGCGCCTGCACCAAACGTCCGGCTATCTCGGGTGGAGTAAATCTCCAGAACTGCAATCCAGGTGACCAGGATCAGCATTGATACCACGATGTAGCTGGTTTCAAAGTCCCACTCGGCCGCCGCCGGCACCTCGGCGCCGAAGCGGAAAAGGTAAGCCGAGGCGACCGAAATGAAAATCGCTGTCGCATCAGTGATTCGGAGATGATTGGAGAATTTTTTCCACCGGCGGGTGGCTGCACTCCGGGGAACGGCGATATCGGCAGGGGATTCGTCATCCCATACCGAGTGCTGAGGCCTCGTTGAAATTTTTGCCGGGGCCGGGGTTCGGATAGTGTTCGTGGGGCGTATCCCCGCATGGAGTAGCCGGCGGTGCTTGACGTCACTCATGCCCGCCGCCGATTTCCTTGAGCCGATTAGACGTCCCGCAACTATTCGCAGCAGTGAGCGCTGCGAACGGGGGCAAAGTGCGGCGCCGGGTCAGGAGGGCGGCGGCTGGCGTCTGCCGGTGCGAGAGCGTCATTTCCCGTGCGCTCTGCCGGTGAGGCTCATCCATTAGGAACAAACCGGGGGGGACCCACTGAAGCTGCTGGTCATACATGCTGAGACCTTCTAATGACTCGGTCGGCTTTGGTCCCCCTAGTCAAGGGGATGGACCTGCCCTGCACACGAGTGGGGTCTACCCCTATTCATCCGGGTAACCACTTGTAGGATTTATTTAGATTGGCTGAGTACCTGCACCGAATACCCACAAGCGATAGTGAAATACCCGTACGTCGCAGGGACGCAAGCGGTCGATTCGGCCCGGTTAGGGCCGTTCCTCATAGGCGTGGCCGGAACTGCGGGGACGAGTGTGGATCAGCTGCGTGCAGTCGGCAAGATCCCGAACCGGGCAGGTGCCTGCGACTGTTGGTGTCGGACGCAGACGCGACGGCGCAGACGCAGCGGCGTCCCACGGGAGCCCTAAGGGGCCCGTGGGACGCGGCAGTTATTCGGGAGGTCGTTCAAAGCCCTGTAGAGGCTAGGCGTTCCCTTGCACTCATGGAGTGACTGGAGTGCGACCGGAATCGACGTAGTGTTTCTGGACCTGCGCCGGGCTCAATACGCCGGGGTAAATCGAGACTTCGTCAATGACACCCTGGAAGAAGTTGCTCGACCGGACGCCGGGCCAATTAGCGGTGCTGTCCCCGCCTATTCTCCAGTAGCCTGCAAAGTCCTGCCCGCGTGTCACATCAGTCCGCTGAATGACCCGTACGCCGTCGATGTAGAGGGCCATCCCGCTCGATCCCAGGCTTGCCACGATCTGATGCCAGTTGCCGTCGTTATAGCTTCTTGCGGTACTCAGCGTCCTGCGCACGCCGTTGTTTACGCCAAAGTAGATTTTGCCCGAATTGTCCATGTAGACGTGCCTGTCATATTTAATGGATGTTCCCGTTGATCTGTCGCCAAAGCCTAGAATCTTGCCGCCGGCCGTGGTGGTCGTCTTGATCCAGGTTTCCGCGCTGAACACGCTGGGCCCGGGGATTGACGTCTGCGTGGATGCGAATCCGCTTGCGATTCCGCTAAACGTCGTCGCAGTGTTCGCATCCCCCACAATTGCGCCCGGCGTGCCCCTGGTAACGCCTGGGCCGACGACGGCGTCTGCCCATCCGGCCCAGTCGGCGAAAGTGTTACCGCTTGCCTCTCCGAGCCTCCAGAAACTCCCGGCACCATCCGTGAGTACGCCTTGGGCATACGCGCTCAGACTTGCCGAGGCCACAGTCACGTTGACATTGTCTGACCTGGTCACGTTGCCTAGCGGGTCCGTGATCTTGATGCGGTAGTTGTGGGTGGATCCTGGCACGAGGCCCGAGTCCACGACCCCCATTGCCGGCCGATTCCAGAAGGTCGACGCTTGGGTTTTGGTGTAGATGGGCGTGGCCTCATTGCCGTCGCGGATGACTTCATACTTCAGGTTCTCGTTGTCCTGGTCCCAGTCTGCCCGCCAACCCACACGAGCGGTTCCGGGTTTCGCAGAGAGCAGGGTCGGGTTCATGGCACTGCCGGTCAGTACGGGCCCTCGTTTGTTCGGGGCAAGGCTCTTGACCGCGAACCTGACCAGTCCCTGCTGAGGGGTTCCGTTGACCTTGGGAAACTCTCCGCCCAAAATGACGTACTGCGAATTTCCAGTCACAGTCCAAGCGCCCTGGCTGGCGCCGGTAAATGTTCCGGCGTCAATGTCCGGGAACCAGGGCAGGAGGGATGGCCGGGGGGTGCCAGCAAAGTTAAAGTAGCTGGTGCTCGGTTCAGTCGTTATGGTCCCTGTTCGGGCCTTACTGAAGGAAAGGGCGCGGTGATGGGTTCGAGGGGAGGTCTCGGGGAAGCCTCCGATATTGCCGCAGTAATGGGGGTGGCCCACGACGTAGACCGCTGTGTCCGAGGGGTAGACACCATAAGAGTCTCCGTGGCAGTCTTCCACCCAGTTGACCACCCCTCCGTTCCAGGTGGCGGAGAATGCACCTTCGAGGTTGCCCCCCGAGCCGAACACATAGCCGGTGCCGTAAACGCTCGTTCCGTCCGTGGCAAGGCTATAGATTGAGGCGTTGGCCCCACCGTTGCGTGCCAGGCCGTTGACGGCCCACGGCAATAGGTCTCCCGTCAAAGTGTTCAGGGCCGCCATGCCGTAACCCGGGTTGCTCGATCCGTTCACACTTGTGAAGCTCCCGCCCGCGACCAACTTTGTGCCATCTGGAGAGATCACCATGTTGTTGACGTCTCCACCCGCGACCACAGGATTCCAGCTCAGCAGCGCAGCATCTGAGGCGCGGACCGCAGCTAGGCGGGACCGGCTGACAGAACCGACGCCGCTGAACCAGCCGCCCATGAAAACGGAAGTGTTCGTGGCTGCCAGGGCGTATACGCGCGAATTCACTTTCGGGGCAAAACTCGTGATCAGGGCTCCCGTGGCCGGATTCAGCGCCGCCACGTAGGGCTGCGACACGCCGTTGACCTGGGTGAAAGCGCCGGCGACATAGATCCGGGAACCATCGGGGGCTGCGGTGATGGCCTTTGCCTGGGCATTCAAGCTCGGCGCGAACGTCGTATTGAGATTTCCTGTCGTTATGTCATAAGCCAGAATGTTGTTCCGAACCACTGTGTTGGTCCCGGGAGCCGAACCGGCCGGTCGCGCGGTCGTGAAACTACCCACCACATAAACAGTGTTGCCCACGACGAGTTGCTGCCACGCCACACCATCTATCTGCACTGTCGGCAACGCGTCCGCAGAGACCGTGGGTGGCGTGGCCGGGTTGGCGGGATCTGACGGCGCGGTGTCGGCCAAGGCGCCGGGACCCGGCAACAACGCGAGCGCGAGCATCATGGCGACAGCCACAGCCCCGACAACCACCCCTTGGGTGGCGCGCAGGACGGAGTGCGTCGACAACGCCTGCCTCGTTGAGCGCGGTAGGTGACTCCCGTCCCCGCACGGCCGCGCGGGATTCTTCCCGCATACCTCGACGATACTCATGATTTTCCTCCTGATGTGGCCTCGGTAGAGGCATTTGCAGTTGAAGAAACGAGGCCAGCAGGCGCGGGTCTGATCCTCTGTCTAAAGCGGAAGGAGGCCCGGGGGCCCGGATTCGGACAACGCCCGGGGGTCGAGCCTGGACCGCCCCGCACTGGGGCGGCAGGAAAGACTCGATGGACGACGACAAAACATATTGATGCCTTCTAGCAACTCGGTCGGCTGTGGTCTTCCTAGTAGATTGGATTGCCCTCCAGTGCACACGAGTGACAACTACCCTGTTGGATGGGCGGACCACTCGAAGGAAGCACGTGGAGTCAGCCGTTAGGGTGCGTCCCTTTACCCGCATCGGGGGCAAAATTACCTATCCTGCTTTGCCTGAATGCCAACACCCCGCCGTCGCGGCACAAAGACCAGCTGCGATGTCAGTGCACGGTGCCACAGGATGCCGGGCACGCCGGATACCTCCGGTTTCTGCGCGCAGCCAGGACTGGTGTATTCGGCTGGCGCGCCAGACTGAGGTAATGTAAACCTCGTTGATCGGGACTCACGGCTGGAATTCAGGCCGGTCCCACTGCGGCTGTAGCTCAATGGTAGAGCGCTAGCTTCCCAAGCTTGATACGCGGGTTCGATTCCCGTCAGCCGCTCCAAATGCCCCCACAGCATCCCGGGCTCCTATTAGGTTGCTACCTGTATCGTCGGAAGTCAGGAACCTCTTCGGTTCCGCTACAGGAGCAATCATGGCTGACAAATCCCCCCGTCAAGCAGCATCCAAGAAATCCGGCAAATCCATTAAGGAAAAGCGCGCTGACAAGAGGGCCGCTTCAGCGCCGGCCAGCTCCCTCGATAAAGTGACCGCCGCAAAGACGGCGAGCCCCAAAAAGAAGTGACCCGTTCACCGAATTACCTCACGCTCGGCATCCTCGCCGGCACACGCAAACCGGACGAGCGGCGCCTCCCGATCCACCCCCTGCACCTGGACCGCATCGCGCCGGAGATCCGGGACCGGTTGATCCTCGAGGAAGGCTACGGCGAGCGCTTCGGCCGGTCCGACGCCGAGCTCGCACCCCTCGTGGGGCGCATCGCGCCGCGACAGCAACTGCTGGCGGAAGCCGACGTCGTCCTCCTGCCCAAGCCGCAGCCCGAGGACCTGGCCGAACTCCGGGACGGGCAGGTCCTTTGGGGCTGGCCGCACTGCGTCCAGGACCGGGCCATCACCCAGCTGGCGATCGACAAGAAACTCACGCTGATCGCCTTCGAGGCCATGAACCACTGGGCCAGCGACGGCGGCTTCGGCCTGCATGTCTTCCACAAGAACAACGAGCTCGCCGGCTACTGTTCCGTGCTGCATGCCCTGGCGCTGACCGGTTCCACCGGAGACTACGGCCGCCGGCTGAGCGCCGTCGTGATCGGCTTCGGGGCCACCGCCCGCGGCGCCGTGACGGCGCTGAATGCCCACGGTGTCCATGACGTGCAGGTGCTGACCAACCGCGGTGTTGCCGCTGTTGGCTCTCCCATCCACTCGGTCCGGATCGCGCAGTTCGACCATGACAGCGAGGCGCCGTTCCTGAGCGAGGTCATCACCGAGCGCGGGCGCGTGCCGCTGGCGCCGTTCCTGGCCGCGAGCGACATCGTGGTCAACTGCACGCTGCAGGACCCCAACGCGCCGCTGACCTACCTGCGCACCGGGGACCTGGCCGCCTTCCGGCCCGGCAGCCTGATCGTGGACGTCTCCTGCGACGAGGGCATGGGCTTCAGCTGGGCGAAAACCACCACCTTCGCCGAGCCGATGTTCAAAGTGGGCGACCACATCGACTACTACGCCGTGGACCACAGCCCGTCCTATCTGTGGAATTCCGCCAGCTGGGAAATCAGCGAGGCGCTGCTGCCGTTCCTCGAGACCGTGGTGTCCGGCCCCGAAGCCTGGGCGGGAAACGAGACCATCCGCCGCGCGATCGAAATCCGCGACGGCGTGGTCCTGAACCCGGATGTGCTGCAGTTCCAGCAGCGGGAGGCCGAGTTCCCGCACCGCCCCTTGGAGCTCTAGGGGTTTCCGCGACGAATCAGGACAGCCGCTGCGTGGGTCCACGCAGCGGCTGTCCTTCTTCGGTGCGGAAATCGGTCCGGACGATCCGCAGCAGCCGGCGCCGGTCTTTCAGGTCCACTTTGAGCATGAGCTGCCCGCGCCGGGCGAGGACGACGGCGACGGTCGCGGCAGCCAGCACCGGGACGCCGCCGGAGACGAGGACGGCGGTGTGCGGGTCCGCGTGCTCGGCCAGCCAGCCCATCATCGGGCCACCGATCGCCTGGCCGCCGATCAGCACCATGATGTACAGGCTCATGACCCGCCCGCGGATCGCCAGGTTGGCGCTGACCTGGACCAGCTGGTTCGCGGCGGTCAGGAACATCAGGCACCAGAATCCGGCCAGCACCATGGCCGCGCCGAACCAGGCCATGGACGGTGCCAGGGAAGCCAGGCACAGCATGAGCCCGTACATCCCGGCGCCCAGCACCACGGAGCGCAGCCGCAGGGCGCGCCGCCGGGCCGACGTGATGGCGCCGGCCAGGGCGCCGAGGGCCACGAGCGTGTTGAGCAGCCCGTAGCCGCCGGCACCGGCGTCGTACACGTGGTCCGCGAACGCGGCCAGCAGCACCGGCAGGCTCATCGCGAACACCGCGATGAACCCGGCCATCAGCCAGGGCCAGTAGATGGTGGGCTTGCTGAGCGCATAGTCCAGCCCTTCCCGCAGCATGCCCGGGCGCTTTGCGGCCGGGGTGCTGACATGCAGCTGGTCCTTGCGCAGGCTCAGGAGCATGGCCACCGTGAAGCAGCAGGCCACCGCATTGGCGGCAAAGGCCCAGCCGGCCCCCACGGCGGTCAGCAGGATCCCGGCGATCGCAGGACCGATCAGGCCGCCCAGCTGGAAGATCGTGGAATTCACGCTGATCGCGTTTCGCAGATAGCCGGGGCCCACGAGCTCGTTGACGAACACCTGGCGGGCCGGCTGGTCCAGCACGGTCACGAGGCCCAGAACCAGCGCGATCGCGTAGACGTGTCCCACCTCGATCCGCTGGCCGAGCGCCAGGACGGCAAGGACCGCGGCCAACGCGGCGGCCACCGACTGGCACAGCATGAGGATCTTCCGCTTCGCGAAGCGGTCCGCCATCATGCCGGCCCACGGGCCGAGGAACAGGGACGGCAGGAACTGCAGGGCCACGGTGATGCCGACGGCGGTGACGGAACCGGAGAGCTGGAGCACCAGCCAGTCCTGGGCGATCCGCTGCATCCAGAGCGCGATGACGGCGACGAAGTGCCCGATCGCGAAGATGCGGAAGTTGCGGACCTTGAGCGAAATGAAAGTGTGGCGCCAAGGCAGAGGCTGGCTGACGACGGCGAGTGGTTGGGTGATGGTGTCCGGCAGGGAAGCTGCGTTCGCCTCTAGCGGCGGAGGGGGTGCCACGGAAAAGTCCTCAAAAGAGCGGGTGAGTGGAATGGACTTAACGCTAGGCTGGCCCCAAGAGATTATGGAAGCCTATTCCACGCATAACTCGCATTACAAAACGCAATGCAGGGTATGCGGCACCCGATCCGGAGACCGCCATGTTCGAACCCGCCCAGCTCCGCTCGTTCCTGGCCGTGGCCGAAACCTTGAGTTTCACCAAGGCCGCCGAGCGCCTCGGCCTGGCCCAACCCACCGTCAGCCAGCACGTCCGCAAGCTGGAGACCGCCGCCAAGCGGGTGCTGATTGCCCGGGATACCCGGGATGTACGCCTGACCGACAACGGCGATGCCATGGCCGGCTTCGCCCGCAGCATCCTCGCCGCGCACGACTCCGCCGCCCGCTATTTCTCCGGCTCCGCCATGCGCGGCCGCCTGCGCTTCGGCACGGCCGATGATCTCGCCATCACCGGGCTGCCACGCATCCTCCGGGAGTTCCGGCAGATCTATCCCCAGATCAACCTCGAGCTGACGGTCGGGCAAAGCGACCAGCTCTACAAGCGCCTGAACGCCGGGCAACTGGATCTGGTCTTTGTGAAATGGGTGGCCGGGGCCAAGGACGGAACCGTGGTCCAGCAGGACGCCTTCGCCTGGGTCGGCCTGGAGCAGACCGTGCTGGAACCGGCTGATCCTGTCCCGCTGATCGCCTACCCCTCCCCCAGCCTGAGCCGGAAGCTTGCGATCGACGCCCTGGAGGCCACCGGGCGCACCTGGCGGATCACCTGCACCACGCGCCAGATCAGCGGCGTACTGGCCGCCGTCCGGGCCGGCATCGGTGTGGCGGTAATGCCTTCCTCCCTGGTGCCGGAGGATCTGAAAATCATCACCCGCCGCTTCGATCTGCCGCCGGTGGGCGACGTCGATTTCACGCTCATCCGCAATCCGCTGGCCAATACCGAGGTGATCGATGCCCTGACGCAGGCGATCGTGGGCCGGACCCTGAAGCGACCGGCCTGACGCGCGGGCGGTCCCGCAGCCAGCGCTGATCCTGTCACGGTACCTACGGGGCGGACTACCCGGACCCGAGCAGTACTTACTTGACCATTGAACGGTGCACGTACTTCATCTATCCTGACACTACTTAAGATCCACCGTTCGAGGTCAAGCAGTGGCCCACGACAACGATTCGAAAAACGAACGCTGTCCGTCGCTGGCGCCTGTGGCTGGCGTCGGAACGTTCGGGATAGGCCGCCATTGATGCCAGCCATTAATCACCCCCGATTGCCCGCCCCCGCCGCCCACGCGACAAAGTCCGCCCGTCAGGTAACCGCGCCGGCCCACCCCGCAGCGGCAATGCACCACTCGACCGCCGGAATGCAGCACTCAGCCGCGGCCCAGCACGCGGCCACCCCGGGCCAACGGGGAATCCGCCCGGCTACCCTCGCAGAGTCCGATTATGTGGCCAGCCCGTACTGCGAACGCTGCGGCACGGACGAGTTCATTTACCTGGAGACCTTCGTCCCGGCAACGCACCGGCGGGACGGCTCGGTCAGCAAGCTCGGCGAGGTCACCTACTTCTGCTCGGGCTGCGACGATTTCTCCGCCCACGCGGTCCCCGCTTCCTGGGTCCCGCCGGGCTGGTACTTCGGCTAGCCCCGGCTCTGCTTAGCGCCTTCGCCGTTAAACGCCGCCGCCGTGCCGCACCTTATGGCGCCTGCACAGCGGCGGTGTTTTTTGGGTTTCAGGGTTTTAGCACGCCCGAGCCGGGGTTTTAGCAGCCCCGGGCTAGATCAGGGCGTCCGAGATGTGGTTGGGCGTGCCGAAGCGGTGCGCCGTGATGCTGATGGCCTGCTCATGCAGGAACGGCAGCAGTTCCACGCGTCCGGCTTCCGTGACGGGGTGGACATACACCGCCAGGTCCGGGCGTCCGCCCGTGGCCTCGGCCAGCGCCTTGGCGTCCCCGCCAATCAGCCGGATCCGGGCGCCGGAGAGCTTGCCCGCCGCGGCGAGGGTGCCGGCGGAAGCGAGCCATTCGGCGTCGTTCTCAACAGTCGCGGCGATGCCAAGCCCGGACAGGACGGCGCGCAGCTGGGCGGGCAGTTCGACGGCGGCGGAGACCGTCAGGACGGACCCGGCCAGGACGCCGGCGGCGACGGTCCGGACGAGGCCGGCAAGCGGCTCGCCTTCCGCGAGGCGGACCGTGACGGGCAGAGCACGGTAGCGGAAGACGTTGCGTTCCGCACTCAGGCCGGAGACGTCCTTCGCGGTGCCGAACTCTTCGGCCCAGGCGCGGGCGTCGGAGGCGAGCGCGCGCTGCAGCGGCGCGAGTTCGTCGGCGGTCAGGAAGCCCTTGGCGGCGTCCTCGATCCGGCGGACGCCGGCTTGGGCGGGAGCAGCGCCCGGGGTGCCGGCGGCGGTGCTGGGCTTGCTGACCCATTCGCCGAGGCCGACGAGGTAGTTCGGGCCGCCGGCCTTGGTGCCGGCGCCGACGGCGGATTTCTTCCAGCCGCCGAAGGGCTGGCGCTGGACAATCGCGCCGGTGATGCCGCGGTTGACGTAGAGGTTGCCGGCCTGGATGGTGTCCAGCCAGATCCCCAGTTCCTCGCTGTTCAGCGAGTGCAGGCCCGCGGTGAGGCCGTATTCGATCTGGTTCTGGATCGCGATGGCCTCCTCGAGGGTCTCGGCGGTCATAACGCCCAGGACCGGGCCGAAGAACTCGGTGAGGTGGAAGTAGGATCCGCGGCGGACACCGGAGCGCACGCCAGGGCTCCAGAGTTTGCCCGAATCATCGAGCTTCCGCGGCTCGACGGCCCAGGTCTCGCCCTCGCCGAGGGTGGTGAGGGCGTTCAGGAGCTTGCCGTTGGCGGGCTCGATGATCGGGCCCATCTGGCTCGCCGGGTCCTGGGGGTAGCCGACCTTGAGCGAGGTGACGGCGTCGATCAGCTGGTTGTGGAAACGCTTCGACTTCGCCACGGAGCCGACGAGGATCACCAGCGAGGCGGCGGAGCACTTCTGGCCGGCGTGGCCGAACGCGGAGTACGCGACGTCCTTGGCCGCGAGGTCCAGGTCCGCGCTCGGGGTGACGATGATGGCGTTCTTGCCGCTGGTCTCGGCCAGCAGGGGCAGGTCCTTGCGGAACGAGCGGAACAGCTCGGCGGTCTCGTAGCCGCCGGTCAGGATGACGCGGTCCACGGCCGGGTGGGAAATGAGCTGCTGGCCCAGTTCCCGCTCGCCCAACTGGACCATGGTGAGCACGTCGCGCGGAACGCCGGCCTCCCAGAGGGCCTCGATCATGACGGCGCCGCTGCGGCGGGCCTGCTTGGCGGGCTTGACCACGACGGCGGAGCCGGCGGCGAGGGCCGCAAGGGTGGAGCCGGCCGGGATGGCGACCGGGAAGTTCCACGGCGGCGTCACAACGGTGAGCTTGGCCGGGACGAAGGTGGCGCCGTCGACGTCGTCGAGCTTGCGGGCGGACTCGGCGTAGTAGTGCGCGAAGTCGACCGCCTCGCTGATCTCCGGATCGCCCTGGTCGATCGTCTTGCCGGTCTCGGAGGCCATGACCTCGAGGAGGTCCGCGCGGCGGGCCTCGAGGACGTCGCCGGCGCGGTGCAGGATTTCGGCGCGCTCGGCGCCGGAGAGCGCACCCCAGGCCTTGCCCTTCTCGACGGCGGTCTCGATCACGGCATTCAGGGTCGCGGCATCGTTGATCGTGGCGGCCTCGACGGAGGAGTTGCCCAGTGTCGACGTCGTCACGCGGCCCAGGATGGCGCGGCCCCAGTCGCGGTTCGCGGGCAGCGACGGATCTGTGTCGGCAGTGTTCTCGAACGAATCGTGCGGCAGCGGCGCGGCCGGAAGGGCGCGGTTCTGCAGCCGGTTCGGGCCCGGGACCTCGTCGTCGAGCTTGGCCAGCGAGGCGAGGAAGCGCTGCTTCTCGCGCTCAAACAACGTTTCGTTTTCACTGAGTTCGAACACGGCGGACATGAAGTTGTCCTGGCTGGCGCCCTCTTCGAGGCGGCGGATCAGGTAGGCGATCGCGACGTCGAACTCGGCAGGGTGGACCACGGGGGTGTAGAGCAGGAGGGAGCCGACGTCCTTCTTGACGGCTTCGGCCTGACCCTGGGCCATGCCGAGCAGCATCTCGAATTCGATGCTCTGCTCTGCGGTATCCGCGATGCCGCGCTGCTTGGCCAGGAGCCAGGCGAAGGCGATGTCGAAGAGGTTGTGGCCGGCGACGCCGATCCGGATGTTGCGGATCCGGTCCGGGTGCAGCGAGTAGTTGATGACGCGCTTGTAGTTGGTGTCCGAGTCCTGCTTGGTGCCCCAGGTGGCGAGCGGCCAGTCATGCAGGGAGGCCTCGACCTGCTCCATCGGCAGGTTGGCGCCCTTGACGACGCGGACCTTGATGGCGGCGCCGCCATCGGCGCGGCGGGCGGCGGCCCAGTCCTGCAGGCGGATCATAGCGGACAGGGCATCCGGGAGGTAGGCCTGGAGCACGATGCCGGCCTCCAGGTTCTTGAACTCGGGCTTGTCCAGGATCCGGGTGAAGACCGCGATGGTCATGTCCAGGTCCTTGTATTCCTCCATGTCCAGGTTGATGAACTTGGCCTTCTGGCCAGTGGACGCATAGGAGGCGGCGCGGGCGAAGAGCGGAGTGAGCTTCTCTACGACATGCTCCACGGCCTCGTCGAAGGCCCAGGCGGAGTGCGGGGCCACCGTGGAGGAGACCTTGATCGAGACGTAGTCGACGTCGGGCCGGGACAGCAGGGTGTGCGTGCCCTCGAGCCGGCGGGAGGCCTCGTGTTCGCCGAGCACGGCCTCGCCGAGGAGGTTGACGTTGAGCTTGATGCCGTCTTTACGGATCTTGGCGATGGCCGGGCCGAGCTTGGCGTCGGTGGCGTCGACAATGAGGTGGCCGACCATTTCACGCAGCACCCGGCGGGCAACCGGGATGACCACCTGGGGCAGGACCGGGGCCATGGTGCCGCCGAGGCGGACCGCGCTGCGCATGTACCAGGGCAGGAAGGCCGGGACCTTGGGGGCCAGTGCGGCGAGGTTGCGGGCGGCGACCTGCAGGTCTTCGGGACGGACGACGCCGTCGACGAACCCGACGGTGAAGTCCAGGCCGTTGGGGTCCTTCAGGACCCCGGCGAGCTGCTCGGCCGAGGCGTCGACGGGCACCTTTGCGGCCTCGGTGAGCCAGCGGCGCACCAGCGCGATGGTGTCCTCGGCGAGGGCTGCGGCCTCAAGGACCGTGGAGCCTTCCGAAACGGCGGCGTGCGTGGCGTCGTTGCCTGCGGCGTTTCCGGTGGTGGCGCCGGGCTCCGTGGAGATGTTGGTCATGGCTGAAACACGTTCTTTCTCAAAATGTGGACCTCTTACGAAACAGTATGCGACCGGATTTTCATAAGATAAAGCGAAGTTTTCTGAGCAATACCGGTTAGAAAAACCGATGCTTCCGGTTCCCGCCCGAACGTTCGGGAACCACCCCTGCCGCTTAAAAACCCGTTGCGCTATCACTTCCGGGCCTTAAAACCCGGGAAGAGCCGGGAATGGGAGCCAGAAGTGATAGCGCAACGGGGGGGTGGGGCGGCTAGGTGTACTGGGCCATCAGGTTGGTGACACCCGGGTAATGGGTGTGGTTCCGATGCCGGTGTGGATGCGTTCAGTGTTGTAGTGCTGGAGCCAGGGCGCAAGTGCGGCTTGGCGGTGGTTGCTGCTGGTGAAGATCTGCCGGTAGGCCCATTCGGTTTGCAGGGTCCGGTTGAAGCGTTCGGCTTTGCCGTTGGTCCAGGGGCAGTGGGGCTTGATGAAGCGCTGGACGGCTCCGAGGTCCGTAACGGCCTGACGGAACGCAGCGGAGTTGCGGTAGGCGAAGGCGTTGTCGGTGATGACGCGTTCGATCCGGTGGATGCCGTGCCCGGCGAAGTAGCCTGCGGCGCGGGTGAGGAACCCGGCTGCGGTGGCGCCCTTCTCGTCGGGGAGGACCTCGGCGTAGCCGATGCGGGTGTGGTCATCGATCGCGACGTGGACGTAGTCGTAACCAATTCCGCGTCCATTGACCTGCTCCGAGCGGCCGTGGGCCCGCCAGCCGCCACCTTCCGGGATGCGTCCGAGCTTCTTGACGTCCAGATGGACCAGTTCCCCGGGCCGTGCCCGTTCGTACCGGTTCGCCGTTGTCCTGGCCGCGCGGATCGGGGCGCCGGTCAGCGGATCGCAGTCTGCCAGCCGCGGAACCCCGTGCCGGTGCAGGACCCGGGACACCGTGCGGGCCGGGACGCCGGTGAGCGCAGCGATCCGCAGCGGACCGAATCGTAACGACCGCCGGGCGTCCAGGACGGCCTGCTCACGTTCGGCGCTCGTCCGGGCCGGTGATGACCTCGGCCGGCTTGAGCGGTCGGGCAGACCGGCCGCGCCCTCGGCGCGGAATCGTCGGATCCACCGGTACGCGGTCTGCCGGGACACGCCCAGCTCCGCAGCGATATGAGCGACCGGGCGGCCTGCGGTCACCCGGTCCACGATCAGGAGTCTTCCATGAACTGTCAGCCGGGCATTAACGTGGGACACGAGGACCTCCGAGCGCAAAGTGTGTGAACTAGACAGCTCCACTTAGCCCGGAGGTCCTCCTCGTTTTCAAGCCCCGGGTGTCAACAACGTCCCGGCTCAGTACAGCTAGGTCAGGGGGCGGTGCATCTCCACGATCTCCTCGTGCCGCGGGCTGTCAGGGTTCATCAGCGAGTGCCTGCGGCCGTACGTGAAGTAGATGATCAGGCCGACGATGAGCCAGACGACGAACCGCAGCCAGGTCTCCCAGTGCAGCTGGAACATCAGGAAGAGCGAGGCAAACACGCCGAACGCCGGAACCACGGGCATCAGCGGCAGCCGGAACGTCCGCGGGGCGTCGGGCTTCTTGTAGCGGAACACGATCACCGACACACAGACGACGACGAACGCGGCCAGGATGCCGATGTTGGTCAGGTCCGCGACGGCCTTGATCGGGAGGATGCCGGCCAGGATTGCGGCCCCGACGCCGGCGATCCAGGTCACGCGCTGGGGCGTGCCGTTCCGGTCCGTCTTCGAGAACCAGCCGGGCAGCAGGCCGTCGCGGCTCATCGAGAACCAGACACGGGTGACGCCGAGGAGGAAGGTCAGCATCACGGTGAGGATGGACAGAACGGCGAACACGGAGATGATCGTCGCGATCACCGGAAGGCCAACGCTGTTGAAGGCGGAGGCGAAGCCGGCCTTGGGGTCGATCTCCGTGAAGTTCTGCATGCCGGTGAGCACCAGGGTGGCGGCGGCATAGAGCAGCATGGCGATGACCAGCGAGAGGATGATCGCCTTGGGCATGTGCTTCTTGCCGTCGGTGGCCTCCTCCGCCGCGGTACTCATGGCGTCGTAGCCGAACACCGCGAAGAACACCGTAGCGGAGCCGGCCACCACTGGACCGAAACCGCTGGGGAAGAACGGGTTGTAGTTGTTGGTGTTCACGTAGAAAATGCCCAAGCCGATGATGAACAGGATCAGCAGCACCTTGATGCCGACGGCGATCAGTTCGAAGCGGCCGAAGGTCTTGGTGCCGCGGGAGAGGATCCAGGTCACGAGCAGGCAGACGAGGATCGCGGGAAGGTTGATGATGCCGCCGGTGCCTTCATCCGGCGTCGCGGTCATCCAGGCGGGCATATGGATGCCGATACCGGAGAGGAACGCGTCGAAATAGCCGGAAATACCGATGGCCACCACGGCGACGATGGCGATGTACTCCAGCAGCAGGTCCCACCCGATGAACCAGCCGATGATCTCGCCGAGGGCAACGTAGCCGTAGGTGTAGGCCGAGCCCGCCCGCGGGATCATTCCTGCGAACTCCGCGTAGGACAGCGCTGCGGCGGCGGATGCCAGACCGGCGATCAGGAAGGAGATGAGCACGGCCGGTCCGACTCCGGGCTCGGACTCGCTGCCGTGGGCCACAAGGCCCGCCAGGGAGAAGATGCCGACGCCGATAATGCCGCCGACGCCGATGGCCGTCAACTGCCAGAGCCCCAGGCTCCTGTGCAGACCGCTGTGTTTGTTTTCTTCCTCGATGTCGTCGATGGGCTTGCGCCGCATGATCGACTGTGACAAATCCCGTGTAGCCATGAGGGCCTCCTGCTTAGGTGCGGTGCCCATCACTCCACCCTGTGATGGGGCTTATCGAGTGAGAACAGTATGCAAGCCCGGTTGCATTAGATAAAGTGAATTCTCTTAATGAATAACCGTCAGGATTCACAAAGGAATAGAGATGCTCGACGTCCGGCGTTTGCGACTGTTGCGCGAACTGAAGATTCGGGGCACTTTGGCCGAAGTGGCCGAAGCGCTTCAGTACAGCCCGTCGTCAGTCTCGCAACAACTGGCCCTCCTTGAGAAGGAGGCCGGGGTGGAGCTCCTCCGCAAGACCGGGCGCCGGGTGCAGCTGACCCCGCAGGCCGAAGTCCTGGTGGCCCACACCTCCCAGCTCCTGGAGACCCTCGAGCAGGCGGAGGCGGACCTGGCCGCGTCGCTGACCACGGTCACCGGCACCGTGCGGATTGCGGTGTTCCAGTCTGCCGCGCTGGCGCTCATGCCGGACACCCTGACCAGAATGACCGCCAGCTACCCGGAAGTCCGCGTCGAAATGACCCAGCGGGAACCGGAGACGGCCCTGCACGAGACGTGGGCCCGCGACTTCGACCTCGTGATCGCCGAGCAGTACCCGGGCCATGCCGCCCCGCACTACGCCGAACTGGACCGCGTGGCCCTGACCCGCGACGCCATCCGGCTCGCCGTTCCGCCCCCCTCGCCGGACCGCGGTCCCATCAGGACGCTGGCCGATACCGCAGGGCTGGCCTGGGTGATGGAACCCCGCGGAGCGGCCTCCCGGCACTGGGCCGAGCAGGCCTGCCGGAGCGCCGGGTTTGAGCCCGACGTCCGCTTTGAAACCGCCGACCTGCAGGCCCAGATCCGGCTGATCGAATCCGGAAATGCGGTGGCCCTGATGCCCGACCTCGTGTGGACCGGCCGCGGCACCAGCGCGCAACTCCTGGACCTGCCCGGGGATCCGCACCGTACGGTGTTCACCTCGGTGCGGCGCTCGAGCGCCAGGCGGCCCGCACTGCTGGCGGCCCGGGAAATCCTGGCGGTGACGGCGGCATCCATCGTGCCGGCGGCGGCCGCGGGCGTCCTCGGTCCGGCCCCCGCGGACCGGCCCGCGTGACGTCCGGCATGTGGAACCGCGCGCGTAACGGCCCGCGGCATGTGCAGTGGGCCACAGCGCGGGCGGTGGCCCCGCGTTAGACTGATGTCGTTATGAATCGCACAATATTCAAATCCAAGATCCACCGCGCGACGGTCACGCACGCGGACCTGCACTATGTCGGATCCGTCACCGTGGACCTGGATCTGCTGGAGGCGGCCGACATCCTGCCCGGGGAGCTCGTGGCGATTGTCGATGTCACCAACGGCGCCCGGCTCGAGACATACACGATTGCCGGCGAGCGCGGTTCCGGCGTGATCGGCATCAACGGCGCCGCCGCCCACCTGATGCATGAGAACGACATCGTCATCCTCATCACCTACGCCCAGATGACCACGGAAGAGGCCAAGGCGTACAACCCCAAGGTGGTCCACGTTGACCAGGACAACAAGATTGTCCAGATCGGCAACGACCCCGCCGAGGGCATGACACCCGGGCTCATGCGTCCGCCGCACTCGCTGAACAACGCCGCGCTCAACTAGCGGCAGCGCGCCGTCGGGCGTAATAGGACAGCCCGCGGAATAAAGCTGATTACTCTGGACGGGTGACCATCACCCGCCGCTCACCCGCCCCGCTGCGGAGAACCGCGTGCTAGGGGTACTGGCGGGATTCTTTGTCGTCTGGGCCATCATCCTGGTCGGCATGTTCGTGGGCCGGCGCAATATCCTGGGCGAGAACGCCCGCCCCGTCCTGAGCGCCCTGACGTTTTTTGTGGCCAGCCCCGCCCTGCTGTTCGAGACCCTCAGCAAGGCGAAACTCCACGACGTCTTTGCCGCGCCGCTGCTCGTGACGGCAGTCGGGGCGGTGACCACGGCGGTCCTGTTCTTTGGCATTGTGCGCTTCGCGCTCAAGCGGTCCCTGCCGGAAGCCCTCATTTCCTCCATGAGCTCGTCGCTGGCCAACTCGGCCAACCTCGGCATTCCCATAGCCGTCTTCGTGCTCGGTGATGCCAGTTATGTGGCACCCCTGCTGATCTTCCAGCTGGCTTTCTTCACCCCGTTGTTCCTCATGGCGTTAGACGCCACCACCAGCTCGCACCGCACTACGCCCCTGAGTTTCGTGCTCATGATCCTGCGCAACCCAATGATCGTGGGCACCGGACTCGGGCTCCTGGTGGCCGCAACCGGCTGGACGGTGCCGCCGCTGATCCTGGAGCCCATTCACTTGATTGGGGGGGCCGCGATCCCGGCCATGCTGATCGCCTTCGGCATGAGCCTGAACGGTTCCAAGCCGCTGCAGGCGGCCGCCGGACGCCGGCTGGACGCCCTGCTGGCGAGCTTCTTCAAGCTCGTTGTCCACCCGCTGGTGGCCTACCTGTTTGCCCATTTTGTCCTCGGCATGCAGGAACAGGCGCTCTTTGCCGCCGTCGTCACGGCCGCCCTGCCCACCGCCCAAAACGTGTTTGTCGCGGCCAGCCGTTACCGCACCGGCGTAACGGTAGCCCGGGACACCGTGCTGATCACTACGGTGGTAGCTGTGCCCGCCATGATCGGCGTGGCCCTGCTGCTGGCCTGACCTCGCCGGGCAGCCGGGCCCGGCTGCACGGGATCGGCGGACCGGCACCAAACCCGGAGGAGGACCCTTGAAAACAACCCTGGACACTGTGGTCATCGGCGGCGGCGCGATGGGCTCGGCCGCCGCGTGGGCGCTGGCCCGGCGCGGCCGGGAGGTGACCCTGCTGGAGCAGTTCGGTCCCGGCCACCGCAACGGCGCCTCCCACGGCACAACCCGGAACTTCAACCCCGGCTACGCGGATCCGGACTATGTCGCCATGCTGGCAGAGGCGGCCAGGCTGTGGCGCGAGCTCGAAGCGGACGCCGGCGAGCGGCTGCTGGCGCGCACCGGCGTCGTAAACCACGGCCCCGATCCGCGGTTGCCCGAGATCCGGAACGCGCTGCTTGCCGCGGGGCTCCGGGCGGAGTTCCTCTCCGCCGGGGAAGCCTCCGAGCGCTGGCGGGGCATCCGTTTCGATACGCGAGTGCTGCACATGGCGGATGGCGGCCAGTTGAACCCGGACGCCGCACTGCCGGCGCTGCAGCGGCTCGCCGCCGGGCTCGGCGCCGGGATCCGCCATCATGTGAAGGTCCTCGAGTTGAATGTCCTCGACGACGGCGTCCGGCTCACGCTCGAGGCCGGCGGCCGCACCGAGGTGCTCACCGCAAGGCAGGCAGTGGTCACCGCCGGCGGCTGGACCACGAAACTGCTCGCCGGGGTCGCGCCCCTGCCCCGGCTGACGGTCACGCAGGAACAACCCGCACACTTCGCCATCACCGATGAGGGCGCCCAGTGGCCAGGGTTCAACCACATGCCCGGCCACGGGGACGCGTACGCGTACTGGCGTTCGCCGGTCTACGGCATGCAAACACCGGGCGAGGGGATCAAGGCCGGATGGCACGGGGTGGGCCCGGTGGTGGACCCGGACCGGCGGAGCTTCGCGCCGGAGCCCGAGCAGCGGGCGGCCCTGCAGCGCTACGCCCGGGACTGGCTGCCCGGGGTCGACGCCGACTCCCTCACCGACATCAGCTGCACCTACACGACCACCGTTGATGAGAACTTTGTCCTGGACCGGATCGGGCCGGTTGTCATCGGCGCCGGCTTCTCCGGGCACGGCTTCAAGTTCACGCCGGTCGTGGGCAGGATCCTGGCCGACCTCGCGACCGGCGACGGCGGAGCGCCGGCTGTCTTCTCGGCCTCCCGCCCCGGGGTCCGCTGACGCCGTCGGAGAGCCAACGCGGGGTCACATAGCGCCCATGGTGGGGCCCGGCATGGGCGTGATGTGACCCCGCGTTGCTGTGTGGACCGGTAGGCTGGGGCCGGTCTTATGCGCCCGGATACCCGGCGCGCCAGCATGAGGTGGGGGAAAATTGCTCAGCACGCGATCAGGCAGCATCCAGTCCAGCGACATCCAGTCCAGCGGCGCCCAAGGAATGAGTGCCCGCAGCCCGAGGATCGGTGCGGTCGACTGGATCGCGCGTGGGGTGGCGGGCCTGTTGCTGGTGGCGACGTCAGCGTGCTCCGGCCCGGGTACTGTTCCCCCGGCCGCCGGAACCGGCGTCCTCCCCGTCGTCACGGCTACCCCCGCCACTGCGTCGGCCGGCACGGACAGCGCTCCGCTGGATCCGGACGCCACCCCCGGTGTCGAAGTTCCCCGTGCCGAAGTTCCCAGTGCCGAAGCTTCAGGCATCGAAGTTGCCGGCGCCGATGTTGCGGCCGCCGCGCCCCGGCAGCCGGCATTGGCGGGCAAGGCCCTCGCGGTACTGGCCACGCTGCCCGTCAAGGGCCGCGCCCCCAAGACGGGCTATTCCCGCGACCAGTTCGGGCCGGCCTGGTCCGACGTTGATCACAACGGCTGCGATACCCGCAACGACGTGCTCCGCCGCGACCTTACTTCTGTCGCGCTCCGGCCCGGGACGCGGGACTGCGTGGTGCTCTCCGGCGTCCTGGCCGACCCCTACACGGCCGTCGCCATCCACTTCCTGCGCGGCAATGCCACCAGCACCGCCGTCCAGATCGACCACGTCGTGGCCCTCAGCGACGCCTGGCAGAAGGGCGCGCAACAGCTCAGCCCGGCACGGCGGCTGGCCTTCGCCAACGATCCCCTGAACCTGCTGGCGGTGGACGGCCCGGCCAACCAGAGCAAGAGCGACGGCGACGCCGCCACCTGGCTGCCGCCGAACAAGTCCTACCGCTGCAACTACGTCGCCCGCCAGATTTCGGTGAAATCCAGCTATGGGCTCTGGGTGACCCAGGCCGAGCACGACGCCATGGCCCGGGTCCTGTCGAACTGCCCGAACGCCCTGGCCCCCGCCACCCAGCCGGCAGCCGCTCCGGCCCAAGCAGCACCCGCGCCAGCACCCGCGCCCGCGCCGGCACCGGCACCGGCGGCCGGCGTGGCGTACGCGAACTGTGCCGCGGTCCGTGCGGCCGGCGCGGCGCCCATCCGCGTCGGCCAGCCGGGGTACAGCCGCAGGCTGGACCGGGACGGGGACGGCGTCGGCTGCGAATAGCGGCGGCCGGCCCGTCCCCGGGCCGGGTGGTCAGTTCTTCTGGTGCTCGTGCAGGAGCCGGGCGCAGCGGATGAAGCCCAGGTGCGAATACGCCTGGGGATGGTTGCCCAGGTGGGTTTCCGTGCCGGGGTCGTATTCCTCGGGCAGCAGCCCCGTGGGACCGAACAGGTTCACCAGCTGGTCAAAGAGGTCCCAGGCCTCCTCGATCCGGCCCACGGCGATGTAGGCCTCGATCAGCCAGGTGGTGCAGATGTGGAAGCCGGCCTCCAGGCCCGGCAGTCCGTCGTCGTACCTGTAGCGGAATACGGTGGGCCCCACCCGCAGTTCCCGCTCCACCGCCGTGACGGTGGCCAGGAACCGGGGGTCGTTGACGTCCAGCAGGCCGGAGAGACCGATGTGCAGCACGGCTGCGTCCAGGTCCGGGCTGTCGTACGCCACGGTGTAGGAGGACGCCGACTCGTCCCAGCCCTCGCGCAGGACTTCCTCCCGGATCGTCGCCGCCGTGGGCTCCCAGGCCGGCAGCGGTTCCCGGCCATGCCGGACGGCCGTGCGCAGCGCCCGGTCGAGCGCCACCCAGCACATCACCTTCGTGTAGACATGGTGCCGCGGCGCCCGCCTGGCCTCCCAGATGCCATGGTCGGCCTCGTGCCAGCGGGCCAGCACGGCGGCGGCCATCTGGACCAGCAGGTCCCAGTGCTCGTCGGAGAGCATGCCCTGGCGGGCGCTGAGGGCGTGGATCAGCTCGGCGATCGGGCCGAACACGTCCAGCTGCACCTGGTGGTCGGCGGCGTTCCCGATCCGCACCGGGCGGGATCCCGCGTAGCCGGGCAGGCTCTCGATGATGGCCTCGGTGGACAGCGGCGCCCCGGTCACGGAGTAGAGCGGATGGAGCCACTCCGGACCCGGGGCGTGGGCCAGGATCCGGCCCAGCCACGCCAGGAATCCCTCGGCCTCGGCCGTGGAGCCCAGGTCCACGAGCGCGTTGACGGTCATGGACCCGTCCCGCAGCCAGCAGTACCGGTAGTCCCAGTTGCGGGTGCCGCCGATTCCCTCCGGCAGTGAGGTGGTGGGCGCGGCCAGCACAGCGCCGGTGGGTTCATGGACCAGCGCCCGGAGCACCAGCGCGGACCGACGGACCAGCGACGGCTTCACGCCGGGCAGTTGCAGTTCGTTGACCCAGCGCCGGGAGTGATGGGCGACGGCGGCGCGGCGCCCGGTCTCATCATCCGGCATCGCGGGCTGAGGTTCCGTGTCGCCGCAGCGCAGGTTGAGGACCACCGGTCCGTCCCGCAGATCGACGTCGCCCGTGGCCGTGGCGTGCCGGCCGTCGGAGGTGATGGCAAAGGCCACGCCGGGAGCCCGGAGAATGATCGGATCCGCGGTTCCCACGACGTGCAGTTCAGTTCCGCGCGCCTCCATGCTGAACGGGGCATTCGCGTAGTCCGGCCGCGGGGCGAAGACGACCCGGGCCGTGCCGGTGCCGGACAGCACCCGGACCAGGCTGGTGATGCCGTCCGGGGCCGGCTCCAGGTAGTCCGTCACGGTGACGTCGGCCCAGCGGGTTTCGACGATCATGGTGCTGTCCACGTAGCGCTGGCCCAGGACCTGCGAGGCCTTCGCCGGTTCCACGGAGAAGTGCCCCGCCGCATCGCCGCCGAGCAGATGGGCAAACAGCGACCCGCTGTCCGGCAGCGGGTGGCTCATCCAGCAGATCTTCGCGTCCGGGGTGATCAGGGCGGTGGACGAGCCGTTGCCGATCATGGAGTGCCGCTCCAGCCCCACGGCGTCCTCGCCGAACAGCCACGCCCGCCGCAGTTCGAACAGGATCGCCAGGACGCGGGCGAACGACTCCGGGTCCCGGAGCGTGTGGGCTGCCACGCTGGGCCCCTCCCCCACGCGCAGCGCCATGTCCGGCCCGCGCAGCGTCGCCATGGCCAGCTCATCGCTGGAGGCGTCGCCTGCGTAGAGGGCGGCACTCACGCCGAGCATGGAGCGCAGGTGCTCCAGCGCGGAGGCCTTGGACGGTTCCACCACGGAGAGATCCAGCACCGAGCCGTCCACGACGAAATGCAGCCCGTGCGCCCGGGCGATCTCCTCCGCCTTCGAGGTGGCCAGTGCGACGATGTCCGGGCCGGCCGGGCGGGTGTGCACCGATACGGCGACCGGCTTGCGCTCAATGCTGATGCCCCGGTAGGCGCCAACGGTTTCGGCGAGTGCCTGGCTGGCCTGCTGCAGCACTGATTCGGTGGCGAGGGACAGCCCGTGGGCGTAGCCCATGTCGAACTCCGCGCCGTGCGAGCCGACCAGGTGTACCTCCGCGGGGAGCCGTGAGACGGCGGCCAGATCCCGCAGCGACCGCCCGGAGATGACAGCCGCGTGCGTGTTCGGGAGGGCTGCCAGGGCCCTCAACGCGATCGCCGCGCTGCCCAGCGGCAGGGTCTCGGTGGAAATGCCTTCTGCCGCGCACAGCGTGCCGCCGTAGTTGCAGGCCACGAGCAGCCCAGGAGTGCGGGCCAGGATCTTGAGCTCAGCCAGCAGTTGCGGCGTGAGCCCGTCGTCGGCCGCGTTGGTCTGCACGAAAGCGCGGAGCAGGCCCAGCGGGAGGGATTTGGTGAGAAGCGCAGAGTCGGCCAGGGCCTGGTTGAGCGGTGTGGGCATCGGCGCGGTCCTTCGAGTAGTCCCCAATGCCTGCATGCGAATCGTCCCCGGGAGGACGCACTTCAAGTATGACCCCGGGACGATTTCGCATGGGTGTCCCGGCAGTTGCGACTGTGTAACATCCGCCGGGCCGCCCGGACACCCTGGCACCAGTGCTGGTTCCTTGCTGCGCCGCCGGGCCGTTGCGTTTCAGCAGCCGGCTGGCCTGTATTCGTAGGTCCCCGCATCGGCCGCGCCGCCGCCCTGGCAGTCGCCCTTCTGGTTGGCCGGCCGCCCGTCCAGATCCAGGGGGAAGGGGCTGACCCCGGCCCGGTCAATGGCCGGGCTCGCGCCGGAGAGGTGGAGATCGGCGGGTGCGTTGACAAAGTCGGCCGGCTCGGTAGTGGAGGTGGCATCGGGAATGATGTTCGTGGGGCCGTTGAGGACGTTTTCCCGCTCGGTCCAGCCGGCGCCGTCCATCCACAGCGCGTTGCGGGCGGCCACCAGGATGTTTCCCCTGACGACGGTGGAGGCCGGGCACGACGCGTGGCAGACCAGAGCCTGGGAGTCCGCGCCGTCCAGCCACACGGTGTTGTATTCGAACGTGGTGCCGTTGGTCGGGCCGAAGGAGGACGTCCTGCCGCGCGCGATCAGCCCCATGGCCTGGGAGCAGTTGGGGCCGCAGGTGGACCGGACCAGGTTGTAGCTGTACGTGTTGCCGTCGGCAGTTCCGCCCTTCCCGCGCCCCAGTTCGGAGAAGACGTTGTTATCCACGGCCACGTTGTGGTGGATCCTGTTCCGGTTGCCGTTGAATATTTCGAACGCGCTGCCGTCGTGGCCAAAGTCGTAGGACAATGCGGTGGAGCCGGTGACGGTGTTGCCGGCGAACTCGTTGTCGCTGCCGTTGATCAGGAAGCCAAAGGCGCCCGAGTCGTCATCGCACTTCAGGGCCGTGGCGGTGCCGCACAGCTCCCCCGGCGTATTGACGTTCATGATGTTGTTGTCGGCAAGCGTGTTGTTGGTATAGGTGCCGAAGTCGGAGCCCTCGCTCACTTTGATGCCCGCGGCATTGTTCCTGGCGGCGGAGTTCCGCACGGAGCCGTGGTCGCCGTAGATGCTGAAGCCCGCATAGCCGCACGACTCCGCCCGCAGGCCGTCAACGGCGATGTAGTCGCCGTCGAGCTTGACGCACGTTCCTGCCAGTCCGCCCGTAACGACGGGCGGATCGCCGCTTCCATAGGCATTCAGCGTGACCTTGAGCCGGCTGGTGCCGCTCTGGCCGACCACAAGGCCGCCGGAGAAGATGTCTCCGCGGCGAAAGCTGACCGAATCCCCGGGCCGAAGCGCAGTGGCATTGACCTTGTCGAGCGTCGCCCAGGCTGACTGCGGCGACGTCCCGCCGTTGGCGTCACTGCCGTCGGCGCTCACGTAATACGTGGTGCCCTCGGACGACGCCGGCGCGGACGCGGACGGGCCGCCGAGCAATCCTCCCAGGAACAGCAGGACGAGCAGCGTGGCGGCGGCTGTGGACTTGATCTTCATGGGTGCACCTGGGTTTTCGCCATGTATCCGCGGTTCCGGGCGCCACCGCCAACCGGCGGACCACATCGGCACCCTGAGGGGCTTAACGCTAAGAGCGGTCCCGCCCTAAGTCAACGGACGGGTCCGGCCATGCGCGTCAAAATGTTCTTTTTTGCTACTTGACGTTCCTTATTGTGCGATTATGATAGCTAATGATGTGAGCTGCTTCACTCCACCCGCGTTATTTCAAAGGAGAAATTATGACCATGCATGAAGACGCACTGCTCCGGGCCTCCAGCCGAGGCGGGTGGGACCGGAGGACGCTGCTGAAGACCTTCGGCGCCGGAGCAGTCGCGATGGCCGGCATTCCCCTGCTCTCGGCCTGCACGGGCGGCAGCGCACCTGCCAGCGGCGGCGCCAAGACGGCCACGTTCGGTTCCGGGTCCTCCGACGAGGTCCCCAAGGCTGCCTACAAGGCGGTGACCGACGCTTTCCAGAAGAAGTCCGGCATCGCGGTCACCACCAACGTGGTGGCGCACAACGACTTCCAGAACAAGATCAACACCTACCTCCAGGGCAGCCCCGACGATTCGTTCACCTGGTTCGCCGGGTACCGCATGCAGTACTACGCCGGCAAGGGGCTGCTCGCCCCGATCGATGACGTCTGGGAAAAGGTCGGCGGAAATTACTCCGATGCCCTAAAAAAGGCCTCGACCGGAGCCGACGGCAAGATGTACCTGATCCCGAACTACAACTACCCCTGGGGCTTCTTCTACCGCAAGAGCCTCTGGACGGAAAAGGGGTACACCGTCCCCACGACGTTCGATGAGCTGAAGGCCCTCGCCACCAAGATGAAGGCCGACGGCCTGATCCCGATTGAATTCGCGGACAAGGACGGCTGGCCCGCCATGGGCACGTTCGACTACCTGAACATGCGCCTGAACGGCTACCAGTTCCACATGGACCTCACCGCGCACCGGGAAAGCTGGGACCAGAAGAAGGTCAGCGACGTCTTCGACACCTGGAAGGCCCTGCTCCCGTTCCAGAACCCGAACGCGCTGGGCATGACCTGGCAGGACTCGGCGAAGTCCCTCGCGGACAAGAAATCCGGCATGTACCTGCTCGGCTCCTTCCTCACCCAGCAGTTCACGGACAAGACAATCGCCGACGACATCGACTTCTTCCCGTTCCCCGAGGTCGCGGTGGAAGGCCAGGATGCCATCGAGGCACCCATCGACGGCCTGCTGCTCTCCAAGAAGGGCGGCCAGAACCAGGCCGCCCGGGACTTCCTGGCCTACGTCGGCACCCCGGAAGGACAGGATGTGTACGCCTCGGTCGACTCGTCCAACATCGCCACCGCCAAGGGCGCCGATACCTCCAAGTTCACTCCGCTGAACAAGAAGCTGGCCGAGGCCATCAGCGGCGCCAAGAACATCAGCCAGTTTTTCGACCGCGATGCCCTGCCCGCCATGGCCAACAACGTGATGATCCCGGCGCTTCAGTCGTTCATCAAGGACGGCAACGTCGATGTGAAGAACCTGGAAGCCCAGGCCAAGTCCCTGTACGCCGCCCAGTAGCGGCGTGCCGACCGCGCGGGTGACCGCGCGGTCAGCACGGCTCTTTCTTCTGCATTTCCCTCTGCATTTCGCTCTGAATTTCACAAGGCAAGGAATCTCCATGAGTGTCTCTACCAACCCGTCGGCGCGGGGGCGCAAAGCAGCCGCAGCCCCCGCGCGGCGGGTTCGGCGGCTGTCCGGCCGCGACAAAGTGGTGCTCGGCTTGATGGTGGGCATCCCCACGCTGATCCAGCTCGTACTGGTCTGGATCCCCACCCTCATGTCGGTCGGACTGTCCTTCACCCGCTGGAACGGGCTGGAGCTGACCGACATCAAGCCCGCCGGCGTCGAGAACTACCAGTTCATCGCCCAGGATTACCCGCCGTTTTGGCCGGCCATGCAGCACAACGTGCTGTGGCTGGCGTTCCTGGCACTCGTCGCCACCCCGCTGGGGCTGCTCCTGGCCGTGCTCCTGGACCAGAACATCCGCGGCACGCGGATCTACCAGAGCATCTTCTTCGCCCCGGTGATGCTCTCCCTGGCCCTGATCGGGATCATCTGGCAGCTGTTCTACAACCGGGACAGCGGCCTCCTGAACTTCCTGCTTGGCACCGCCGGCACGCCCCAAGCCGTCGACTGGTTCGGGGATTCCGGTGTCAACATCTGGGCAGCCCTCTTCGCCGCCACCTGGCGGCACGCCGGCTACGTCATGATCCTGTACTTGGCCGGGCTCAAGGGCGTGGATCCGACCCTGCGCGAGGCGGCCCAGATCGACGGCGCCAACGCGGTCCAGACCTTCTTCCAAGTCATCTTCCCTGCCATGCGCCCGGTGAACGTCATCATCATCGTCATCACCGTCATCGAATCCCTCCGGGCGTTCGACATCGTCTACGTGATCAACCGCGGCACCAACGGGCTGGAACTGATCAGCGCCCTGGTCATCCAGAACCTGGTGGGCGAAGGGCAGGTGATCGGCATCGGCTCGGCGCTGGCCGTCATCCTGCTCGTCATCTCGCTGATCCCCATCACGTTTTACCTCTCCCGCGCATTCGGAAAGGACAAAGAGGCATGAGCATCGCCCATCCAACCGATGCCGCCGCGGCCGGCAGCCCGGCAGACGCCCGGCAGCGCAGCTCCGGCCCAGGCAAGACCGGCCCCCGCCCCGGCAGGCCGGCCAACAACAAGCAGGGCAAGAAGCACTACGGCACCCACGTCTTCCTCATCGTCATGGCGGCGATCTGGCTCGTACCCCTGGCCTGGGCCATTTTCACTGCCCTGCGGCCCAAAGCCGACACCGACAAATACGGCTACTTCAGCACCGGCGGCGCCTTCAACTTCGACAACTTCGCCCAGGCCTGGACACAGGGCGGCTTTTCCCAGCTGTTCTGGAACTCCGTGCTCATCACGGTCCCCTCGGTGTTCCTGATCCTCTTCTTCGCCTCCATGATGGCGTTCGCCGTGAGCCGGGTGAGCTGGAAGTTCAACATCACCCTGCTGATCATGTTCACCGCCGGAAACCTGCTGCCGCCGCAGGTGCTCGCGGCGCCGCTCTTTGAAATGTTCAAGCACTTCGAGCTTCCCTACGCCGTCAGCGATTCCGGGAACCTGCTCAACACCTACATCAGCGTGATCGCCGTGGACACCGCCTTCCAGATCGGCTTCGTGACGTTCGTCCTCTCGAACTACATGAAGGCCCTGTCCCCCGAGCTGACCGAGGCGGCCCTGGTTGACGGTGCCGGCGTCTGGCGCCAGTACTGGGACATCATCCTGCCGCTGTGCCGCCCGGCCCTGGCCGCCATGGGCACGCTCGAGGTGATCTTCATTTACAACGACTTCTTCTGGCCCCTGCTCTTCATCCAAAGCGGAGACCGGCTTCCGGTCACCACCGCGATCAACAACCTCCAGGGCCAGTTCCTCTCCAACTACAACCTGATCGCCGCCGGCGCCATGATCACGGCCGTTCCGGCCCTGATCATCTACCTGCTCCTGCAGCGCCACTTCGTGGCGGGCCTGACCCTCGGCTCCAGCAAAGGATAAACGTGGACAACAGCTCCAACCACAACAACGCCATGGACTACATCACCGCCCGCCTCGGCTCCGAAGGCTCCCCGATGCTGGCATTCGGCGGAGACTACAACCCGGAACAGTGGCCCGAGGAGACCTGGGACGAGGACGTCCGGCTGATGCGCGAGGCCGGCGTCAACCTGGTCAGCGTGGGCATCTTCAGCTGGTCCCTGCTTGAGCCGTCCGAGGGCGTCTACGAGTTCGGCTGGCTGGACCGGGTCCTGGACCTGCTGCACGCCAACGGCATCCGGGTGGACCTGGCGAACGCCACGGCGTCGCCGCCGCCCTGGTTCAGCCACAAGTACCCCGACTCCCTGCCCGTGACCGCCGACGGCGTGCGGCACAGCTACGGTTCCCGGCAGGCCTTCGCGGCGTCGAGTGCCGAATACCGCCGGGCCGCCGCGGCCCTGACCGAGCAGATCGCCACCCGGTACAAGGACCACCCCGCCGTCGTGATGTGGCATGTCCACAACGAGTACGGCTGCCACAACCAGCCTGATTTCTCGGACGGTGCCGCCGCGGGTTTCCGGCGCTGGCTCGAACGCCGGTACGGCAGCCTGGAGGCCCTCAATGCCGCGTGGGGCACCGCCTTCTGGTCCCAGCGCTACTCGGCCTGGGAGCAGATCCTGCCGCCGCGCACCTCCGGGACCTGGGTGAACCCGACCCAGCAGCTGGACTTCGCCCGCTACTCCTCCGATGAGCTGCTCGAATGCTACAAGGCCGAGGCCGCGATCATCCGCACGCACTCGGGACATCCCGTGACCACCAACTTCATGGGGTTCAACATGGGCTTGCACCAGCCCGTGGACTACTGGCGCTGGTCCGAGGAGATGGATGTGGTCTCCAACGACCACTACCTGATTGCCGAGGATCCGCGGAACTTCCAGGAACTGGCGGCAACCGCAGACCTCACCCGCGGCTGGGCCAAGGGCAAGCCGTGGCTGCTCATGGAGCATTCGACCTCTGCCGTGAACTGGCAGCCGCGCAACATCGCCAAAGCGCCCGGCGAGATGCTGCGCAACTCCCTGCAGCATGTTGCCCGCGGCGCCGACGGTGCGCTCTTCTTCCAGTGGCGGGCCTCGCGGGCCGGCGCCGAAAAGTTCCATTCCGGGCTGCTGCCGCACGCCGGCACGGACACGAAGGTTTGGCGCGAAGTGGTCCAGCTGGGCCAGGCGCTGCGGAGCCTGGCCGAAGTCAGCGGCTCGGTGGTTACGGGCGCGTCCGGCCGGGTGGACGTCGCGATCCTCCACGACACTGACGCCCGCTGGGCCTCGGAACTGGACTCGCACCCGAGCGTGGACGCCTCCAACATCGCCGAAACCCGGCGCTGGCACGATGCCTTCTACCGCGCCGGCATCCCCACCGACTTCCGCCAGGGCACCGATGACCTATCCGGCTACCGGCTCGTCGTCGCGCCGATGCAGTACCTCGTGAGCGATGCCGGGGCCGCGAATCTGGACGCGTACGTGCGCTCCGGCGGCCACCTCGTGGTGACCTATTTCTCCGGTATCGTGGACGAAAATGACCACATCAGGCTTGGCAGCTACCCCGGCGCGTTCAGCGGACTGCTGGGCGTGAAGATGGAAGAGTTTTTCCCGCTGCGCGGCGGCGAAAGCATCCGGCTCAGCAGCTTCGGGGCGGGTAGCTGCTGGAACGAATTGGGGCATGCCACCACCGCCGAGGTCCTCGCGGCCGTGGAAGAGGGACCGGCCGCCGGTTCTCCCGCCGTGACCCGTAACCGTGCCGGAAGCGGCCGCTCCTACTATGTCGCCACGTCACTCGCGCCGGAGGGCCTGGGCGAACTGCTCGCCGTCGTCTGCGCCGATGCCAGGGTGCAGCCGCTCGTCCCGGACCTGCCGGCCGACGTCGAAGTGGTCCGGCGCAGCAAGGACGGGACGGACTGGACGTTCTGCATCAACCACGGCGCCCACGACGTCCGGCTGCCGCTGGAAGGCGTGGACCTGCTCACCGGCGCCGAACTCGACGGCGGGCTCGGCCTCCCAGCCGGCGGTGCCGCCGTCGTCCGTTCGGCTGCCGCCCGATTGGTCGGCACCTCCGCCAGCCACTCAAACCAGTCAAGCCACTCAAACCTGTAAGGACTCCACATGCTAGCCGCAGCCCGCCATTCCGCCATCCTCGCGGAGGTCCAGCGTGAACGGATCGTCCGTGTCGCGGACCTCGCCAAGATGCTCGGCGTCTCGCTGATGACCGTGCGGCGGGACATCGAGGCCCTGGACGCGGCGGGCGCCGTGGAGAAGATCCACGGCGGGGCCAAGTTGCCCGGCGGCGCCGGCACCCACGAGCCAGGCTTCGAGCTGAAGGTGACCCAGCTCAAGGACGAGAAGATGGCGATTGCGCAGGAGGCGGCCGCGCAGGTGCGCGAGGGCATGGCGGTGGGGCTCAGCGCCGGCACCACCACGTGGGCGCTGGCCCAGCTGCTGTCCGCCGGCCCGCGGATCACGGTGGTCACCAACTCGGTGCGGATCGCGGACGTCTTCCACCAGAGCGCCTCCCCGTCCACCGTGATCCTGACCGGCGGCGAGCGCACACCCTCGGACGCCCTCGTCGGCCCGCTGGCCACATCCTCGCTCAAACAGCTGCACCTGGACGTATTGTTCCTCGGCGTCCACGGTGTCGACGCCGACGCCGGCTTCACCACCCCCAACGTGCTCGAGGCCGAAACCGACCGGGCCTTCGTCACCGCGGCCCGGCGGGTGGTGGTGCTGGCGGACCACACCAAGTGGGGCACCCTCGGCATCAGCACGATCGCCGGCCTGGAGGACGCTGACGAACTCATCAGCGATGACCTTCTGGGCAGCGAGGCCCGGCGCATCCTCGGCGAGCGCGTCGGCCGGCTCCGCCTGGCCCATACCGGCGACGCCCGGAGCATCAGCGCAGCCAGCCCCGCAGCAGCCACAGGCTGACCGCTCGGCCCCCGCCCACCCAAACCACTACGCCTGGAGCTGCCGTGAACAACCCGGACCTCACCCTTGCCGCCGAGACGCGCTCCCCCGTGGGCGTCCCGCCGGTGGAGCCGTTGTACCTGCGCCGCTCCGGAACATCCCTGCTGATCGACTTCAGCACGGGCGAGGCCGCCATGCTGCACTTCGGCGCCGACCTCGGCCCGGCCCTGCCGGATCTTTCGCTGCTGGGCCAGGCCGTGCCGCACTCGGCCCTCGACGTCCCGGTCACGCTGGGACTGATCCCGCAGGCGTCCTCCGGCTGGCGCGGGCGCCCCGGCCTCCGCGGCCACCGGAACGGCCAGGCGTTCTCGGCCCGTCTGCGTGTTGTCAGTGTTGAACGTTCCAGTGCTGAGCTGTCCAGCGGCGAGCGGTCCCGCGGGGCGGACTGCTCGGCCGTCATCACCCAGGCCGACCCCGAGGCCGGTGTCAGCGTCCGCACGGAGATCAGGATCAACGACGGAGGCCTGCTGCAGCTCCGGCACCGGCTCGACAACGACGGCGCCGGCCCGTACAGCCTCGACGAACTCGCCGCCGTGCTGCCCGTGGGCCGCGCCGCCTCAGAAATCCTGGACCTGACCGGCCGCTGGTGCCGGGAGTCCCACCCCCAGCGCCTTCCGCTGCGCCAAGGCACATGGGTCCGCTCGGGCCGGCACGGCCGGACCGGCCACGACGCCTCGCTCCTGCTCGCGGCCGGAACCCCCGGATTCGGGAACCGCCACGGGCAGGTCTGGGCCGTGCATCTGGGCTGGAGCGGCAACCACGAGAGCTTCGTTGACGCCGCCGCGGACGGCCGGACCGTCCTGGGCGCCTCGGAACTGCTCGGCGCCGGCGAGATCAGCGTGGAAGCGAACGCCAGCTACGAGACCCCGTGGCTGTACGCTGCCTACTCCGCCGCGGGCCTGGACGGCATCAGCGATGCCTTCTACAGCTGGTTCCGCGGGCGCCCGCACCACCCCGGCGTGCGGTCCGGCAAAGCCCGTCCCGTGGTGCTCAACGTCTGGGAAGCGGTCTACTTCGATCACCGCCTCGAGCCGCTGCTCGAACTCGCCGAAGCGGCCGCCGGGCTCGGCGTGGAACGCTTCGTCCTCGATGACGGCTGGTTCCGCGGCCGCCGCGATGATCACGCGGGTCTAGGCGACTGGTACGTCGACGAGGGCCTGTGGCCCGAGGGCCTGACTCCGCTGATCGACGCCGTTACCGGCCACGGCATGGAATTCGGGCTCTGGGTCGAACCCGAAATGGTCAACGAAGACTCGGACCTGGCCCGCGCCCACCCGGACTGGATCGCCGGGCCGGCCGGCCGGCTGACTGGCCGGCTGCCCATGCAATGGCGGCACCAGCAGGTCCTTGACCTGGTCAATCCGGCGGCCTGGCAATACATCTTCGACAGGCTCGATGCCCTGTTGAGCGAATACCGGATCAGTTACCTCAAATGGGACCAGAACCGGGACCTGGCCGAGATGGGCCACGCCGGCCGGCCGTCCGTGCACGCCCAGACTCAGGCCGTCTACCGGCTCCTGGACGAGCTCCGCAAGGCCCACCCCGGCGTCGAGATCGAAAGCTGCTCCTCCGGCGGGGCCCGCGTGGATCTCGGCATCCTGGAGCGCACCGACCGGATCTGGGCCTCGGACTGCAACGATGCCCTGGAACGGCAGACCATCCAGCGCTGGACCGGCGTGGTGGTGCCGCCGGAGCTCGTCGGATCGCACATTGGCCCCACCACGAGCCACACCACGGCGCGAACGCACGATCTCTCGTTCCGGGCGATCACCGCGATGTTCGGCCACTTCGGCCTCGAATGGGATGTCCGGCGCCTCGACGATGCCGAACGGACCGAGCTTGCCCAAGCCATCGCACTGTTCAAGCAGTACCGGCCGCTCCTGCACAGCGGGCGCATGGTGCGGGCCGACGAGCCCGATCCCGCCCTCCGGCTGCACGGGGTCGTGTCCCATGACGGCGGCGAGGCCCTCTACGCCCTGGTCTCGGTGGCGACGTCGTTCGCCGAAGTCCCGGGGAAGGTCTGCCTGCCCGGGCTGCTCCCGGACACCGCGTACCGGGTGGAAGCGGTCTACCCGGCGGCCGGGGACCGGCGGGCGTTCCTGCAGGCGGCGCCACCGGCGTGGCTTGCGGGCGGCGTCGAGGTCTCGGGACGCTTCCTGGCCGAATCCGGGCTCCCAATGCCGGTCCTGAACCCGGAACACGGGCTGCTCCTGGCAGTCCGCCGCGCCACCGCCGCCGCTCCGGCCGCATATCCAGCCGCAACCAGCGCACACCCCGTGAGGAACCCCTAGCATGGGCCAGATTACGAAACGCTCCCACAAGCTCTCCGACGGCCGGGACATCATCTACTTCGATGATGCCGATACCGCCCTGCCCCCGCACCGGGGCGAGGATCTCCGCGCGCCGGCGGTCCGGCCGCCCACGGCCACCATGCGCCAGGACGCCCTGACCGGGGAGTGGATCTCGATCGCGGCCGCCCGGCAGAACCGGGTGGTCCTGCCGCCCTCGCACCTGGACCCGCTGGCCCCGGCGTCGCCGGAGAATCCCTCGGAGATTCCGAGCCTCTACGACGTCGCCGTCTTCGAAAACAAGTCCCCCTCCTTCGGGCCGGACCTGGCGGGGGCCGCCGCGCCGGAAGGCCTGGATGACCTCGCCCGGGTGGGGCTGGGGCGCAGCCGGCAGTCCGTGGGCCGGTGCGAAGTGGTGTGCTTCTCCCCGGAACACACCGGCTCCCTGGCGGGCCTGCCCCTGTCCCGAATGCGCACGGTCGTGGAAGCCTGGGCGGACCGGACGGCCGCGCTGTCCGCGCTGCCCGGCGTCGAACAGGTCTTTCCGTTCGAGAACCGCGGCGAAGCGATCGGCGTGACGCTGCACCACCCGCACGGACAGATCTACGCCTACCCGTACATCACGCCGCGCACGGCCCAGCTGGTCCGCACGATCGAAAGTTACGGCGGCGCGCTGTTCGAGGACATCCTCAGCTTCGAGCAGAAATCCGAGCGGGTGCTGCTCCAGGGCGAGCACTGGACGGCGTTTGTCCCGTTTGCCGCGCGCTGGCCGCTGGAAGTGCATATCCTCCCGCACCGGCACGTCCCGGACCTCGCCGCCACGACCGACGAGGAACGCGATGAGTTCTCCCTGCTGTACCGCCAGCTCCTGCGTGGCGTCGATGCCCTCTACGACAGCCCCACGCCGTACATTTCGGCGTGGCACCAGGCTCCCGTCCACGCCCACCGGGACGACATCCGGCTCATGCTGCAACTGACCTCGCCCCGCCGGGAGGAGGACAAGCTCAAGTACCTGGCAGGGTCGGAAGCCGCGATGGGGGCATTCATTGCGGACATCCCGCCGGAAACGGCCGCCGCCCGGCTCCGGGACGCCATGGAGGCAGCATCGCCGCCACCGCGTACACCAGGGCTCGAGCCATTCCGTACAGAACTCCCAGCAACAGAACAGGAAGCAGCCCAGCCATGAACGAGGTCCTTGAACGGGAAAGTGGGTACTTTTCCAGCGAGTTTGGGGGCGCGCCGGACGGCTTGTGGTCGGCGCCCGGGCGGGTCAACCTGATCGGTGAGCACACGGATTACAACGAGGGCTTCGCGTTTCCGATCGCGATCGACAAGCGCACCACGGTGGCGGCCCGCGTCCGCGCAGACCGTCTGCTCCGGGTCACCAGCAGCTCTTTCCCCGGCGTCATAGAGGTAAGCCTCGACCGCCTGGACCCGGATAGCCTCACCGGCTGGGCCGCGTACCCCCTCGGCGTGGCCTGGGCGATGTCCCGGGCGGCAGCAGCCGGCGCCGGTTCCGACGTCGCGTCCGGTTCAGCAGCCGGTTCCGACGTCGCGTCCGGTTCAGCAGCCGGTTCCGGCGTCCCGTCCCGGATGTCCGGCCTGGATCTGGCGCTGACCTCGGATGTCCCGGCCGGCGCCGGGCTGTCCTCCTCCGCCGCAATCGAATGCGCGGTGGCCCTGGCCCTGAACGATCTCTGGGACTTGGGGCTGGGCAGGCCTGAACTGGCACGGATCGGCCAGCTGGCCGAGAACCGGGTGGTCGGCGCGCCCACCGGCATCATGGACCAGTCGGCCTCGCTCCTTGGCGAGCCCGATCATGGCATCCTGCTCGATTGCCAGAACCTGTCGACCGAGCCGGTTGCCCTCGGCTTCGCCGGTGCCGGGGTGGGGCTGCTCGTGATCGACACCCGCACCAGCCATTCCCATGCCGACGGCGGCTACGCCAGCCGCCGCCGTTCCTGCGAGGACGGCGCCCGCCGCCTGGGCGTCGGCAGTCTGCGGGCGCTGGGCCCGGACGATCTTCCCCGCGCCGCGGCACAGCTCGACGGACAGACCTACCGCCGGGTCCGCCACATCATCACGGAAAACCAGCGGGTGCTCGACACCGTGACGGCACTGCGGACCTCCGGCCCCGCCGCGATCGGGCCGTTCCTCAACGAATCGCACGAGTCCATGCGCGACGACTTCGAGATCTCCACCCCTGAGCTCGACCTCGCCGTGGCCAGCGCGCAGGGATTGGGCGCCATCGGCGCGCGCATGACCGGCGGCGGTTTCGGTGGCGCAGCCATTGCTCTGGTCCGCAACGACGGCGCCGCAACGGTGGCCGCGGGCGTTGCCCGCGACTTCGCCCGGGCCGGATACGCGGCCCCGCACATCTTCCCCGTCACCGCGTCCGAGGGCGCCCGCCGGGAACTGTAGCCCGGAAGGCCCTAGGTCGTTATGCCCGCACGAGGCGGGCGGCGTCGGCCAGAAGTTCCACAGAACGGAGCCGGGGTTCGGTCCCGGTGCTCTGGTGCGCCACGATCAGTTCGTCGGCGTCGGCGTGCGCCGTGAACTCCTCGAGGTACGCCAGGACGGCCTCGGGGGTGCCCACCGCGGAGTACTTCATCATCTGCGCCATCTGCTGGCCCTGGGGCGAGTCCAGGATCATATCCGCCTCGTCGTCGCTGAACACACGGCCATTGCCGAAGAACAAGGAAACCCTGGCCCGCTTGGTGGCCTGGAACATCGCCTGCGCCTCAGCGGCGGAATCGGCGGCAATGACATTGACTCCGGCGATCACGTGCGGGGCCTCGAGCTGCGCGGAGGGCCGGAATTCGCGGCGGTAGACCGCCACCGCATCCTGCAGCGCGTTGGGCGCGAAGTGCGAGGCGAACGCATAGGGCAGGCCCAGCTGGGCGGCCAGCCTGGCGCCGAACAGGGAGGACCCCAGGATGTACAGCGGCACGTTGGTGCCCTTGCCCGGGGTGGCCTCCACGCCCTGGATGCGGGTGGGGCCGCTCAGGTAGCCCTGGAGCTCCAGGACGTCCTGCGGGAAGCTGTCTGCCGACATCGGATCGCGGCGCAGGGCGCGCATGGTGTTCTGGTCGCTGCCCGGCGCCCGGCCCAGGCCGAGGTCGATCCTGCCCGGGTGCAGGGTCTCAAGCGTGCCGAACTGTTCGGCGATGGTCAGCGGCGAGTGGTTGGGCAGCATCACGCCGCCGGCGCCGAGCCGGATGCTGGAGGTGTGGGCCGCGACGTGGGCGATCAGTACACTCGTGGCGGACGAGGCGATCGCGGACATGTTGTGGTGCTCGGCGTACCAGATCCGCCGGTAACCCCGGTCCTCGGCGAGCTGCGCCATGGCCACGCTGCCGGCGAAGCTTTCGGCCGCCGTCTGGCCCGGGCCGATGGTTGCGAGATCAAGAATGGAAAGCGGAACAGTCACGGAAAAGCCGGCCTTTCGTAGCGGAGCAGTGTGCGGGCCGGAGTTGGGACTGCGGTCCTGGGTGGCACCGGGTTTCCGGCGCGGGCACACTGGGGTCAACGACGGCGGCCCCCGGGATATTTCTGCAGGCGGCTCAGGGGCACGAGTAGTTGTAGTCAAGGCCCCCGGAGATGTACTGCGTCATCGAGACGCGGCTGTTCGGGGTGAGTCCGGGGCGGGCGCAGTTCGCCTTGGCCCCGGCCGCCGATCCAGCTCCAGCGAGCCAGCTCGGCAGACCTGCCAGCGGGCTGGCGAACTTCACGGTTCCGGCGATCTCCCCCCACTGGTAGGCGGTGGAGTAGAGGCCCACGCGGGCGCCGATCTTCTTGAAGTAGGCGGCCATGCCTTCCAGGACGGCGACGTTGGCGGCTTTGTCAGCCTGCCAGGTGTTTTCCGTTTCCACATCCAACCACCAGAGGTAGGACTGCGGGTTGCTGACCCCGCGGCGCTTGGCGTCGTCGGACGCCTTGGCCCACCCATACATATAGGAGCAGGCTTTGAGCGACCCCAAGGCGCAGTTGCCGTAGGGGTTTGTGACCTTCACCCCGTTGTAGGTGTTCAACGTGGGCCACCAGGACCCCTGCCGGGCGGGGTTGGCCGTGTTGACGTACAGCGCCACCCTCGGCTGCGCCGTCGCTGCCGGGGACTTTGCGGTCTTGGCCCAGGCCAGCTGGCTTGCCAGGCACGGGTTCGTGTTGTTGGCCAGGCCATGGTTGACGCCGACGATCGCGAAGGCCGGCTGCTTTGGGAGGGTCTTCCCGCATTGCGGCCAGGACACATCGATTCCGGGTCCCGAGGTACTGGCCGTAGCGGCCGAAGCGGGGCTTCCGCCCAGCATTACAAGGCCGAGGGTCACGGCAAAGGCCAGCACGATGCGCGGGAACGAGTTGGGCATGCCACAGTCTAAGGCAAAATCGCAGAAACGCTAATCGGTGGCGTAATTCCGCCACGGCGCAGGTTTTGCCGCAGGAATGCCCGGAACGCACGCCTGCAGGCGCCCCCGCATCGACGGGCGGGGACGCCCCGTTAGGGAGCCTTGGAATAGTCAGCAGACTGAGGATGTTCACTTTCCTATGAGCCACGACAATTCACAGCATCCGGAAAAATCCGCCACGATCGCCCTCAAGGATCTGGGAACCGTCCACCGGCTGGGCTTTGGCGCCATGCGGATCGTCGGCGACGGCGTCTGGGGCGAGCCGGCAGACCGCGCCGCCGCGGTCGCCGTCGTGCGCCGCGCCGTGGAGCTCGGCGTCGACTTCATTGACACCGCAGACTCTTACGGCCCCAACATCAGCGAGGAAATCCTCGCCGAGGCGCTGCATCCCTACCGGGACGGCCTCAAGATCGCCACCAAGGTGGGGTTCACCCGCACCGGCCCCAACGTCTGGGTTCCGGTCGGCCGGCCCGAATACCTGCGCCAGCAGACGGAACTGAGCCTGCGCAAACTCAAGGTCGACTCCCTCGACCTCCTGCAGCTGCACCGGATCGACCCCAAGGTGGACCGCGACGAGCAGTTCACCGTGCTTCGCGATCTGCAAAAGGAAGGCAAGGTCAAGGCACTCGGCCTCTCCCAGGTCAGCATCGAGGACCTGGAGGAAGCCGGGAAGTACTTCACCGTCTCCACGGTGCAGAACCGCTACAACCTCACCGACCGCAGCTCCGAGGACGTCCTCGAGTACGCCGAGGAGAACGGCATCGGCTTCATTCCGTGGGCGCCGATCTCCGCTGGCGAGCTGGCCCGGCCGGGCGGACCGCTCGACGAGGCGGCGAAGCGGCTGGGCGCCACGACTTCCCAGGTGGCGCTGGCCTGGCTTCTGCGCCGGTCCCCCGTCATGATGCCGATCCCCGGCACCGGCTCCGTCAAGCATCTTGAAGACAACCTGGCCGCCGCCGGCGTCGTCCTCGACGACGCCACCTATGCGGAACTCGAAGCGACCCGCTGAACCGCGCCGCTTCCCATATTTCACCTTATCCACCGTCCGCCGGCCCTGCCGGCAGAACAGGAGCAGCACCATGGCTAAAAATATTCTGATGGTTGTCTCGGCAGCAGATTCCCTGACGATGCGCGACGGCAGCGAACACCCCACCGGGTACTGGGCCGAGGAGCTCGTCGTCTCCCACCGGACCCTTCTCGACGCGGGCCACACCGTGCACATCGCCACTCCGGGCGGCAAGAAGCCGACGGTGGATGAGGTGAGCCTCGCGGCCGAGTCCGCCGGTGGGCAGGACCGTGCGGATAGCTTCCGCCGCTACATCGATTCCCTCGACGCCGAACTGTCCAACCCGCTGGTGCTGGCCGACGTCGACGCCTCCGCCTACGACGCCGTCGTGATGCCGGGCGGCCACGGGCCCATGGCCGACCTGTACCAGGATGCCGACCTTGGCCGCCTGCTGACGGCCGTCAACACGGCCGGCAAGATCATTGCCCCCTTCTGCCACGGCCCGGCCGGGCTGTTGAGCGCCACGGACGACGACGGCGCGTTCACCTTCGCCGGACGCCGCCTCACCGTCTTCACCAATGAGGAGGAGCTGGGTGGCGGCACGGGACCCAATACACCGTGGTTCGTGGAGGATGTCCTGAAGGAGAAGGGCGCGGTAGTGGAGAACGGCGCGGCCTGGACGTCTCACGTTGTGCGGGACGGAAACCTCATCACCGGGCAGAACCCGCAGTCCAGCGAGGACGTGGCCAAGGAGGTCCTCAAGGCCCTCGCCGAATAAGCCACTCCTAGCCGGGTCCGGGAACCCCGGACCCGGCTAAGCTAACCGCATGGCCATCAAATCCACTGCAGACAAAGTCGCCACGATCGTCCAGGGCTACACTTTGGACGGCCCGACGATCGAGCTCGGCGCGGCGATCGTCGACGGCGAACTCCACAAGGAAGCCTCCGTCCGGCTGCCGCTCGCGATGATGAACCGGCACGGCCTCGTGGCCGGGGCGACAGGCACGGGCAAGACCGTCACGCTGCACATGATGGCCGAACAGCTTTCCACCGCCGGCGTGCCCGTGTTCCTGGCCGACATCAAGGGCGACCTCTCGGGCCTGGCCACCGCCGCCACGGGCACCGAAAAACTCCTGGCCCGCACGGAGAGCATCGGCCAGGCCTGGTCGGGCAAGACTTTTCCGGTGGAGTTCCTTGCCCTCGGCGGCGACGGCAAGGGCATACCGGTCCGCGCCACCATCACCTCCTTCGGCCCCATCCTGCTCTCCCGCATCATGGACCTGAACGAGACCCAGGAATCCAGCCTGCAGCTCGTCTTCCATTTCGCGGACAAGAAAGACCTGGAGCTGATCGACCTCAAGGACCTGCGGGCCGTGATCCAATTCCTGACCTCGGCCGAGGGCAAGGACGAACTTGAGGAACTCGGCGGCCTCTCCAAGGCAACCGCCGGCGTGATCCTGCGCGAACTGATCACGCTCGAGGCGCAGGGTATGGAGAAGTTCTTCGGCGAACCCGAGTTCGACACCGCCGAACTGCTGCGTACCGCGCCGGACGGTCGCGGTGTGGTGAGCTGCCTGGAGCTTCCGACGCTGCAGACCAAGCCCATGCTCTTCTCGACGTTCCTCATGTGGCTGCTGGCCGACCTCTTCGAGGACCTGCCCGAGGCCGGGGACCTCGACAAGCCCAAGCTCGTCTTCTTCCTCGATGAGGCCCACTTGCTGTTCAACGGCGCCTCGAAAGCCTTCCTTGATGCGATCACCACCACCGTCCGGCTCATCAGGTCCAAAGGTGTCGGCATTTTCTTCGTCACGCAGACCCCCAAGGACGTCCCCGCCGACGTCCTCGGCCAGCTGGCAAACCGCGTGCAGCACGCCCTCCGCGCCTATACCCCGGAGGACGCCAAGGCCCTCAGGGCCACCGTCTCCACCTTCCCGACCAGCGACTACGACCTCGAGGAGACCCTCACTACCGCCGGCATCGGCGAGGCCGTCATCACAGTCCTGAATGAGAAGGGCGCGCCGACCCCGGTGGCGCTGACCCGGCTCCGCGCCCCGGAGTCCGTGATGGGTCCCAGCACCGACGAGCTGATCTCCAGCACCGTCGCCGCCTCCGCCCTGCTGCCCAAGTACGGCACCGCCGTCGACAACATCTCGGCGTACGAGAAGATCGCCGCCGAAGGCGGTGACCGCACAGGCGCTGCCCCCACCGGGCCGGCGGCCGGGACCGCACACCACGGCGGCGCCCGGGACGGCGGCAGCCAGGAATCCGCCCAGGGCGGCGGTTTGGACCCCCGCGCCATCGACGCCGAAGCCCGGCGGATCGAGGAGGAAATCCTTGGCCGCCCCAGCAGCCGCCCCGCGCCGGCGCCCAGGATGCCCGACGATGACAACGTGGCCGAGCGGCGTGCCCCCCGGCCGGCGCAGCCGCCGGCCGGCGGTGGCGGGGGCATTGGCGGCGAACTCGCAGGGGCCCTGGGCGGTGGCCTTCAGAGCATGGCCCGCTCGCTGGGGACCCAGCTTGGCAGGGAACTGCTCCGCGGCGTCTTCGGCACTTCCTCCAAACGCCGCCGCCGCTAGGGATCACCGCGGCGGCATCCAACCGAACGTTCCCTGCCCGTGGGCCGGGCGGCCTTCAGCCATGCTCCGCGTCACAGATGCGGACTGTGACACCGGGATTCCTGTGGGGTACAGGTAACGTAAGAATGGTGCAGATGAGTCAGGCGTTGGTCAAAATCGCAGCAGTGTGGCTGCTGGGACTGATGCTTGCCGTCGCCGGGGCCATCGTGTCGATCAACCTGGTGAACGACTCCATTGCCGGGCCCCAGCAGCCAGTCCGCGAATATTTGAGTGCCCTGCAAAAGGGCGATGGCGAAAAGGCGCTGGGCCTGTTGCGCGCCTCCGTGCCACAAAGCAACCCGGCGATGCTCGACGGCACGGCCCTACAAACCGCGGCGGCACGCGTCTCCGACGTCAAGCTTGGCGCCGCGGAAGAGCGCGGTGCCAATCAGGTCATGGTGCCCATGGAGTACACAGTCGACGGCAACAAGTTGCGGACCGAGTTCCTGTTGGAGCGCTCCGGCACCGAGTGGCTGTTCTTCCACAAATGGTCTTTCGTCCCCTCTGAGCTGCCCGTCCTGGACGTCACCGTGGTCAACTCCAGCGAGGCCACCCTCAACGGCGTGCCGGTGAACATGCCCAACGGCCGCAACTCCTTCGCAGTCTTCTACCCGGGCGAGTACGAGGCGACCCTGAACGGCCAGTATTTCTCCGCCCCGGCCACCCGCGCCACCGTGTCGGCCGCGGACGCGCCTCCGGCCCCGCTGAACCTGCTGACCGAGGCCACGGGCGCCCTGAAGGAGGCCGTGAGCGGCAAGGTCAAGGAGTTCCTGGACTCCTGCGCGGACGAGGCCGACAAGCAGCAGAAGCTGCAGCCCAACTGCCCGTTCTACCACGCCACCAACAACCGCGTGATGGACGGGACCATCGACTGGAGCATCACGGACTACCCGAGCGTCAGCATCGAGCCGTTCGGCGGCCGCTGGGTGGTGGCGCCCCTCGACGGCAAGGCCCGGATCAAGGCCCGCCAACAGGATCTGTTCTCGGGCGCCGTGTCCGACATCGACTCCGTCCACGATTTCAGCTTCACGACCCGTCTGGACATCGACGGCGACACCGTCAAGCTCACGCCGCAGCTGGACTATTAGTACCCGCCGGGGCTCCGCGGCCGGAGGCCCGAAGAAAGCCAAAAGGCTGCTGTCCGTGATTCAGGGTCACGGACGGCAGCCTTCGGCTCAGCCTTGGCGCAGCGGCTCAGTCCATTCCGCGCAGGTCCAGGACCAGCTCGGTGTCTCCGTCGGCCTGCAGTAGCACGGGGATTCCCCAGTCCTGCTGGTAGAGGTGGCAGGCCGCATGGTCCGGGATCTCGCCGTCGGCGTCTTCGGGCCCGTCACACGCGGCCGCGCGGGCGGTGATGTGCAGGACGCCCTCGGGGACGTCGGAGGAAAGCTCCAGGGTGCGCAGGAGCCCCACGGACGTCCCGCCGCCGGAGACCAGCAGTTCGGGGGGTGTGGACGAGATCTTCAACTGGGTGGGATCGCCCCAGCGGTCGTCCAGCTTCTGGCCGGTGGGCGCCGTGAAGCGGACCGCCAGTTCGAGCGGCCCAGGCGCCACGGGGCTCTTGGGCCGGTGGGTCTGCGCCGCACCCTCGTCCACCTGCTGGGCTTCCTTCGGGATGGGCACGTACACGAGCTGGTGCTTGTTGGCCTCGACCACCACCAGCAACGGTTCGGATCCGGCGACCTGGGTGTGGTCCACAATCACGTCCGAGGGCTCGGACAGTCCGCGGGCCAGCGTGGAGACCGTGCCCGTTGCGGGGTCGTAGCGGCGGACTGCGCCGTTGTACGTGTCCGCGATGGCCACCGAACCGTCAGGGAGCACCGTGACGCCGAGCGGGTGCTGCAGCCGCGCCTCCCCGGCGGGTCCGTCGCGGAAGCCGAAGTCGAACAGGCCCTTGCCCACCGCCGACTCGACGGTGATGCTGCCCGCGTCATCAATCACGAGTTTGCGCAGGGCGGAGGTCTCGGAGTCAGCCACCCAGATGTTGCCGTCCGCGTCTTCGGCGAGGCCGGAGGACTGGGCGAACCAGGCTTCAGCGGCCGGGCCGTCCAGGAGCCCTTCGAGGCCGTTGCCGGCGATGATCTTTACGGCCCCGGAGGTCGGGTCGAAGCTGAAGATCTGGTGCACTCCCGCCATCGCGACCACCACGGCGTTGAGCTTGGTGGACCAGACGACGTCCCACGGCGAGCTCAGGGACACCGCGAGCGGGTCCGCCTCGAGCCGGGTACCGTAGGCGGCGCCTTCCTCGTCCACGCGGGCCGGACCGGTTTCCAGCAGCCGCTGTACGCCGTTGCCGGCCAGCGTCCGGACGGTGCCGTCCGTGAGGGACAGCCCGCGGAGCCGGTGATTCACTGAGTCGGCAATGACGACGTCGTAACCGGCGTCCGCGGCGACATCCTCAGGCAGCAGCACCAGGCCCTGCGGTTCGTTGAACCGGGCGGTGGCGGCGTTGCCGTCGGCGTGGCCCTTTTCGCCCGAGCCGTACGTGGCCAGCACGGTCTGAAAGTCGGTAGAGAGTTCCACGACCCGGTGATGGCCGGTGTCGGTCACCAGCCACGAGCCGTCGCCGGCGCCTCCGACGCCGCGGCCGGCGGGCAGGAACAGGGCCTTGCCCGGGAAGCGCAGTGTTCCCGACGTCGGTTCCGGCGCCACATAGGGGCCGTCGCCCCGGTGCAGGGTGCCCCTGGCTTCGTGTTCGGCGATCAGCTCGGGGATCAGCACGGCGAGGCCGTCCGCGTGGCCCTCGCCGGAGAGGTGCGCCACGATGTAGCCCTCGGGATCGATGACCACCAGGGTCGGCCAGGCCCGGGCCGTATAGGCCTTCCAGGTGTCCAGCTCGGGGTCGTCGAGGACAGGGTGGCGGATCTCGTAGCGTTCGACGGCGGCCGCCAGCGCCACGGGATCGGCCTCGTGCTCGAACTTGGGCGAATGCACGCCGACCGTCACGAGGACATCCGAGTACTGCTGCTCGAGCGGGCGGAGTTCGTCCAGGACGTGCAGGCAGTTGATGCAGCAGAACGTCCAGAAGTCCAGCAGCACGATCTTGCCGCGCAGGGATTCAAGGTCCAGGGACTTGCCACCGGTGTTAAGCCAGTTGCGGCCCACCAGTTCGGAGGCCCGGACCCGGAGGTGGGTGCGTACGGTTTCGGTCATGAGCGTCCTTCCAGCTTTGAATTGCGTTCGGCAAGCCTGGCGTCGCGCTCGGCCAGCTTGGCAAACATATCGTTGTAAGCGGTGAGATCGGCGTCGTTATTCCTGTCCGCCGCCCGGTCGGTGCGTTTGGACTCGCGCGCGTCGGAGCGGGACCACATCACGGCGACTCCGATCGCTACCAGCAGGGTTGGCACTTCGCCGATCCCCCACGCCACGGCACCGCCCATCTGTTGGTCCAGCAGGGCCGCGGGGCCCCAGGTCCGCCCCAGGTTGCCGAAGTAGTCGGCGGCCAGCAGTCCGGTGCCGCCCATGATGGCGACGCCGAAGAACGCGTGGAAGCCCATGGTGGCCAACAGGAGCAGCAGCCGCATGGGGTACGGTGCGCGGCGCGGCAACGGATCGGTGCCGATCATGGTGAGCACGAAGATGTAGCCGGTGAGGGCGAAGTGCAGGTTCATGAGTTCGTGGCCCACGTGGTCCCGCATCGCATAGCCGAACGCGTCCGAGTAGTAGAAAAGCACGATCGAGCCGGCGAAGTTGGCGGCCGCGAACAGCGGGTGGGTCACCAGTTGCGAGAACTTGGAGTGGATGAAGATCATGAGCCACTCGCGCGGGCCGCGGGAGCTGTCGCGCCGGGGGGTCAGCGCCCGCAGTGCCAGCGTCACGGGGGCGCCGAGGACCAGGAAGATGGGGGCCACCATGGTCAGGGCCATGTGGTCCACCATGTGCGCCGAAAACAGCACCCTGCCATAGACCGACGGCGGCCCCGAGGTCACGTAGGTGAGGACCATGAGTCCGATCACCCAGTTGACCGTCCGGAACCAGGGCCACGAGTCGCCCCGCTTCAGCACCCTTCGTACGCCGAGGAGGTAGGACACCAGGCCAAATACGACGACGGCGATCCAGAGCCAGTCGAGCCGCCACTCCGTGAGCCATCGGTCCGGGGTCAGTTCCGGCGGCAGCTCGTAGCCCGAGAGGATGAAGGCAGGCGAAGCGTCGGGGGCGAAAGTGGTGGGCTGCGGCGGGGCGGAACGCCCCAGCGCGACGGCGATCCCGGACGTCGCTCCCATGATGATCAGCTCCACGATCACCAACTGCCACAGCACCCGCCGCGCGGACCTGCCCATGGCGCGGTTGCCCAGCTGCGGGATGACCCAGCGGCGGTGCATGAGCCCGATGCCGCCCAACACCAGGACCGCTGCCGTCTTGGCCAGGATCAGTTGCCCGTAGGCGGAGCCGAAGAGGTCTGCCCATGTGGTGAGGCGGATGCTGGCGTTGATCACGCCTGAGGCGAAGACCAGCGCGAAGGCAAAGCCGGCCAGGGATGAGAACCGGCGCAGGGTTGGCTCGGTGATGTCTGCAGTCCCCGAAGCTGCCCCCGAGGTGCGGCCGCCGGCGCCCGTGCCCTCCAGGACCCCGGAGAGGACCGCGAGCATGATGATGCCGCCCACCCAGGCCGATACGCCGACCAGGTGCAGGCCGAGCGAATTGATGGCGCCCTCGTGGTCGCTGGAGCTGGAGGAGTGTCCGATCAGGGCAGCGGGAACCAGACCGATCAGCGAAAGGACCAGTGTCAGTGCCAGGCCGCCGCGGGAGCGCACTCCGAACAGGGCGGTGGTAACGACGGCGGCGATGATTACGACAGCCAGCCACGCGCGTCCGGTTTCGATGTCCGTCATGAAGTAAACGAGGGAGCGGGTGAATTCCGGATCCCCGGAGATGCCCTGCCCCGCAATGTCCGCGTAGCCCAGGACCAGCACGGTGATCGCGGACAGCGTCCAGACGGCGCCGGCGGCCGCTGCCACGGCCAGCGCCCGGGTGAAGGCCGGATGTTCCGGGGCGTCCTGCTCCTTGGACCGGGAGCCGTTCCTGTTTCGCGGCAGGATGCCGACGGCGAAGATGAGGCCGCCGATCACGGTGGCGACAGCGACGTTGTGGATCGCTTTGCTCACCGGAAGCCCCCAGCGCACCAGTGCCCCGGGATCTGAGACCTCGCGGGCGGCTGCTGCGCCGGAGAAGATAAGTGCCGCTACCAGGCCAATAAACAACGCGCCAAGGCCTGCGATCAGCCAAGGCCGGGCAATCCCGGCGGGACCGGAGCCAGGGCCGCGTGCGTCCCCGGGGGGAACGGGCGCTGCGGTTGTGGGCGTGGGATTTACTGCGGAAGGCACACCTCCATTGTCCGCTACGCCGCCTAGCTCAGCGAATCGGCCCCGGCGGCTGGGCCTCTGGGGATCCGCCAGGCCGGCCCGGCCTTCAAAGGACTGCGGATTCGTCGGGAAGGCCGCCCGGCCGGGCTAAGACCGGTTAGGGACCGGGTTAGGGACTGGCCGGGGACTGGCCGGGGACGCAAAAGGAGCGGCAACCCGAGGGTTGCCGCTCCTTTCAAGCCTGCGAAGAAGACTACTTCTTCTTGGCGACTGCAGCCTTCAGCTTGGAGCCGGCGGTCAGCTTGACGCTGTGGCCAGCGGCAATCTGGATGGTCTCGCCGGTCTGCGGGTTGCGGCCGGTGCGAGCTGCACGGTCGGTGCGCTCTACGGCGAGCCAGCCCGGGATGGTGATCTTCTCGCCCGCGGCGACGGAGGTCTCGAAGACCTCGAACAGTGCGTCGAGCACGGAGTTGACTGCTGCCTGGCTGGTGCCGGCCTTGCCTGCTACCTCTGCAACAAGTTCACTACGGTTCTTAGCCATTTATGTCCTCCTGGACGGTCACGATTTTTGGAGCCTGCACACGGCATGCGTACAAACCACTGTTCGAAAACTTACCAGCTTGGCGCCTCAGAGGTGGCAAATTCCGCGTGTTTTCGGCCTTTTTTGGGGAAAATCACTGGAATCGGGCGCCGATCGCCGTCAAATTGCGCCGAGAGCGGAAGCCCCCTCGTCGGCGCCGTTTCACCGAGTTCCGCCGCGGTCCCCGCCGGCGTACTTTGTGCCGCCAGGTAGCCACCCCGGGCGCTGCCCGCTGCTGACCCGTCCCATGGTCTGTAAGTCTATATCCGGCTGCTCTGTGAGTGGCTGGCAGTCTGGTGCTGTGGCCTGGCTTGGGCGTGGCTCACCCATGGTATTGCCTCCGAGGGGAATCTCCCACGTACTGATGAGGCCTAACTCTTGGCGTTCTAAGACGGCTTGGCACCATTCACGGATTTGAACTCGCCGCCGAGCTCTTGCGCCAGGCCCTTCAAGTCCATACCGCTCGGAGACTCCTGAAGTGCCTCGGACATGTCCACGACCATCCAGTTTTTACCCTCCACGATGGCTAAAGGCTGGGTGCTGTCCGCATACAGCTGCTGCTCAGCATTTCGGGCCTCTTCGGTCTTGAACCACTCGACCTGGACACGTTTTGAACAGACGGCGTATTCGGCCGTGTAACCGGCCAGCTCCGGATTGATGATTGGGGCCGTTTTGGGCGCTTCCTCGCAGCCAATGACATCGGCAACGGCTCGGCGGGCTTCCTCGATAGAGCCGAATTCCGTATGCTGCGGGGACTGCGAGGACTGGGCATTGGAGGACTGCTGCACCTCCATGCCACAGGCTGTTAGGACGCAGATCAGCCCCAGCATTGTGGTAGTAGCGGAGTACTTGAACTTGCCTGTGATCATCACCGGTCACCCCCAAAGGTCAGTGGACTCATACTTGCACAACGCCAGGAACTTAATACGTAGCGGGGCCAGTTCCAAGGAGCTGGTTTGTCCTTTCGCTGCGCTGGCTGCGCTATCAGAACCCGGCTTGACGACTTTAGAAGCATCCTGGCGGGCAGTGAGGGGAGGCCTTGGCGGGGCGACGCCGGCACCGGCCTTGGATGCCCTGCCGGCTGCCCGGGGATGTGGGGCGCTCGTGGCGGGCCCCGGGGCCGCTGTTATGGCAGGGCGTGTACCGGACCGGTTTGGGGGCAGCCGGCCGTGGGCCCGGGCTCCGGGGCCGGGGTCCCGGCCCTGCCTGAGGGGGGGGTAAATGCGGGAGGACCCCCACCTTGTGGTGGGGGTCCTCGACCGTTAATGGTGTTCCGGCGGTGACCTACTCTCCCACACCCTCCCGGGTGCAGTACCATCGGCGCTGTGGGTCTTAGCTTCCGGGTTCGGGATGGGACCG